>CAZJGT010000133.1:0-6407 GCA_964545565.1 uncultured Thermoleophilia bacterium
GGTCCACCTGGATGGCGCGGGCCCAGGCAGTCTCGTCGACGATCCCGCGGGCGAACGCGCTGACGAGGCTCACGCCGGGCTTCATGACGGCGAACTGCGCCTCGCCGACGATCCCGGCGTTTTCCGGCGTGCCCGCGACGTGGATGCTCAGGAAGTCCGCCTCACGGCAGACCGTCGTCAAATCGGCAGAGCGCTCCAGCGACGACCGCTCACCGCCGTCGACCGATTCCCCGGACGCCCAGGCGATCGTGCGCATGCCGAGTACCTGGGCGGTCTCGGCCGCCAGAGCGACCGTCTCGTCGATGCCGATGAAGGCCAGGGTCTTGCCGCGGACCTCGACGCCGCGGGCGGCAGGCTCGGGACGCTCGGACCCGCGTGACGACTCGATCGCCAGGTGAGCACGCACGACCTCGTGGGCGCAGGCGAGCACCAGCGCCAGCACGACCTCGGCCGCGGACACGCTGTCGGTTCCCGGTGCGTCGGTGACGATGATCCCGCGACCCGTCGCCTCGCCAAGGTCGATGTCGTCAATGTGGCTTCCCGGGCGGCCGATGACCTCAAGGACGTCGGCCGCCCGCAGCACCTCGGACGGCACGGCGACCGACGGCCCGGCGACAAGGCCGTGATACTCCGGGATCAGGCGGGCAAGGCCGGCGTCATCCGTCTCGGCGGCCGTGTCCACGTGGAAGCCCTCGGCCTCCAGTCGGGCGATGCCTTCGAGAGCGAGACGCCCCGCGACGAGGATCTTCTTCGTGCTCATCTGACGGCTCCCAGGCCGAAGGTCCGGACTCACACGTCGATGTCGAGGCCACCCTCGTCGATCCAGCTCATCATGCCTCGCAGCTCCTTGCCCACGATCTCGATGAGGTGCTCCTTGCCCTGCCGCTGCAGCGCGTTGAACACGGGGCGGTTGGCCTGGTTCTCGAGGATCCACTCGCGCGCGAACTCGCCGCTCTGGATCTCGGCGAGCAGCTCGCGCATGGTGTCGCGCACGTTCTCGTCGATCACGCGCGGGCCGCGCGTGAGGTCGCCGTACTCCGCCGTGTCGCTGATGCTGTAGCGCATGCCGGCGATGCCTTTCTCCCACATCAGGTCGACGATGAGCTTGAGCTCGTGCAGGCACTCGAAGTAGGCGATCTCCGGCTGGTAACCTGCCTCGACGAGGGTGTCGAAGCCGGCGGTGACAAGCTCCATGGCGCCGCCGCAGAGCACGGCCTGCTCACCGAAGAGGTCGGTCTCGGTCTCTTCGGCGAACGTCGTCTCGAGGCCGCCGGCGCGCAGGCCGCCGATGCCGCAGGCATAGGCAAGCGCCTGAGCCTGTGCATTGCCGCTGGCGTCCTGCTCCACGGCGATGAGCACGGGCACGCCCTTTCCCTCTTCGTACTGGCGGCGCACGATATGGCCGGGGCCCTTGGGCGCCACCATGCTCACGTCGACGGTCTTCGGCGGCACGATCTGGCCGAAGTGGATGTTGAAGCCGTGCGCGAACATCAGCGTGGCGCCGTCCTTGAGGTTCGGGCCCACGTCGTTCTTGTACACGACGGCCTGTGCCTGGTCGGGGACCAGCATCATGACGACGTCGGCCTGCTTGGTCGCCTCCGCGGCGCCGAGCACCTCGAAACCCGCCTTCTCGGCGCGCTCGGCGTTGGGTGTGCCCTTGAGCTCGCTGACGACCACGGTGACGCCGCTGTCGCGCAGGTTCTGCGCGTGGGCGTGACCCTGGCTGCCGAAGCCGATGATGGCGACGGTCTTGCTCTGGATCAGGGAAAGGTCGGCATCCTTGTCGTAGAACATGTGCTGTCTCCTCCTCTGGACGGCCCCTCGGGCCGTGGGTAGTCCGAATCTAGGACTCTACTAAGTCGCGCCACGACCGGCAACGTCACGCGACGACCGAGGGCTCGCCACCCGAAGCGCGGCGCCTCACTCGTACGCCCGCCCTCCATGCCGTAGCCAACCGGAGGCATGGCCGCCCGACGGATCGCGATGCGTCCAATGGATCGTGCCGCCCTGCGGACTCCACTCGTACACCCCGCGGAAAGCGATCTCGTCCCCCTCGCGCAGGTCGGGGACCCTCGGAGCGACGTCGATGTTGTGGGCCACGAGAAGCGTCTGGCCGGACGCCAGCCGGAGGATGAAGCGTTGATGCCGGCTGCCCTCCTCGTCGTCGGCAAGCAGCCGCTCGACCGCGCCGACGCCCTCGATCTCGAGGTCGGAGGTGCGGTCCTCGAACGCCGCGGCGAGGACTGCATCCCCGACTGAAGCAGGATTCGGTCCGGCGGCCGGGGACGAAGCTCCTCCGGCGTCGCCGGCCACGTCACACGCCACCGCCGACAGCAGCACGATCGACGGCGCGACGAGGGCCATCAAGAGCAGCGCTCCGTGGCGGCTCGTCAACTCCACGCCTGGAGCCCGGTGCTGTCGCCCCCCGGTTCGCCCACAGGCCTGAAGCCCCTCATCACAGGCCGCGAGAGAAGAGCGGACCGCAGGCCGACGCGATGTGCTCCAGGTGACGCTGGTCCGTACCGCAGCAGCCGCCGAAGACGCCGAGTTGCGGCAAGCGCCGCTTCAGCGCGGCATAGAGGCGGCCGAGCTCTGCGGGATCCCCCGCATCCGGCTGGGCGGCCGCATCCAGCTCGGCGTGACTCAGACGGGAGGCGTTCGCGCGCAGGCCGAGGATCCTCCCGGTCCACGCCTCTCCAGAAAGCAGCACTCCGTCGAAGTGGGTGGGGTGAGCGCAGTTGACCATGTAGTACGACGGGTAAGCCGCGGTCGCCTCATCGACGGTTTCGATCGCGTGCCGCAGTGTCTGGCCCGTCGCCAGCCGGCCGTCCGTCTCCACCGTGAACGAGATCGCGACGGGCATGCCGGCCTTCGCCGCCGCCCGGGCGATGCCGACGGCTTCTTCGGGGTCGGTGAGCGTGAGGGCGCCGACCATATCTGCGGTGCTCTCGGCGAAGGTCGCGATCTGCGGGGTGTGATACGTCTCGGCCTCGTCCGCGGTCATCGCCTCGGCCGCCTCGTAGCCGTCGCGGCGCGGGCCCACGCACCCGCTGATCACGATGCGCGTCGCGTCCGTCTCGGACTCGTCGCGCACATCCTCGAGCAGGCGGATCGACTGCCGGTTGGCCTGCCTGAGCATCGCCGTCGTGAAGCCGAGTCCGGAACCCCATCCGGCGCTGGCGCGCCACGTGGCGCTCTCGAGGATCAGCCCCGTGCCGTGGCGCCGGGCGATCTCCGCGTAAGGACGGTAGTACCGGCGCAGCATCGCCTCCCCCCCGGCGTTCATGAGCAGCGGGAAGACGGCGAAGTCGGTCAGGTCGGCCCCCTCGGACACGATCATGCTGGTCTCGATCCCGCCGTCGGTCAGGAAGAGGCCACCCTCGAGTTGCGGCAGCGCGGCCCTGTGACCCGTCACGCCGACGTGCCCCCCGTGCCCCAGTGCTCGATCACGTAGTCCATGTCCTTGTCGCCGCGACCGCTGAGGTTGACGAGGATCGTCCCGGTCTTCATCTCGCGCGCCTTCACGAGCGCGTGCGCCAGAGCATGAGCACTCTCGAGCGCAGGGATGATCCCCTCCTGGCGGCTGAGCTTGAAGAAGGCGTCGCGGCAGTCGTCGTCCGAGCAGGTCACGTACCGGACGCGACCGGCGTCCCTCAGGTAGCTGTGCTCGGGGCCGACGCCGGGATAGTCCAGGCCGCTGGCGCACGAGTACACCGGCGCCGGCTCGCCGGCCTCATCCTGCAGCAGGTAGCACTTGAAGCCGTGGATGATGCCTTCACGGCCGTACGTCATGGTCGCGGCGTGCTCGCCTACGGCCTCGCCGCGCCCCAGCGGCTCGACGCCGATCAGCTCCACCGGGTCGTCCAGGAAGCCGAAGAAGATGCCCATCGCGTTGGAGCCGCCACCCACGCATGCCTCGACCACGTCCGGCAGGTTGCCGGTCATGTCCACGAACTGCTCGCGCGCCTCGATGCCGACCACCTTCTGGAAGTCACGCACCATGAGCGGGAAGGGATGCGGCCCGACGACCGAACCGATGCAGTAGATCGAGTTCTCGTAGTCGGCCAGGTACGCCTCAAAGGCGGAGTCGACGGCCTCTTTGAGCGTCCTGAGACCATGCGAGACGGGCACGACCGTGGCGCCGAGCAGTTCCATGCGGCTCACGTTCGGCGCCTGTTTGACGATGTCCACCTCGCCCATGTGGATCTCGCACTCGAGGCCGAAGTGGGCGGCCGCGGTGGCGAGCGCCACGCCGTGCTGGCCGGCGCCGGTCTCGGCGATGACCTTCTTCTTGCCCATGTACTTGGCGAGCAGGCCCTCGCCCATGCAGTGGTTGAGCTTGTGAGCGCCCGTGTGGTTGAGGTCCTCGCGCTTGAGGTAGATCTGCGCGCCGCCGTTCGCCAGCGAAAGGGTGCGCGCGTGGTAGACGGGCGTCGGCCGCCCCTGAAAATGCGTGCGCAAGTAGCGCAGTTCGGCGATGAACGATGCGTCGTTCTCGATCTCGTGGTACGCCTGCACGATCTCGGCGAAGGGCGCCTCGAGCTGAGGGGGCAGGTACTGCCCTCCGTAGGCGCCGAAGAACCCGGCCTCGTCGGGCAGCGCCTGCCGCCCGCTCGTCTGCCGTCCTGTCGTCTGCCGCGCCTCGGCTTGCTCAGCCATTCGTCACCTCTAGGCTTGTGTGTCTGTCGCTCGGACCTGGTGGCAAGTCTACGGGACGCGGCGGCGGCGTGCGCACGGGGCCCCGCCGGCCCGCGCCGAGCCGGGCGGCCTGCGCGCCCGGTCGCGGCGCCGGCGCGCAACTCAGATCCCGGTGTTCTCGGCCACCCGGAACTCGACGATCCGACGGATCACGCCGGCGGGCAACGGCTCGTCCAGCGGGAACCGCACCGATCCTTTGCCGCGCTTGTACGGCTTGAGTTCCGCCTCGAAGGCCTGCATCCCGCTCGCCCCCGGATAGAACCCGACGTGCTTCTCGTAGCCCGCGAAGTGCACCAGGTTACCGTTCAGGTAGTACGTCGGGATCGCGTAGCTCATCTTCTCCGTCGCGTCGGGCGCCGCAGCGCGGATGAGCGCCCGGAGCTCCTCCAGAACATCTCGGGTCTCCTCGGGAAACCCCGCGATGTGATCGTTGATGGATGCGGCCACCTGCCTCTTCGCCATCGTCCTCACCCGCCTTGGGGTAGCTCTGCGGGCCCCGCTCGTGGCGCTCAGCCTCGCCTGGTCCGCTTGTCGAGGTTCTTGACCGACTTGTGGATGATCTTCCACTTGCGGACCTCCTCGGAACGCAGGCGATGGTCCGTCTTCATCGCCGCGACCTGAGCCTCGCGCATGAGCTTGTGGTAGCTCTCCAGCCGCTCGGGCGGCAACTCTCCCGCCTCGACGGCAGCAACGACCGCGCATCCCGGCTCGTCGCGGTGCGTGCAGTCGCGGAAGCGACACGACGGCGCCAGATCGTCGACGTCCGGGAACGCCGACGCGATGCCCGCCTCCGACCCGGTGAGGCCGATCGCACGCAGTCCCGGCGTGTCGATGAGCACGCCGCCACCCGGCACCGGGATCAGCTCGCGCGTCACGGTGGTGTGACGCCCGCGCCCGTCGTTCACGCGCACCTCACGAGTAGCCTGGCGTTCTTCGCCGAGAAGTGAGTTGACGAGCGTGGACTTGCCGGCGCCCGAAGGCCCGATCAGCACCGCGGTGCGGTGACCCGAGACGTAGTCGAGCAGGGCCTCCACGCCGTCGCCCGCCAGCGCGTTGATCGAGAGGACGTCCACCCCGAGCGCGACCCGTTCCACCTCCGCGTGCGCCGCATCCGGGTCGGCCGAGAGATCCGCCTTGGTGAGGACCACGACCGGGACGGCGCCGGACTCCCACGCCAGCGAGAGCTCGCGTTCGACGCGGCGGACGTTGGGCTCCTCCACGATGGGATGCACGACGAACACGGTGTCGATGTTGGCGGCGAGCACCTGCACGTCGCCGGTCTCGCCTGGGTCGCCGCGCACGATCGCGCTCGCGCGATCGAGCACCGCCTCGATCAGGGGCACATCGAGGTCGTCCTCGGCCAGTACCGCCACCCAGTCCCCGACGACGGGCAGATCGCCCGCGCCGTCGGTGGTCTTGACCAGACGCGCGGACGCCTTGGCGCGCACGGTCCCGCCCGGCGTCGCCACGAGCGCGCTGCCTCGGTCGCCGCGGAGCACACGCGCCGGCGTCAGGCCCTCCACGCCGTAGGGCTCAAAGAGCGCCTCCCAGCGAGGGGAATAGCCGAGCGCCTCGAGCTCGCGAGTCACGGCTTGCCCCAGCCGGGCAGGCGGCCGGCTTGCTGCACCCAGACGGCGAATCGTGCTTCATCGCAGTAGAAGCCGAGGAACCAGCCCTGACCATCCATGCCGTAGAAGGGGGCGTCCCGG
>CAZJGT010000134.1:0-6398 GCA_964545565.1 uncultured Thermoleophilia bacterium
ATCGAGACGAGGAACTGGCTCAGCTCGATGGCCGTCGGGAAGAGCACGGCGGCCAGGGCGACGCGGCGCCAGGTGGCGAGTCTGGGCGCCGCGAACGGCAGCAGGAAGCCGAACGGCGCCAGCGTCAGCACGTTGCCGCCCAGGATCCATAGCTGCGCGAACCATGTGCCGTCGCGCACCACCTCGCTGATGGAAGCCAGCGGCACCAGCCCGACGCTCACGCCGCGGGCGCCGGCGTCGAGACGCGCGGCCACGGCGTCCACCGGGAGGGGGAACAGGGTCGCCCCGACGACCCAGCCGAGGTAGAGGACGAAGAGGACCCGCATGGCCACGACGAAGTCCGGGAGCCGGCGGCGCACGGCGATGACCCCCACGATGGTCGCCGCGACGAGGGCCACCGGGTACACGATCCATCCTTCGAGCATGGGCCTCCGAGTCCGGGATCGGGAGGCCCAGCCTACCGCGCCGCGGGGAGGCTACGCCTCCGCTACGGCGCGCAGGCTCTCCACCTCGATGAAGATACGGCTGACCTCGGGGTGCACGTCGGTGATGCGCTCCTCGATGCGATGGACCGCGGTGTGGATGTCCTCCGCCGGAAGGCCCGGCGTGAACTGCACCTCGATGTTGAGGAGCACGTCCTCCGGCCCGAGATGCATCGTGAGTACCACGCCGAGACCGGTCACGGCCGGGTCGGCGAGGGCGATCTCACGGATCGTCGCGACCAGCTCCGGGTCGGCCGCCTCGCCGACCAGCAGGCTGCGGCTCTCGTAGGCGAGCCAGAGGGCGGCGAACACCAGGATGCCGCCGATCACGACCGACGTCATCCCGTCGATGACCGGCTCTTCGAGCCGATGGCTGAGGAAGATCCCGACGAAGGCGACGAGGAGGCCGAGCAACGCCGCGGTGTCCTCGAACAGCACCGTGAACAGACTGGGGTCCTTGCCGTGGTGGATGGCCGTGAGCGTGCGTCGCGACCCCTTGGACTTGCGAAAGACACGCCAGGCGACACTGAACGAATAGCCCTCGAAGACCATCGCGAGCCCGAGGACGATGTAGTTGATGGTCGGGTCCTCGAGGGGGACCGGATGCTGCATGTGGGTGATCCCCTCGTAGATCGACATGCCGCCGCCGATGCCGAAGATGCTAACGGCGACGATGAGGCTCCAGAAGTAGACCTCCATGCCGTGGCCGAACGGGTGGTGTTCGTCGGCGGGCCTGGCGCCTCTCTTGAGGCCGTAGTAGAGGAGGCCGCCGTTGCCGGTGTCCACGACGGAGTGGATGCCTTCGCTGATCATCGCCGAACTACCCGTCATGGCGGCGGCGACGAACTTGATCGCCGCGATCGCCAGGTTGCCGATGATCGCGGCGACGACGGCCTTCTTGGATTCGGCTGCCATGCGGCCAGTGTACTGCACCTGTCGGAGGGGTATCATATGAGCGTGGAGACTTGAAGGGAGTACCCACGATGCCTGGCGACGAGTACGAATGTGGCGAGTGTCGCCACCGCTTTCGCGCACCGGACGCCGCACCGCATGACACGCGGTCGCTCATGTGCCCGGCCTGCGGAAGCATCGACCTGAACCGTGTTGACGTGGTGCGGCCGCGACCCGTCGTGTTGCGCGCCGTCGACGGGTCGCCGGTGGTCGATTGGCGGACGCCCCGTCGGTCCAAAGCTTCCTGAGGCAGGGCGCGAGGACGGCAGGGCGGCACGCGTCTGGTACCCTAGGCGCATGCTGAGGGCCGTCACCTTCGACTTCTGGAACACGCTGTTCGTGGACGCCCGCGGGCGCGAACGGGAGATTCTGCGCGCGGGCATCCTGGGCGATGCCCTCAAGGCCGCCGGCCTCGACGTCACCGACCATCTGATCGGCGAATCGCTGCTCGCCAGCTGGGACCACTTCGACGCCGTCTGGCTGCACGAACAACGCACGCCTCTCTGCGCGGAGCTTGTCGAGGCGATCCTCGCCTCCATGAGCGCAACGCTCCCGGCCCCAGCCTTCGACGAGCTCGTGACGCGCTTCGAGCGCCTCGTCCTCGAGCTGCCGCCGGAACCCACGCCCGGCGCCGTCTATGCGATGCCTGAACTGGCCGAGCGGTACCGGCTCGCGGTCATCTGCGACACCGGCTACTCGCCGGGTTCCGTACTCAGGGAACTGCTCGAGAAGCACGGCTTGCTCGCGTACTTCGACTACACGTATTTCTCCAACGAACACGGCATGAGCAAGCCCGACACCCGCGTCTTCGTTCACACACTCCAAGAGCTCGAAGTGCGTCCGAGCGAGGCTGCCCACGTGGGTGACATCCAGCGCACCGACGTGGCCGGCGCGCAGGCCGCCGGGATGACGGCGGTGCACTTCGTCGGGGCGAACAGCGCCGACGTACGCCGCTCGACCGCGGACGTCATGGTCCGCCATTTCGACGAGCTGCCGCGGGCGCTCGGCGGCCTCATCTGTGCCGGCTGCTGAAGAGACATCTCCGGGCGGCCGCCAGCGGCGGCTGTTCCTGCTCATCGCCGCCGCCGCGGCAGTCACCTTCGCCATCATCGCGGTACTGCTGAGCACTCAGGCACTCGAAGACTTCGACGCGAGGATCGTCGCGTGGTTCGCGTCGCACCCCCGTGACTCGCTCACGGCCGTCGCTACCGCGCTCGACGGGATGGACAACTGGTGGCTCCTCGCCCCCCTCCTGGCGGTCCTCATCGGAGCCCTGTGGTACACGGGCCGGATGGTCCAGGCGGTCTACCTCGCCGCCACAGCCGCTGTCGCGCTCGTCCTCAACCCGATCTTGAAGCTCCTGTTCCTTCGCCCGCGGCCGGACTCCGCCTTCGTCGCGACGTCCTCCTACGCCTTTCCCAGCGGGCACACGACGACGGCGACCGCGATCGCCACCACTCTCGCCCTTATCGCCTGGCCCACGCGCTGGCGCTGGCCGGTGGTCGCGGCGGCCGTTCTGTTCCCCCTGGCCATGGCCTGGTCACGCGTCTACCTTGGGACCCATTGGCCCAGCGACGTAGCCGCCGGGCTGTTCCTCGGACTGGCCGTCGCGCTCTTCGTGCGCCTGCTGATGCCGTGGCCGACACCGGCCGAGGCGGCCGAGGCACGGGGAGACGCCACTCCCGGCATCTCAGCCGCGGGTGGAGACGCTCGTGCCGACGCGGCTCCGCAGGGCGGCCAGACGATCGACGTCGTCCTTCTCGACTGGGGCAACACGCTCATGGTCGACAACGGGATGCGCGAGGGGCCGATGAAGGACTGGGAGACGGTCGAGGCGGAAGCCGGCGCGCAGGAGGCGCTGACCCGCCTGCGCGCCCGTTACCGTCTGGTCGTGGCCACCAACGCCGAGGACTCCCCGGCGAGCGTCGTGCGCATGGCCCTCGCCCGCGTCGGTCTCGACGAACTGGTCGACGACGTCGTCTCGTCCGCGGACGTGGGCGACCACAAGCCCAACTACGCCTTCTTCCGCGCGGCGCTGCTGCGCGAGGGAGAAGGCGGCGTGCCGCTCGACCCGGGCCGCGCCGTCATGGTCGGCGACGGCACCACCAACGACATCGCCGGAGGGCAGCGGGCCGGCATGCGGACGATCTGGTACAACCCCACCAAACGCCGCTTCCCGGACGGGATGCAACGACCGGACGCGGTGATCCGCAAGCTCACCGACCTGCCCGCCGTCGTCGATCGTCTCGCCGGCGTTGCGCCGGAGAAGCGCTCGCGCATGCGGCGCAAGGCGGACGCGGCCGCGGCCGAAGCGGCGGCAGCCGACGCCGCGGCCGCCGCCGCCGCGGCCCTGCGCGCCGCGACGAGAGCCGAGGACGCGGCCGCCTCCGCTGCCGCGGCGATCCCGAACCAGCCGGCGGTCGAGCCGCCGATGGCCTCGCCGGCACCCGACGACACGCCCGGATCGCGGGACGCAGCAGCCGCCGGAGGGTGATCGCAAGGCTTCGAGCCGTGCGGCGAGTGTTCAAGCCGCCGTGTGCGTCTCGCACGGCGAGGGGCCGGCTCCCGACGCGGCCGCTGCGAGGCCGGGCTAGAGCAGCGCGGCCGCTTGCTCGAGGCGCGCGATGGCCTCGCCGCGGCCGAGCACCCAGAGGCTCTCGAAGAGGCCGGGGGTGACGCCCTGGCCGCTCATGCCGAGGCGGAGAGCGGCGAACACGGCTTTGGGCTTGATCTCGAGACGCTGCGGCAGCGCACGCACCAGCGTCTCGACGGCCGGCACGTCCCATTGCTCGAGGACGCGGAGGCCGGCGGCGGCGGCCGTGAGGGTCTCCGCCGCCCCAGCCGTGCCTTGGAGCCGCTCGAGCGCCTCCGGCGTGAGCTCGAGCGGCCGAAAGAACCAGCCGGCCATGGGGATGACGTCGGCGAGCACCTCGAGCTTCTCGTGCACCAACGGCGCGATCTGCCGCGTGAGCGCCTTCTGCTCCTCGTCGGGTGCGGTCGGCGTCAGCGCCTCGGAACGGGCGTCCTCGACGGCGGCGGCGAGAGTCTGCGGCCCTGTGGCCGCCAGCTCGCCGACGCCGGCCGGGTCGCCGTAGAAGCCGACGCGCGTGAGGTACTCGACGAGCCGGCCGCCGAGCCACTCGTCGGTCATCGCGCGCAGGTAGCGCCCGTTCATCCAGCGCAGCTTCTCGGGGTCGAAGATGCTCGGGCTGGTCCCCAGCTTGGTCACGTCGAAGCTCCGCACCAGATCGTCGAGCGACCAGGTGATCATGCTCTCGTCGAACTCGGCGCTGAGGAAGCAGAGGTAGTTGCGCACCACCTCGACGAGATAGCCCTCGGCGGTGAGCTGCTCGAGCTTGGTCGCGCCGTGCCGCTTGCTGAGCTTCTTGCGGTCCGTCCCGAAGAGGAGCGGCATGTGGAGAAACTCGGGCACCGGAGCGCCGAGCGCCTCGTAGATGACCACCTGCTTCGGCGTGTTGCTGATGTGGTCGTCGCCGCGGATGACGTGGGTGATCTCCATGGCCACATCGTCGACCACGACGGCGAGGTTGTAGGTCACGGTGCCGTCCGAACGCTGCACGATGAAGTCGCCCATGAGGTCGTTCTCGAAGGTGACGTCGCCGCGCAGCAGGTCGTGGAAGACGGTGCGGCCGGCCGGCACGTGCATGCGCAGCGTGTACGGCTCTCCGGCCGCCTGACGACGCTCGACCTCGTCGTGGGCCAGCGCCCGGCATCTGCCCGAGTACGCCCAGCCGCGGCCCTCCGCCTGGACGGCCGCGCGCTCGGCCTCGAGTTCCTCCGCCGCACAGAAGCACGGATAGAGGTGCCCGGTTCGCAGCAGGCGCTCGACGTACTCGCGATAGACATCCCCACGCTCCGTCTGCCGGTATGGCCCATGAGGGCCGGGGGCGCCGGGTCCCTCGTCCCACTGCAGACCCATCTCCTTCATCGAGTCGAGGATCTGCACGATCGCCTCGTCCGTGCTTCGGCTGAGGTCGGTGTCTTCGATGCGAAGGATGAAGCTCCCGCGATGCCGCCGCGCGAAGATGTAGTTGTAGAGCCCGGTGCGGGCACTGCCCAGATGGAGATAGCCGGTGGGCGACGGCGCGAAGCGGACGCGTGGATGCGGGGTCTCGACCATGGGCCGCCCATGATACCGCATCGGCAGAACCCCACCGGGAGGCTGGGTTTCGCTCGCGGTGGAGTGGACTACAATGGTCAGATGAACACAGGATCTCACAACGTGCGCGTCGTCACCTCCTGCACCCGCGAGCAAGTCCAGGAGATACGCTTCCGCGAGGGCGACAGCCTCTCGGTCGGGCACCGGAACCAGCAGCACCCCGCCTTCGTGTGGTGCGCCACCGAGGACGGGCATCACGGCTGGGTACCGGAGGACTACATCGACGTCCGGGCCGGGCACGACGCAGTAGCGCGGCGGGCCTACGACTCGTCGCACCTCACGGTCGCCGCCGGCGAGACGCTTGCGGTGCTGGAGCAGGCCGGCGACTACCTCCTCTGCCGCAACGCCGCCGGAGTCGAAGGCTGGGTGCGGGAGTCCTGCGTCGAAGACGCCGACTGAGGATCCGTGAACGAGATGCCTGAGCGTGTGCGTGTCATCGAACCGCACGTCACCAACGACCCGAACCCGGTCCGTTTTCGCGCCGGCGACACGCTGGGCGTGGGGCATCACGACCAGGTCTTCACCGCCTACGTGTGGGCCACGGACCAGGCCGGGCGCTCCGGCTGGGTGCCGGACTCCTATCTCGAGATCGCCGCCGACGGACGCACCGCGACGGCACGGCGCGACTACGACTCCACCGAGCTCACGGTCGGCCGCAAGGAGGTCCTCGAGGTCCTCGACGAGGTGGGCGGCTGGTACCTCTGCCGTGCGGGGACGGGCATGTCCGGCTGGGTGCCGGGGACGTCCGTCGAGCCCGCCTGACAGGACCGGTCGTCACCGGCGCC
>CAZJGT010000135.1:0-6365 GCA_964545565.1 uncultured Thermoleophilia bacterium
GTCCAGCAGGTCCATCTTGTTGACCAGCACGCTGATCTGGCGGATGCCGAGCATGGAGAGGATGTAGCCGTGGCGCTTGGAGTTCTCGCGCACGCCCTCTTTGGCGTCGATGACGAGCAGCGCCGCCTGGGCGCGTGAGGCGCCGGTGATCATGTTCTTGAGGAACTCCACGTGGCCCGGAGCGTCGTGGATGATGTAGTGCCGCCGGGTCGTGGTGAAGAAGCAACGCGCCGTGTCGATGGTGATGCCCTGCGCCTGCTCGTTCTTGAGCGCGTCGAGGAGGAAGGCGTACTCGAAGGGCCGCGCGTTGACCTTGCACATGCTCCTGACCTGGTCGAGCTTGCCGTCGGGCAGCGAGCCGGTGTCGGCCATGAGGCGGCCGATGACGGTGCTCTTGCCGTGGTCCACGTGACCGACGGCGACGATGTCCATGCGCTCGAGGTCGAACGGAGAGACCTCCGCCGCGCGCGCCGGTGCCGGCCGGTTCACATGTACCCCCCGCGGCGCAGCGACTCCAGGCCGCCGCCGTCGTCCTTGTCCTGGGCGCGGCCGCTGCGCTCGGCGATGTTGCTGAACTTGCCGGTGCGCAGCTCCTCGATGATGTCGGCGACGTTCTTGGCCTCCGACTTCACCGGCGCCGTGCACGGCTCGCAGCCGAGCGAGCGGCAGCGCGTGCCGGTGCCGTCGTCGAAGTAGAGCGACGTGACCGGGATGCTCTCGCGCTCGATGTACTCCCACACGTTGAGCTCGGTCCAGTCGAGCAACGGGTGCACGCGCACGTGCGTGCCGGGGGCGAAGTCGGTCTTGAAGTAGCGCCAGAGCTCCGGCGGCTGGTCGTCGACGTCCCAGTCGTTCTCCACGTCGCGCGGCGAGAAGTAGCGCTCCTTGGAGCGCGAGCCCTCTTCGTCCGCGCGCACGCCCACGATCACGCCCGTGTAGGGCGAGTGGTCCTCGTCCTCGACCAGTCGCCCCAGGGTGTGGTCCATGCGCAGGCGCGGCCACTCGCCCGAGAGGGTGTGCTTGAGCGCCATCGTCTTGAGGTTGCGGCAGCAGGTGATGCGGTCGCAGTTGCCGTCGGGGAAGGTGGCTTTCTCCTCGAGCGCCCTGCGGTTCTGGCCGACGACGAGGTTGAGTCTCCACTCGAGCGCGAGGCGGTCGCGGTACTCGATCATCTCGGCCATCTTGTAGGCGGTGTCGATGTGCACCAGCGGGATCGGCACGTGGCCGAAGAAGGCCTTGCGCGCCAGGTGCAGGAGCACGGTGCTGTCCTTGCCGATCGACCAGAGCATGCACACGTTGCCCAGCGAGCGGTAGGCCTCACGGAGGATGTGCACGCTCTTGGCCTCGAGGGTGTCGAGCTGGTTCACGATGCAGCTCCTCAGGCGCTCGCGGCCGTATCGGCGGCGCTGCCGGGGATCCTCGCCGCCCGGTCGTGCAGCCCGCACTCGCGGTGCTCGGGCAGCTCCCACCACCAGCGACCGGCGCGCCAGTCCTCGCCCTCGGCGACCGCGCGCGTGCAGGGCGCGCAGCCGATGCTCGGGAAGCCCTGGTCGTGGAGCGGGTTGTAGGGCACCTCGTTGGCGCGGATGAACTCCCAGACGCGCGCTTCGTCCCAAGCCGCCAGCGGGTTGATCTTGAGCATGTCGGCGAGCTGGTCCCACTCGGCGACCTCGACCTTCTGGCGCGTGGTCCCTTGACCGCTGCGCAGGCCGCAGATCCAGGCGTCGAGCTCGAGCTGCGCACGCCGGAGCGGCAGGATCTTGCGCACCTCGCAGCAGCGGTGACGGGCTTCGATGCTGTCGCGGAACAGGTTGACGCCGTCCTTGTCCACCATCTTCTCGACCTCAGCCGCGGCCGGGAAGTACGTCTTGATGCGGAGCCCATAGTGCTTGGCGGTCCTGTCGAGCAGGTCGTAGGTCTCCGGGTAGAGACGACCCGTGTCGAGCGTGAATACCGGGATGTCGAAGCCGGCTTCGGCGATCATGTGCGTCAGGACCTGGTCCTCGGCGCCGAGCGACGAAGCGAAGGCCACGCGACCGGCGTACCGCTCGGCGACGGCGGCGAGTACCTCCTGGGGCGTGGCGCCGTCCAGCTCTGCGAGCAGGGTGGGCACGGTCTCCGGCTGCGTCATCGGGTCACCTCGTGGAGTCGCGGTGGACGAGCCTGTCGGCTCGGCTCATTCATGGCTGCTCGTGCAGGGGGCGCAATCGATGGTCACGATGCCCCGGTCGTGGAGCGGGTTGTACGGGACGTCGTGGGCACGCACGTAGTCCCAGACGCGCTGGTCCTCCCAGGCGGCCAGCGGGTCGATCTTGACGAGGCCGGCGCCGGCGTCCCATTCTACGAGCTCCGGCCGGCCACCCGTGACGCCGGGGCCGCTGCGAGGGACGCAGATCCAGGCGTCGAGGCCGACCTGCGCGCGTCGTAGCGGCTTCAGCTTGCGCACGTCGCAACACAGATCTCGTTCGAAGGCGCTGTTGCGGAACAGGTTGACGCCGTTGCGCCTGACCATCTCCTCGACCTCGGCGGCGTCCGGGCAGTAGACGGCGATGGTCAGCCCGTAGCGCCTGTTGGTGCGCTCGATCAGGTCGTGCGTCTCGGGGAAGAGACGACCCGTGTCGATGGTGAAGATGGGGATGTCCAGCGCAGCCGCGGCGATCATGTGCGTCACGACCTGATCGTCGATCCCGAGCCACGTGGCGAACGCGACACGGCCGGCGTAGCGGCCGGCCACGTCGGCGAGGATCTCCTCCGGGGTCAAGCCCCGCAGTCGCGCCAGGATGTCGGCGACAGGCTCTTCGACGGCCAAGATCAAGCTCTCCTCGCGGGTCGTGGAATGGGATGCATTCATCTAACTTAGGAAATAATGATTTCGCATGATAGGCGGGAACGACCGCCGGCGCAAGCGCGCCGGCGCCGCGGCCGGCGGCGAAGGCCACCGTCCGGGCTCAGGGGGTGACGCCCTCGATCTCGAGCAGGCGTAGCTTGCGCCAGAGACCACCGCCATAGCCACCGAGCCCGCCGTCGGCGGCGATCACCCGGTGACACGGGATGATGATCGCCAGGCGGTTGGCGCCGTTGGCGCGGCCCACGGCGCGGGCGGCGTCCGGCGCGCCGATCTCGCCTGCGAGCTCGGCGTAGGTGCGCGTCTCGCCGTAGGGGATGCGCCGCAGGGCGTCCCAGACGCGGCGCTGGAACGGGCTGCCGGGGCACTCGAGCGGCAGGTCGAACGAGCGCCGCCGTCCGGCGAAATACTCGTCCAGTTGTGCGCGCAGCGCGGGGAAGAGCGGGCTGTCTCCCGGCGCCAGCGGGCGTCCGAAGCGGCGACGCAGCGTCTGCAGTTGGGCCTCGATCATACGCCGGTCGGGGAACTCGAGCAGACAGAGCGCCTCATCGGTCGCACCGGCCACCAGCGGGCCGATCGGCGTCTCCAGCCAGGCGATGCGGATGAAGCCGCCGCCGCGTGCCGCCGCCGCTTCGCCGGGCGGCGCCCCCGCCAGCTTGGCGAACGCATCGCGAAACCCGGAGTGCGACTCCCAGCCGTGGGTGAAGACCACGTCGTCGATGGCGCCGCCGGAGCGGAGCGCGACGAAGGCGTCGCCGAGTCGCCGCGCACGGCAGTAGGCCTGGAAGGTCATGCCGTGGGTGCGCTGGAAGTAGCGGCGCACGGCGGCGGGATCCAGGCCGTCGGCGCGCAGGTCCGCGTCCTTGATGCGCGCCGACGGGTCGGCCTCGACGCGGGCGATCAGCCGCGAGGCCCACTCGGGCGTGCCGGCCGCGGCTTCGAGCGGCCGGCACCGCTTGCACGGCCGGTACCCTGCGACCAGAGCCGCCCGCGTGGTCGCGAAGAACTCGACGTGCTTCGGCCGCGGGTTGCGCGCCGGGCACGACGGGCGGCAGAACACGCCGGTCGTGGTGACGGCGCCATAGAACAGACCGTCCCAGGAGGCGTCGCGCGCGAAGAACGCCGCGAGCATCTCCTCGCGCGCGGGCAGCCCGGCGTGCTTCGGGTTCACGATTCTCTGTCGCGTAGCGGCCATGTCTGACAGCGTAGTGCCGCTTGCGGCGCGGTGCCACCGAAAACCGGCGGCCGAATCCAGGTCCCCGTCCGTGTGCAGCGCGTCAGGCCAAAGGGGCCGCGACCCTGCTTGATGACGCGCGGCAACTCATCATGCTTTCACGTGCTCGACCGCGTAGGAGTCGAAGATGGGGGACGACCGGTGGTGGAAGTGCAGGCGCCTGAACGCGAACGGGTGCGTATCCGCAGGAGTGATCGCGTGCGAGGCTCACCGCGCATACGCGGCGCGGGCTACGGTCTATGGTTACTACAGAGACCGTTGGTCGCGGCAGGTTGATGCGCTCGTTCGGCGACGCCGACGCCGCCCGCCCGGGACTGACTCAGCGAGGCGTGGACTCGAGTGAGCAGCAGCAGGACGGAGGTGGCGAGCAGCCCCGCCGCCGCAACCCAGAAGTAGGTCGCCCACAGGCCGGCTTCACCGCTGTAGACAGGCGGCGACTCCGAGTAGGCCGGGACGGGGTGGATGAAGCGTTCCGTGGTCAACGCCAGCGCGACCAGGACGGCGGCCAGCGCGAGCGCGGCTGCGAGCCAGCCGGCCCGTCCTGTGTCGCCACCCCGAGTGCTCCACGCCCCTCCGAGGAGCACGACCACCAAGCCGACGCACACCAGGGCCAAGGCACCCTGGGTGAGGAGTCCGCCGTCCACGCGCGGCATACCTGCCCCGGCCTGCACTGGATAGAAGCTGCGGATGGCCAACACGAGGAACCACAGGATCGCGACTGCTGCAGCACCGACAAAGAGCACCGGAAGCAGTGCTGCGGCGGATCTGGTGGAGTGCGAGCCGTTCATTCAGTCCTCCCCCTCGCGGTGTGCTCGGAGCTCGCCGAACGTCGTTGTGCATGAGCGGCAGTCATGCGCTCCCCAGGTCAGTCTACCTCGCGCTGTCCGCACGATGTCAATGACCACCCAATCTCGTAGGTCCGTGACCACCCAAAGATGTAGGTCACGAACGGCGGCGTCCCAGTCGTCTCAGGCCTGATCTTCCCCTGTATCACCCTCCTTGAGTTGCGCGAGGATGCAACGACCTGCCGAGAACATCCACCCGGCGTTCCGAGCTTCGCTGCGAGTCGCCCAGCGTATGCACAACGCACCGCGCGCGACCTGCGTGGGCTTCGGCTCCAAGTCACTACAGAAACCGTTGGCCGCGTCAGGTTGACGCGCTCGTTCGCCTCACTCGTACTGGGTCCACATCCTGAGCACTTTGACGATGCGCTCGTCGGCGAGCACCTGATACACGAGGCGATGCTGGATGGTGATACGCCGCGAGTAGGCGCCGCTGAGGTCGCCAACGAGCTTCTCCAACGGCGGCGGCGACTGGAACGGGTCTGCCTCGAGGACCGCGAGCAGTTCCTCCGCCTTCGGCTTGAGACCGGCCGCGGCGAGCTTCTTCGCGTCCTTTCGCACCTGCTTCGTGAAGAGCGGCCGCCAGCTCACCAGTCGATCTCGCCCTCGAGCTCATCGACGGGAACCGCCATGCCCTCCAGAATGGACTCGCGCATGCCGGGGATCGAGACGAGGTAGAGCGTCTCCTGCACGGCGCGCCAGTCGTCCTCCGAGACGAGCACGGCGTTGCCGCGCTTGCCCGTGATCTGCACGGGCTCGTGCGAGCGTGCCACCTCGTCGAGGAGCTGGTAGAGCTGCTTGCGCGCCTCTGTGGCGCTCATGGTCGTCATCGCGGACCTCCCAGTACGTACGGGAAAGCGTACGGCTTAGGACGCTGGTTGTCAAGTGCGCAGGGTTGTGGCGCACGCACTGGGATAAGCTGCGCGCGCAGCGCCCCCAGAGTGACGGGCACCTCAGCGCAACAGCTTGATCCGCTTGTCCGGCAAGACCTGTAACCTCAGCCCTTCCACACCTCGATCTCGAGACCAGGTACACGAGCGAATCCGCGCACGTTGCCGGTGACCATCGCGAGGCCATGCGCGACGCAGGTTGCAGCGAGCCAGAGGTCGTGCGGGCCGATCAGCGTCCCGGCGCGGCTGAGCTCGGCTTGAAGCTGCGCGTGAGCACGCGCGCAGGCGAGGTCCACGGCAAGCAGCGGGAAGCGCTCGAGCACGCCCTCGACGAAGGCCGTGGCGTGCGATGTGAGGCTCGGCGCCTGCAACCTCACGATGTGTCGATGTCACGAGCGTAGGCGATGCCGTGTTCGTCGAGCCACGCACCGGCGATGTCGGCGATGGCCACGGCGCGGAAGCGGTACCAGTCTTGCTGGATTCCGCGCCGGTGGACGGTGTCCTTGAAGCTGCGGAAGGCTCCGCGACCGCGGATCGCGCGGCTGAGCTCGTCG
>CAZJGT010000136.1:0-1071 GCA_964545565.1 uncultured Thermoleophilia bacterium
CAGGACGCGCGTCCTGGAGCGCACGGTGTAGAAGTCGCGCAGGATCCGAAAGCCCTCGATGGGCACGACGACGAGCGTGCCGTGCTCGATCTCCGGGCCGATCGCCCAGCGGCTGAGAAAGGTCACACCTCCGCCGGCGATGGCCGCCTGCTTGGCCGACTCCATGAGGCCCACCTCCATGACGACGTTGAGCTTCTCGGGGCGCATCCCCGCGCGGCGCAGATGCTCCTCGACGACCATGCGCACGCCGGCGCCCTGTTGTTGCACGAGGTGCGGCTCTCCCACCAGTTCGTCCAGCGCGACCTGGTCGCGCGGGGCCCACGCGTGCCCAGGAGCGCACACGAGGACGATCTCGTCGCGGGCGAGCGGCTCGGCGACGAGTTCCGGCCGCGGCGTGACGGCGCCCACCGCGCCGATCTCGAACTCCCGTGAGAGCACGCGTTCGATCACCGCGTGCGTGTCGTGCACGCGGAGGGCGACGGCGACGCCGGGGAAGTCGATCTTGAAGCGCGTCAGCATGCCGGGCAGGACGTGCTCGCCCGGACCCGTGGACGCGCCGACGACGATCCGGCCGGCGACGAGCTCGCTGAGGTCGAGGATCTCCGTGCGTGCACGCTCGTCGAGGTCGAGGATGTCGCGCCCGTAGCGGTAGAGCACTGCGCCGGCGTCGGTGGGGACCACGGTGCGGCGCGAGCGGTCGAGCAAGGTCGTCTTCAACTCGCGTTCCAGGCTGCGGACCTGCTGACTGGCGGCAGGCTGCGTGATGTGCATCTCGTCGGCCGCCAGCGAGAAGCTCTTACGGTCGACGATCCTGCAGAAGAGGCGTATCTGGCGGATATCCATAAGCGCAGCTTATCTTGGGATGTCGCGCAAGGCCAGGGTCACGAGCATGCCCGGTTCCCGCAGGGGTCGTCTGCCTGGCGCCGGCCTGTCGTGATGGGGCGGTGGCGAGGTGCACGCACGGAGTCGCGGCGCCACTGGTGATGCCACCAGTGACGCTGCCAGTGATGCCACCAGTGATGCCACCAGTGACGCCACCAGTGACGCTGCCAGTGATGCCACCAGTGACGC
>CAZJGT010000136.1:1171-6266 GCA_964545565.1 uncultured Thermoleophilia bacterium
GCCAGTGACGCCGCCAGTGATGTCACCATTGGCGCTGCGACGCCCAGCAGCGACCACTTCCCGGCCGTTCCGGCGCGGCAGCCGGTGGGACGGGGGGCGAGGGTCGCCGGGCCGGTCCTTCGACGTCGACGCCGGGCGTCACACGAGCGGCGGCGTGGGCCCGTCCGCGGTGCCGCCCGCGAGGCGCCCAAGGCGCGACCGGCGCGGCCGGCGGTGCGCCAGCGCGAGCAACCGGTCGGCGAAGATCCAGGGGTCACGGGGAGGCGACGAGGCGGTGCGTGTGTCCTTCTTGCGCAGAGCGATGTCGTCCGCCCCCGCGGCGCGCACGAGGCGGCCGTCCGCCAACAGCGCGGCCTCCACGGGGCCGGCCGAGGACGAGAGCGTATAGGCCGGCGTACCGAGTGCGACCGCCTCGCGGAGCATCGCGCCGCCGAACCCGACGACGAAATCGGCGGCGGCCAGCAGGCCGACACCGTCGACCGGACCGTCGGGCACCATCACACCGGGCAGTTCCAGCGCCAGCAGGCGCTGCCTCTGGTCGCGGTCGCGGGCGGCGACGATGAGCGTGAGGTTGCGTCGCCCGGCGAGGCCGCGAAGGAGCGCGGTGATGTCGGCCTCGCCGGGCGCGGTTGTATCGCCGGCTGCGACCGCATCGCCGGCTGCGACTGCATCGCCGGCCGCGACCGTCTCCTCGGCCGAAGACGTCAGCCCGGCCGGCGGGCGCATGCGCGGTGCGGCTGGTCGCACGACGCCGACGACGCGACGGCGCGCGATGCCGAGACGGCTGAGGTACGCCGGGTCGGGGCGTGCGTCGTGCAGGTAGTACTCCTCCTTGAGCCCCGGGTAGCGGAAGAGCCTGTCGGCGCGGGCGCCGATCGAGTCGAGCGCGGAGAGCGGCACCGCCTCGGGGACGGCCACCTCGTCGACCAGGCGGACGTTGATGAGGTTGCTGCGGCCGAGGCGGTCCGGCTCGAGGAAGGTGATCTGCGGCACGGCGAGCGCCCGGGCGGTGAGCACGAAGTCGCTGGCGTGACTGCCGGCGGCCACGTCGAACCGGCCGCTCGACGCCGAGACGAGGAGCTGTGCCGTCCTGTTGACCAGGCCGACGGTGCGCGTCCCGAGGCCGCCGCCGCGGTGCTGCGTCGTCAGCACGCCGCCGAGGCCGTAGCGTCGCAGGACGAGCTCGGCGCCGGCGAAGCGGCGCGCCGTGAGCGTCACCGTGTGCCCGGCGCCCTCGAGCCGACGCACGATGGGCGTGAAGAAGACGACGGCCGCGGCGTCGGTGATGTCGACCCAGATCCTCACCTCGTCAGGGCTTCGGCGCGCCGGTGTCCACGCCTGCCGGCGAGGGCGCGAGGTGTCGCCTGGACTGCGAACACCGGGCGGGCTCCCCAGGGGTGAGGCACGGCCGCTGGGCCGGCGCCGCGGTCGCTCAGGCCAGCCCGGCAGCGACCGCAGCCGCGACTTCCTTGACCTGCTCCTCGGTGAGGTTGGGGTGCATCGGCAGCGCGAGGTTGGTCGCGGCGGCCTCGTCGGTGCGGGGGAAATCGCCGGGCTTGTGGCCCTGGTCGGCGAACGCCGGCTGGAGCTGCAGCGGGGTGGTGTAGTACGCGGCGCAGTCCACCTGGCGCTCTTTGCACGCCGCGGCGATGTCGTCGCGACGCGAGTGGCGCATGACGTAGAGGTGGTACACGTGCGTGCAGCCGTCCGGGACGGCCGGCCGGGCGATCTCGTCCGGCAGGTACTGGTCGTACCACTCGGCGACCAGAGCGCGGCGGCCGTTCCACTCGTCGATGACCTCGAGCTCGAGGCGCAGGATCGCCGCCTGGATCTCGTCGAGCCGCGAGTTGAACCCGATGTCGGTGAAGGTCTTCTTGTCCTTGCTGCCGTGGAAGCGCAGTTCGCGGGCGCGCTGGACGAGGGCCTCGCTGTGCCCGGTGACGAGGCCGCCGTCGCCGTAGCCGCCGAGGTTCTTGGTCGGGAAGAAGCTGAACACGCCCAGGTCGCCGAGGCTGCCGGCGCGCCGGCCGTCGTAGGTGGCGCCCCATGCCTGGCAGGCGTCTTCGACGACGGCGATGCCGTGCGCTTCGGCCACTGCCTTGACGGCGTCGGCGTCGGCTGGGAGTCCGAAGAGGTCGACCGGCATGATCGCCTTGGTACGGGGCGTGATCGCCGCCTCGATGGCGGCCGGGTCGATGCAGAGCGTGTCCGGGAGGATATCGACGAACACCGGCTTCGCCCCGGACTGGGCGATCGCCTCGGCCGTGGCGTAGAAGGTGAAGGGCACGGTGACGACTTCGTCGCCGTGCCCGATCCCCAGCGCGCGAAGCGCGATGGTGAGGCCGTCGGTGCCGTTGGCGACGCCGACGGAGCCGGAGGTGCCCATGTAGGCTGAGGCCTCATCCTCAAAGCCTTTGACGTTCGGCCCGAGGATCACCCGTCCGCTGCGCAGAACCTGCAGCACGGCGTCCTCGATGCGGTCTTGCAGCTCGGCGTATTGCCCTTTGATGTCCATGAGTCCGACGGCCATGTGAACGCCTCCTTGCGGCGGGGAGAGTCGAGCCCGGAACCTACCACAGGCCGCCGGAGGGGAGCCACCGGACGGGGGGGATGTTCGCGGGCGTGCCTTCCGGTACGGTACGCTGTCGCGCATGACCTCCATCATCGACATCCTCGTGCAGTGGGCGACCGGATTGATCGGCGACTGGGGGTTGCCGGCCGTCTTCTTCCTCATGCTGCTCGAGAGCGCCTGTATCCCGGTGCCGAGCGAGGCGATCATGCCCTTCGCGGGCTTCGCCGTGAGCGAGGGCACCATGACGCTCGTCGGGATCACCGTCGCCGGGGTGGTCGGCAACGTCGTCGGCTCGTGGATCGCCTACTGGGTCGGGCTGTATGGTGGGCGCCCCTTCATCGACAAGTACGGCAAATACGTGCTGCTCCGCCATCACCACGTGGAACTGGCGGAGCGCTGGTTCGCGAAGTACGGAGCAGCGACCGTCTTCTTCACCCGCTGCCTGCCCATCGTGCGCACCTTCATCTCGCTGCCGGCCGGCATCGCCAAGATGCCGTTCTGGAAGTTCACGATCTATACGCTGCTCGGGTGCATCCCGTGGGTCCTCTTCCTCGGCTGGCTGGGCGTGCGCCTCGGCGAGCACTGGGAGGACATCCGCCCGTACCTGCATTATGCGGACTACGCGGTGGTGGCGGCGCTGGGCGTGATCGTCGTCTGGGCAATCCTGCGGTGGCGGAAGAACCGCCGGCATGGCGGCCCCGGCCCCGCGGAGTACGGGGACGAGGCATGAACGCCTCCGGTGACGCGCCTGGCTCCGGCTGCCGGGTCCGCGTACCGGCGACCACAGCCAACATCGGTCCGGGATTCGACTGCTTGGGCCTCGCCCTCGACTTGTGGAACGAGGTCAGGTTCTCGCTCGAGGGCGAGGGCGTCGTCGTCACCATCGAGGGGACGGATCGCGCCGGCCTGCCGCGTGACGAGCGCAACCTCGTCGCGCAGGCGTTTCTGCGGCTCTGCGATGAGGCCGGCAGGGCTGCGCCGGCCGGCCTGCGCATCCACTGCGACGTCCGCGTGCCGATGTCGTCCGGCCTGGGCTCGAGCTCCACGGCGATCGTGGCCGGCCTGCTCGGCGCCAATGCGCTGATGGGCCGGCCGTTCGACCGCGAGGGCATCCTCGAGCTGGCCGCCACCATGGAGGGCCACCCCGACAACGTGGCGGCGGCTCTGCTGGGCGGCCTCACCATCGTGGTGCAGAAGCACGAGCGGCTGCTGACCAAGAAGATCCTCGTGCCCGAGGTCCATGTGGCGCTGGCGGTACCCGACCTGCCCGCCAGCACGGGCGCCGCCAGGGCAGCTCTCCCGACCGAGGTCTCGATGGCCGACGCCGTGTTCAACCTGCAACGCACGCCGCTGGTCGTGGAGGCGCTGCGCACCGGCGACTACGGGCTGCTCAGCCAGGTCATGGACGACCGCCTGCACCAGGCCTCCCGCCTCAAGCGCATCCCGGGAGGCCGCGCCGCCTGGTTCGCGGCGCTGAATGCGGGGGCGGCGGCGGTCGCCGTGTCCGGGTCGGGGCCGAGCCTGATCGCCTTCGTGAGCCTGGGCGCCGACGCTTGGCGCATCGCTCGCGTGATGGCCGAGGCCTTCGCCGCCGAGGGTGTCACGGCGATCCCCCTCGGCTTGGCCGCGTCGGCGGCCGGCGCCACGGTCGCCGCGTAGCGGCGCCCGCCCTCCGGCCGCCCGCCAACGCCGGCGCGCGCGGCCCAGGCCTTGGCGGGGTACAGTCCGTGCATGAACGTCGGTTGGGAACTCATCGAGCACGCTGCGGACATCGGCGTGCACGCGTGGGGCGTCAGGCCCGAGCAGGTCTTTGAAGAGGCGGCGCGAGCGCTCTTCTCCCTCGTCTGCGACCCGCGCGACGTGGATGAGCGTGAGACCGTCGAGGTGGTGCTCGAGGCAGAAGGCACGGACCTGCTGCTGGCCGCCTGGCTCAACGAGCTGCTCCACGTCTTCGAGGCGCGCAAGCTGGTGCTCACCCGGTTCGACGTGCGGGAGCTGAGCGAGCACTCCCTGCGCGCCCGCGTCACCGGCGAGCCTCTGGACCTGCGCCGGCACGTGCTCTGCGGCGGGGTCAAGGCGGCGACGCTGCACGAGCTCTCGCTCGAGAAGCGCGACGGCGGCTGGGAGGGGTTCGTCCTTCTTGAGGTGTGAGGCCGCCGGGGCGGGCCGGGAGCAGGCCGGGCCGGGCGCTGCGCGCCTCAGCCGGCGGCGTCCAGATCACGTCACCCGGCGCCGAGCCGCGTGGCCTCTTCCTTGGTCGTCTCGACGATGGCCCGGTAGAGCTCACGGAGCGCATCCTGCGAGATCGGCCCCTTGTTGGCGCGCGAGAGAAAGGTGAGCATCCATTCCTCGCGCTCCGGGTTGTATATCTCGACCCCGTGCTCGGCCTTGTAGCGCCAGAGCTTGTCGACGAGCTTCAGCCGCTTGTTGACCAGGTCGATGATCTTGAGGTCGTTGTCGCTGATCTGGTCGCGGAACTGCTTGATCACGGGGTCGTCGCCGGGGCTGCTCACTCAGGGGGCC
>CAZJGT010000137.1:0-6266 GCA_964545565.1 uncultured Thermoleophilia bacterium
TGCTCTACGACGCCGACGGCACCGAGTACATCGACTGCTTCGCCGGCATCAGCGTCACCAACGCCGGGCACCACAACACGAAGATCCTCGACGCCGCGAAGGCCCAGGCGGACAAGCTCGTGCACGCCTGCTCCTACGTGTACCACGTCGAGTCGGTCGGGGCGCTGGCCGAGAAGCTCGCGGAGGTCACGCCCGGCGCCCTGCAGAAGAGCTTCTTCGGCAACGGCGGCGCCGAGGCCATCGAGGGCGCCTTCCGTCTCGCCAAGCGCTACAGCGGCAAGAACGAGTTCCTCGCCATCGAGTCGAGCTTCCACGGTCGTTCGTACGCGACCCTCTCGGTGACCGGCAACTCGGGCCGCAAGAAGGGCGGCGGCCCCTACATGCCGGGCGTCGCCTTCACGCCCACGCCCTACTGCTACCGCTGTTTCGCCGAGACCACGCCGGACAAGTGCGACCTGCTCTGCGCGCGCCGCGTCGGCGAGATCGCGCGCCTGCATCTCTCCGGCTCGGTCTGCGCCTTCATCGCCGAGCCGGTGATGGGCGAGGGCGGCATCATCGTGCCGCCGGACGGCTACTTCAAGCGCGTCAAGGAGATCCTCGACGAGGAGGGCATCCTCTTCATCGCCGACGAGGTCCAGAGCGGCTTCGGGCGCACCGGCAAGCTGTTCGCCTGTGAACATTACGGCGTCGAGCCCGACATCATGACCATGGCCAAGGGCATCGCCGACGGCTGGCCGCTCTCGGCGTTCATCGCCAGGCCCGAGATCGCCGATGCCTTCCAGATCGGCGACCACCTCAGCACCTTCGGCGGCAACCCCGTCTCCTGCGCCGCCGCGCTCGCCAACATCGGGTTCCTCCTGGACGGCGTTGTGGACGGCGCGGCGCGCAAGGGCGACGCGCTCAAGGCGCGCTTCGAGGAGCTCAAGCAGACGCAGCCGCTCATCGGCGACGTGCGCGGCAAGGGGCTCATGATCGGCGTGGAGCTCATCGCCGACCCGCAGACCAAGGCCTACGGCACCGCCGCCGCCGGCTTCGTGCGCCAGTACTGCCTCGATCACAACGTGCTCATCGGTGTGGGCGGCAACTTCGGCAGCGTGCTGCGCATCCAGCCGCCGCTCGTCATCGACGAGGCGCAGCTGGACACGGTCTTCGCGACCGTGGCCGACGGCCTCGAGGCATTCAAGAAGCAGTGAGCGACCCATCCGGGTCGTGAAGGCCCGGCGCGCGCGGCGGC
This sequence comes from uncultured Thermoleophilia bacterium, assembly GCA_964545565.1. Taxonomy (GTDB): domain Bacteria; phylum Actinomycetota; class Thermoleophilia; order UBA2241; family UBA2241; genus CAIXSE01. Next base: position 1,235 of record CAZJGT010000137.1, read on the forward strand.
CCTCGGGGGGAGGCCGCCGCGCGCGAGCGCTCGAGCTGCCGGGATGACCGCCGGTCGCTCAGGCGTACCCGTCACGGGGCAAGGGTAGACCGCACATACGGCGAACTACGTCGCGACCGACACGAGGAGGCTATGCATGAGCTCCACCCAAGACCGGCCGCAGGTGCAGGTGCAGCGCGATCGCGGCAGCGGAGGCGCCGGTTACGCCAAGCTCATCGCGCCGGCCGTCCTCGTCATCGCCATCTTCGTCCTCATCCTCCAGAACACCAAGGAGGACTGGCGTTTCCACTTCTTCTTCTGGTGGTTCTCGCTCTCCGCGTGGCTGATGCTGGTCTTGCTGCTGGTCGTCGGCTTCCTGGTGGGCATGCTCGTGAGCACACTGCTGGCGCGGCGCCGGAGGAAGGCTCGCCGCCGCGCCTAGCTGTCGGCTGACGGCGGCGGGCCGTAGCCGCCGCCGCCGGGCGTCTCCACGACGAGGACATCCTCGGCCGCCATCTGCGTCATGGCGACGCCGGGCAGTTCTTCGATCCTTCCGTCGGCCCGCTCCACCGCGTTGCGGCCGCAGGCTCCGGGGAGGCCGCCGGCGAGCCCGTAGGGCGGCACCCGGCGGCTGCTCGAGACGATGGCCGCGGTGAGCGGCTCCAGAAAGCGCAGACGGCGGACCACTCCGTCGCCGCCGCGATGTACGCCGTTCCCTCCGCTGCCGGTGCGCAGGCGGAACTCCTCGACGCGCACCGGGTAACGCCACTCGAGCACCTCCGGGTCCGTGAGTCGCGAGTTGGTCATGTGCGTGTGCACGGCGCTGCAGCCGTCCCACGACGGGCCTGCCCCGGCGCCTCCGCAGAGCGTCTCGTAGTACTGGCGGCGCTCGTCGCCGAGGGTGAGGTTGTTCATCGTTCCCTGGCTTGCGGCGGCCGCGCCCAGCGCCCCGAGCAGCGCGGCCGTGACCGCTTGTGACGTCTCCACGTTGCCTGCCGCGACCGCCGCCGGCCGGACGGGCGAGAGCAAGCTGCCCGGGGGAATGCGGATGTCGATCGACTCGAGACAGCCCGCGTTGAGCGGGATGTCGGCGTCGACGAGCGTGCGGAAGACGTAGAGGACGGCGGCGGTCGTGACCGCCTCCGGCGCGTTGAAGTTGTCGGCGCGCTGCGGCGACGTGCCCGTGAAGTCGACGGTCGCCCTGCGCGCCTCGCCGTCCACCGTCACCTGGACGACGATCTCGCTGCCGTCGTCGAGCTCCTGGCGGAAGCGGCGCGGCACGTCCGCGGCGCTGGCGAACCGGTCGAGGACGCGGCGCACCGCCTCAGCGGCGTTGTCCTGCACGTGGCGCATGTAGGCGGTGACCAGGGGGAGCCCGAACTCGGCGACCATGCGCCCGAGCTCGGCCGCGCCACGGGCGTTGGCGGCCACCTGGGCGCGCAGGTCGGCGAGGTTCTGCCCGAGGTCACGCACAGGGTGCGGGGCCGAGGAGAGCAGCTCCGCGATCTCGGCCTCGCGCAGCAGGCCGCCTTGTACGAGGTGGAAGCTCTCGATCAGCACGCCTTCCTCGTCGATCGTCCGGCTGCCGGGGGGCATCGAGCCCGGCGTGATGCCGCCCACGTCGGCGTGGTGGGCGCGCGAGGCGACGAAGAAGAGCGGGCCGGTGGGCACCGTGGCATCGACGGGAGCCGGCCCGCCGGCCGACGACCCGATGGGGAACACGGGGGTGACCACCGTGAGGTCGGGAAGGTGGGTCCCGCCAGCGTACGGCGAGTTGAGCAGCCAGGCGTCGCCCGGATGCAGGTCGTCGAGGTGGCGCTCGAGGACGGCTTTCACCGAAGCGCCCATCGATCCGAGGTGGACGGGCAGGTGTGGGGCGTTGGCGACGAGGCCGCCCTCCGCGTCGAACACGGCGCAACTGAAGTCGAGTCGCTCCTTGATGTTCACCGAACAGGCGGTGTTGGCGAGGGTGGCGCCCATCTGTTCGGCGATCGACATGAAGAGACCGTTGAAGACCTCGAGCAGCAACGACGAGACGTGCTCCGGGTCGGTCGACGGGCGCGCCGGCGGCGAGAGCCGGCGCAGCAGCAACTCGCCGGCGGCCTGCACCTCCGCCGACCAGTCCGGCTCCAGCACGGTGGTGGAGGTCGCATCGCAGACGATCGCCGGACCGACGAGGGTGGTTCCGGTAGGCAGGTCGTCACGAGCGTACACGGGAGCATCACGCCATCGGCCGCCCGTGAACACGTGAGCCCGTTCGCGCTGTTCCGGGACGCGGTCGGCATCTCCGGCGGGCGCTTCGTCGGCCTGAGAAACGCCGGGCACGGGCGCGGCGCCGGGTGCGGCCGCGGCGTCGTCCGCCGGAGGTCCGCCGCCGTCGGCGTCCCGGGGGCCTCCGCCGGTCCCGATCGCCTCGACGGCGACGGCCTCCAGCGTGAGCTCATGACGCGGCATGAGGAAGCCGTAGCGCGCCGAATGGAGATCGAGGAACGCGTCGGCCATCTCCTCGGCGGTGCCCCACGGCACCGTCAGCGAGACGTCGGTGCCGGCGTACTTGACGTGCCCGCGGCGCTCGACGCGCACCTCCGTGGCAGGGATGCCCTGGTGCGCCAGCTCGGCGACGGCCGCCGCCTCGAGATCGGCCAGGGCGGCGGCCGCCGACCCCACAGCCTCACCCAGCGGCGCCTCCACGCTGCGCTCGCGCAGCGCGCGCACGTCGGCGAGCCCCATGCCGTAGGCGCTCAGTACGCTCGCCAGCGGGTGCAAGAGCACGCTGGTGATGCCGAGTGCGTCGGCGACGTGACAGGCGTGCTGGCCGGCGGCGCCGCCGAAGCAGCAGAGCACGTGATCGTCGACGTTGTGCCCGCGTTGCGTCGAGACGCGCTTGATCGCTCGCGCCATCGCCTCGCAGGCGACCCGGATGAGGTCGTCGGCGAGCTGTTCCGGCGCCGGGGGTTCGACGCCGGCGGCGCGCATGCTCGCCGCCACGCCCGCGAGCGCTCGCCGAGCCGCCGCCTCGTCGACGGACCCGGCGCCGTCCGGGCCGAAGATCCGCGGGAAGAACGCAGACCGCAGCTTCCCGGTGATCAGGTTGCAGTCGGTCACGGTCAAGGGACCGCCCTTGCCGTAGCAGGCCGGGCCGGGGTCGGCGCCTGCGCTTCGGGGTCCGACCCGGTACCGGCCGTCCTCGAAGGCGCACACCGACCCGCCACCGGCGGCGATCGTGTGCACGTGCAGCATCGGAGCGCGCAGGCGGACGCCGCCGACCCCGTTCTCGTAGCTGCGCTCGAGCTGACCGGCGTAGTGCGAGACGTCGGTCGAGGTGCCGCCCATGTCGAAGCCGATGACCTTGTCGAAACCGGCCGACCGACTGACCGCGACGGCCCCGACCACGCCGCCGGCCGGCCCGGAGAGGACGGCGTCCTTGCCGCGGAAGAGCCGGGCGTCGGTGAGACCGCCGTGCGACTGCATGAAGCGGAGGCGAACGCCGCCGAGTTGCGCTGCCACGCCGTCCACGTACCGTCGCAGGACGGGGGAGAGGTAGGCGTCGACCACGCTGGTCTCGCCGCGACCGACGAGCTTCATGAGCGGGCTCGTGTCATGTGAGGTGGAGATCTGCGAGAAGCCGGCGGCGCGCGCCAGCTTCGCCACGCGCCGCTCGTGCTCTGGGTGCGCGTAGCCATGCATGAAGGCGATCGCGACGGCGTCGAGGCCGGCGCGGCGGGCCTCGTCGAGCCCCCGCCGTGCGCCGACTTCGTCGAGTGGACGCACGACCGTCCCGTCTGCGCCGACCCGCTCATCCACCTCGAGCACGCGCGCGTATACCGGCTCCGGCAGGCGGATGTCGAGGGCGAAGATGTCCGGCCGGTCCTGGTAGCCGATGCGAAGCGCGTCGCCGAAACCGCGCGTCGTCACGTACAGGGTCGGTGACCCGGCGCGCTCCAGCAGCGCGTTGGTCGCCACCGTGGTACCCATGCGCACCTCGGCAACGCGTTCTGCAGGAAAAGGCTCTCCTGCGCTCAGCCCCAGCAACTCGCGCATGCCCGCGACAGCGGCGTCGTCGTACCTCGCCGGATCCTCGGAGAGGAGCTTGCGCGTGAGCAGGCCGCCGTCCGGCGGCCGCGCGACGACATCCGTGAACGTGCCGCCGCGGTCGATCCAGAAGCGCCAGCCGTCAGCCGGGTCCGTCGCCACGTCCGGTGCGGATCTCGCCATGCTCCGAGACTATCACGCGGCGTCCCGCGCGCTTGCGGCTCCCACGTCGGCCCGGCATCGCGGCCTGAGCCGCCGCCGGCGGGGCGTTGCTATACTCTCTCGCCGTGAAGGCATCGTCATCTCAGAAGCGGCTGCGCGAGGCGGCCGATTTGCTGGACGACTTCTACGGCCGCCCCGTGCTCTCGCCGCGCTACCCGCCGGTGGACGAACTCGTGTTCACGGTGCTCTCACAGAACACCGCCGACGTGAACACGGAGCGTACGTTCGCCTCGCTCAAGGCGCGGTTCCCGGAGTGGACCGCGGCCCGCGACGCCTCCGCCGAGGAGATCGAGGAGGCCATCGCCCTGGGCGGCCTCGCGCACACCAAGGCGCCGCGCATCAAGCGCATCCTCGAGGCCATCAGCGAACGGACCGGTGCGCCGGACCTCAGTGAGCTCGACGGCATGACCGACGACGAAGCGCAGGCGTACCTCGTGGCGTTGCCCGGCGTGGGGCCCAAGACGGCCGCCTGCGTGTTGCTGTTCGCCCTCGGGCGGCCGGTGATGCCGGTGGACACGCACGTGCATCGCGTCGCACGGCGGCTCGGCATCATCGGCGAGAAGGTGTCCGCCGATGAGGCCCACCCGCTGCTCACCGAGCTGGCCGGCGCGGACGACCCGGCGCAGGTGTACGCCGTGCACGTGGACTTCGTGCGGCACGGCCGCCGCATCTGCCGCGCCCGCCGCCCTGCGTGCGGCGAGTGCCCGCTCGCGGCGATGTGTCCGTCGGCCGGGATCGCCTAGGACGAGCGCACCGCTCGGGCCGGCTCCTCCGCCGCCTGGTATTGCTCCTCCGCCGC
>CAZJGT010000138.1:0-6250 GCA_964545565.1 uncultured Thermoleophilia bacterium
CGCCTGGGCGATGCCGAGGCGCTGCTTCATCCCGTGGCTGAAGCCGCCGACGCGGTCGTCGGCCCGGTCGCTGAGCGCGACGATCTCGAGCACCTCGTCGATGCGTTCCTCGCTCACCGGACCGGTCATGCTGCCCAGGAGGCGGAGATTCCGGCGCGCGCTCATCAGCGGGTAGAACGTGGGGTCGTCGACGAAGCCGCCCACGTGGCGCAGCGCGCCCTGCAGCTGCCCGGGCACGCGGTGGCCGCAGACCTCGGCGTGCCCGCTCGTAGGGTGGATCAGCCCCAGCACGAGCCGGATGACGGTGGTCTTGCCGGCGCCGTTGGGCCCGAGGAACCCGAAGATGTCGCCCCTGCACACCTCCAGATCGAGGCCGTCTACGGCGCGCAGACCGCCGAACTGCTTGGTCAGGGCATGGGTCGAAAGGATGGGGTCGCGGCCTCCACAGCTGCGCTGCCCGGGCCGCGCCCCCTTCGGTTCACTCCGCGTCTGCGCTGCCGCGACGTCCGGCGTCACGCTGCGATCCACGTCAACGAACGGAACTCGCGAAGGCCTCGAGGTCGCTCATCGGCACCATGCCGGCGGCGACGAGGGTCGTCTTGCCCTGCTGCCAGACGACGATGCCGCCCAGCGGCGTGCCGACCTTCATCGCCTTGGCGCCGTTCACGGTGGTCGTGCCCAGGAGCGGTGAGGCCCCCTGCAACTCCTTGAGTCGCTTCTCGAGGTCGGGGGTGGTCGTCGTCTGCGCCAGCACGACGGCGCCGAAGCCGTCGCCGTAGAGCAACACGCTGCTCGGGCCGGCGTCGGGGCGGGAGCCGGCGCGCACGGAGTGCGACCCGGTCGTGAGCAGCGCGTCGTAGTCCATGCCGGTCGCGACGCCCATGAGCTGGACCAGCGGCGCGCCGCCGGCCGTCAGCGGTCCGGCCGGGCTGAGCACGTAACCCCAGCGGAAGGGGCGCGCCTCGTAGCCGCGCGCCCACGCGAGGTCGTACGGGACCAACTCCGCCACCTGGTCGCGCGTGAGCAGCGCAAGCCGCACCTGCTTCCCGGCGGCGGCCTTCTGCGCCTCGGTGGGCTCATCCTTGCCGGCGTCGGCCGCGTGGGCCTTCTCCGCCTTCGCCCGCATCCTGTCGCCGTCGATCGTCTTCGTCGTCACCTCGGCGCCCGCGGGCGGCGCGAACGCGAAGGTCGCAGGATCGATGGCGTCGTAGCTCACGCTGTCGAAGCCGTAGCGGAGGACCGGCGCGGTGGCGTCCTTGGCGTACACGGTGAGCTGGAGCGGGACCATGGTGCGGCCGTCGATCGCCGCCTGGACGTAGCCGAGGGCGGTGTCGGTCGCGACGGGCGTCATGCGCAGCAGGTACGCGTCCTGCCCGGCCACCTTGGCCTGCCCGGCCACGTCGACGGTGGCGAAGCGGGCCACGCGCTGCAGGTAGAGCGTCATGGCCGCGGGGGTGAGGAAGGTGGCGGACGGCGCCGGAGACGCGGTCTCCGCCGGCGCCTCACCCTTGACGACGACCTTCTTCGCGGTGTTCTGCGCGGAGTCGTAGACCCACGCGGTGCGCTCGGCCTTGCTCACGACGACGACCTGGTCGCCACCGCCGCCTTGGGACTCCATCTTCGCGCCGGCATCGCTCACCCAGATCCGCCCGGAGCCGCTGCTCGTGAGCGGCGACTGCGCCGGGAGCTGCGCCATGCCGCTCGCCGCGCCGAGGTCGCCGAAGAGGTCGTTCTGCCACGAGACCTCGCCGCTGACGGCCGCGACATCGCTGTTCTGCGCCATCTTCGCGAGCAGGTCGGGAGCCGAGATGTCGGCGAGCGGGCTCGACTGGCCGGCGCCGGCTACCGCGACACCGATCACCAGTGCGACGGCCGCGAGGACGATGAGTGAGGTCAGGACGAAAGCTCTGGAGCGCATGGTGGGTCTCCTTCCGCAGTGCTGCTCTCTAGGGTGTACCCCGATGCGGACGGGGCCGCAACCTTACTGAGGTACGTACGACGACGAGGGCACGCCTCAGGGCAGCGTCTGTACGGACTCCGCCCAGCCTGCGCGGAGCGCGGTCCAGCTCACCCCCACGCTCTCGCGCGACGCCGCGTCGAGCCCCTTCCTCGTGAGATCCGAGTCGCTCACGGCGGTGACGAACTCGCGCAGGCCGTCGAGACCCCAGCGCTCGCGCACGTAGAGGACGAGTGAAGCTCCCTCCAGATACGCCAGACGGACCTTGGCGATGGGGTTGCCGCGCCAGAGGCTCTTCACCCGGAGCGCCTCCTCGAGCGGGAAGTCGGAGTCGGTGGCCGCGAGGTCGTCGCGCAGCGGCTGGTAGCTGCGCCCGCCTTCGACCGCGGTCGCAAGTCCCTCCGCGAGCAGCGTCGGCGCGTGCTCGGTGTGCGCGAACCAGCGGGACGTGTACGCGTGCGTCAGCTCGTGCGCCAGCATCAGCGGCGCCCAGTCCTCCCTGCCCTCGAGCGCGGGCCCGAGCACACCGATGTCCCGCGCCCACGTGGGCGAGTCGGAGAAACGATCGGGCGCGTGCGAGAAGAAGCGGATACGCGTCTCGTCCGGGTCGTTGCGGAGCGCGCGCAGCAGTTGCCGGCGTGAGGAGTAGTAGTAGACGACGACCGGCTTGCGCGAGGTGATGCCGAGCAGCGCCAGCCGCTCCCGCGCCGGACCGCCGGCCCTGGCGAGGGCCTCCGCGGCGGCCTGCTCTCCCTCGTCGGCGATGACGACCAGACCGTTACGACGAACGGCGATGGGCCGCTCGAACGCCATCACGTTCTCGCCGGCGACGTCACGCGGGGTCACGTCGTGGCGCAGGATCAGCCGGTCGTCCAGCACCTCCGCGTAGAAGACCCGCCGAGCCATGATGCGGTCGGCGGGGTCGGCGCCGCCGACCTGCCCGACCACGCCGACGTAGAAACGGCCGGGACGGCCGTGCACAGGCTCGGCGATCACCCGCACGCTCGTCCACGGCAACCGCGCCACGTGCCGGTAGAGGCTGCCGACGGCGCGGCGGACGGCGCGGCTGGAGCCCGGCAGCGCGGCGTGCCACGCCGCGCTGTCGCGAGCGCTCAACGCCTCGGTGGCGCGGTCCATCGCGGCCTGCATGTCGGTCTGGTGCGCCGCGCGCGGCGCACCAGACCGACATGCAGGCCGCGATGGACCGCGCCACCGAGGCGTTGAGCGCTCGCGACAGCGCGGCGTGGCACGCCGCGCTGCCGGGCTCCAGCCGCGCCGTCCGCCGCGCCGTCGGCAGCCTCTACCGGCACGTGGCGCGGTTGCCGTGGACGAGCGTGCGGGTGATCGCCGAGCCTGTGCACGGCCGTCCCGGCCGTTTCTACGTCGGCGTGGTCGGGCAGGTCGGCGGCGCCGACCCCGCCGACCGCATCATGGCTCGGCGGGTCTTCTACGCGGAGGTGCTGGACGACCGGCTGATCCTGCGCCACGACGTGACCCCGCGTGACGTCGCCGGCGAGAACGTGATGGCGTTCGAGCGGCCCATCGCCGTTCGTCGTAACGGTCTGGTCGTCATCGCCGACGAGGGAGAGCAGGCCGCCGCGGAGGCCCTCGCCAGGGCCGGCGGTCCGGCGCGGGAGCGGCTGGCGCTGCTCGGCATCACCTCGCGCAAGCCGGTCGTCGTCTACTACTACTCCTCACGCCGGCAACTGCTGCGCGCGCTCCGCAACGACCCGGACGAGACGCGTATCCGCTTCTTCTCGCACGCGCCCGATCGTTTCTCCGACTCGCCCACGTGGGCGCGGGACATCGGTGTGCTCGGGCCCGCGCTCGAGGGCAGGGAGGACTGGGCGCCGCTGATGCTGGCGCACGAGCTGACGCACGCGTACACGTCCCGCTGGTTCGCGCACACCGAGCACGCGCCGACGCTGCTCGCGGAGGGACTTGCGACCGCGGTCGAAGGCGGGCGCAGCTACCAGCCGCTGCGCGACGACCTCGCGGCCACCGACTCCGACTTCCCGCTCGAGGAGGCGCTCCGGGTGAAGAGCCTCTGGCGCGGCAACCCCATCGCCAAGGTCCGTCTGGCGTATCTGGAGGGAGCTTCACTCGTCCTCTACGTGCGCGAGCGCTGGGGTCTCGACGGCCTGCGCGAGTTCGTCACCGCCGTGAGCGACTCGGATCTCACGAGGAAGGGGCTCGACGCGGCGTCGCGCGAGAGCGTGGGGGTGAGCTGGACCGCGCTCCGCGCAGGCTGGGCGGAGTCCGTACAGACGCTGCCCTGAGGCGTGCCCTCGTCGTCGTACGTACCTCAGTAAGGTTGCGGCCCCGTCCGCATCGGGGTACACCCTAGAGAGCAGCACTGCGGAAGGAGACCCACCATGCGCTCCAGAGCTTTCGTCCTGACCTCACTCATCGTCCTCGCGGCCGTCGCACTGGTGATCGGTGTCGCGGTAGCCGGCGCCGGCCAGTCGAGCCCGCTCGCCGACATCTCGGCTCCCGACCTGCTCGCGAAGATGGCGCAGAACAGCGATGTCGCGGCCGTCAGCGGCGAGGTCTCGTGGCAGAACGACCTCTTCGGCGACCTCGGCGCGGCGAGCGGCATGGCGCAGCTCCCGGCGCAGTCGCCGCTCACGAGCAGCGGCTCCGGGCGGATCTGGGTGAGCGATGCCGGCGCGAAGATGGAGTCCCAAGGCGGCGGTGGCGACCAGGTCGTCGTCGTGAGCAAGGCCGAGCGCACCGCGTGGGTCTACGACTCCGCGCAGAACACCGCGAAGAAGGTCGTCGTCAAGGGTGAGGCGCCGGCGGAGACCGCGTCTCCGGCGCCGTCCGCCACCTTCCTCACCCCCGCGGCCATGACGCTCTACCTGCAGCGCGTGGCCCGCTTCGCCACCGTCGACGTGGCCGGGCAGGCCAAGGTGGCCGGGCAGGACGCGTACCTGCTGCGCATGACGCCCGTCGCGACCGACACCGCCCTCGGCTACGTCCAGGCGGCGATCGACGGCCGCACCATGGTCCCGCTCCAGCTCACCGTGTACGCCAAGGACGCCACCGCGCCGGTCCTCCGCTACGGCTTCGACAGCGTGAGCTACGACGCCATCGATCCTGCGACCTTCGCGTTCGCGCCGCCCGCGGGCGCCGAGGTGACGACGAAGACGATCGACGGCGACAGGATGCGGGCGAAGGCGGAGAAGGCCCACGCGGCCGACGCCGGCAAGGATGAGCCCACCGAGGCGCAGAAGGCCGCCGCCGGGAAGCAGGTGCGGCTTGCGCTGCTCACGCGCGACCAGGTGGCGGAGTTGGTCCCGTACGACCTCGCGTGGGCGCGCGGCTACGAGGCGCGCCCCTTCCGCTGGGGTTACGTGCTCAGCCCGGCCGGACCGCTGACGGCCGGCGGCGCGCCGCTGGTCCAGCTCATGGGCGTCGCGACCGGCATGGACTACGACGCGCTGCTCACGACCGGGTCGCACTCCGTGCGCGCCGGCTCCCGCCCCGACGCCGGCCCGAGCAGCGTGTTGCTCTACGGCGACGGCTTCGGCGCCGTCGTGCTGGCGCAGACGACGACCACCCCCGACCTCGAGAAGCGACTCAAGGAGTTGCAGGGGGCCTCACCGCTCCTGGGCACGACCACCGTGAACGGCGCCAAGGCGATGAAGGTCGGCACGCCGCTGGGCGGCATCGTCGTCTGGCAGCAGGGCAAGACGACCCTCGTCGCCGCCGGCATGGTGCCGATGAGCGACCTCGAGGCCTTCGCGAGTTCCGTTCGTTGACGTGGATCGCAGCGTGACGCCGGACGTCGCGGCAGCGCAGACGCGGAGTGAACCGAAGGGGGCGCGGCCCGGGCAGCGCAGCTGTGGAGGCCGCGACCCCATCCTTTCGACCCATGCCCTGACCAAGCAGTTCGGCGGTCTGCGCGCCGTAGACGGCCTCGATCTGGAGGTGTGCAGGGGCGACATCTTCGGGTTCCTCGGGCCCAACGGCGCCGGCAAGACCACCGTCATCCGGCTCGTGCTGGGGCTGATCCACCCTACGAGCGGGCACGCCGAGGTCTGCGGCCACCGCGTGCCCGGGCAGCTGCAGGGCGCGCTGCGCCACGTGGGCGGCTTCGTCGACGACCCCACGTTCTACCCGCTGATGAGCGCGCGCCGGAATCTCCGCCTCCTGGGCAGCATGACCGGTCCGGTGAGCGAGGAACGCATCGACGAGGTGCTCGAGATCGTCGCGCTCAGCGACCGGGCCGACGACCGCGTCGGCGGCTTCAGCCACGGGATGAAGCAGCGCCTCGGCATCGCCCAGGCG
>CAZJGT010000139.1:0-6172 GCA_964545565.1 uncultured Thermoleophilia bacterium
GGCTACTACTTCCGCCGCCGTGAGACGGGCGGGGGCGTGCGGCTCACGCTCAAGGAGCTCGTGGCGCCGGCCGACGGAGTGCTTCGCCGGGAGGAGATCGAGGCGCTCGTCGCGGCCGACGTGCCGGTAGCGGAGTGGCCGGCTGGGGCGTTGCGTGAACGCATCGAACAGCTCGCCGGCGGCGAGCCGCTCGAGCAGCTGCTCACGCTGGCACAAACCCGCATCGCGCGCCTCGTCGCGCGCGATGGCGAGGAGATCGGCGAGCTGAGTGTCGACCGCGTGACGGCCAAGGCTCCGGACGGTGAGCGCTGCTGGCTGGAAGTCGAGGTGGAGGCACGCGGCCAGGGCGGCGACGACGACGTGGCCGCGCTCGCGCAGGCGCTCCGTGACGACTGGGCGCTGGTACCCGAGGGGCGCGCCAAGTTCACGCGCGCCCTCGAGCTGGCCGGCGACGCCGACGACGGCTACGTCATCGCCGCCACCGAACGCGCCGTGCACGAGGCGCATGCCTCCGGCGAGGGCGCCCGCGCGCGCCGCGCTCAGGCGCTTCTGGCGCTCGACCGTGGTCTTTCGCAGGTCGAGGCCGGTCGCGTCGCGGGTCTCTCCGACCGGCGTGTGCGCTACTGGCTGGCGCGCTACCGCAGGGAAGGCACCGGGATCTACGGCGACGAAGCGGTGGACCCCGGCGCTGGGAGGACGACGGCCGGGCGGGAGCGGAAGAAGCGGCCGGACATCGCCCGCACCGACACGATGACCGCGGCCGCCGCGGCGACCCTTCGCTTCCACCTCGCCAAGATGCTCGAGCACGAAGAGGGGACGCGGCTGGGCGAAGACTCGGAGGAACTGCACGACATGCGCGTCTCCACACGGCGCATGCGCATGGCGCTCCGCGTGTTCGCCGATTACCTCGACCCGGACGTGCTGCGGCCGGTGCTCAAGGGGCTGCGCCGCACGGGTCGCACCCTCGGCGCCGTGCGCGACCTCGACGTGTTCAACGAGAAGACGCAGGTGTACCTCGACGACCTGCCCGGCGACCGTGCCGGGGACCTCGACGGCCTGCTTGAGGCGTGGAAGGCGGAGCGCGACAGGCAGCGCGACAACCTCGTCGCGTACCTGGACGGGCGGCGCTACCGGCGCTTCGTCGAGCGGACCACCGAACTGCTCGAAGGGCCCGTCGAGGCCCTCGCGCCACAGACGCTGGTCGCCCCGCGGCCGCAGCGCGTCGCCCAGGTGCTCCCCGGCGTCCTCTACAAGGACATGGCCGTCGTGTGGGCCTTCGAGGGCCAACTGGGCGGGCTCGAGACGCCGCTCCCACGCTTCCACGCCCTGCGCAAGGCGTGTAAGGGATTGCGCTACACGCTGGAGTTCTTCGAGGACGTGCTCGGACCGGGCGCGCGGCCGCTCATCAAGCGCGTCAAGGGCCTCCAGGACCACCTCGGCGACCTGCAGGACGCGGTCGTGACCAGCGGCGTCCTGCGCGACTACCTCACCTGGGGGACGTGGCGGCACGAAGGACACGACCTTCCCGGTCCCGTCGAGGTGATCGTCGCTCCCGGCGCGGCCCGCTACCTCGCCGCGCGCCAGGAGGAGATGGAGCGCCTCGTGCTCACCTTCCCCGAGGCCTGGCCCTTGGTGGCCGGCAACGAGTTCAGCCGCGACCTCGCGGCGGTGATCGCCGAGATCTGAGCGTGCCGCCTACGACCCGCTCGGCGCGCCGGCGGCGGTCACGTTGAGCGAGGAGCCGAACGCCTTCTCGAGGCTGCCACGCCGGCGCTCGATCGCCCATTCCTCGAGGCGCCAGTCGCCGGTCGGCTCGAGCTCGAGCAGCAGGCCGTCCGCCTCACGCCCAAGCCGGGCGTGGGCGATGGCGGCGGTGTGGCCGCGATCGAGGTACTCGGCGAGCCGCAGGAAGGCTCCGAGCCGCCGCACCACCTTGCGTGAGCGGCGGTCGAGCCCGGAGAAGGCCTCGAAGCGCGGGGCGGGCAGGGCCTTGCGGTGGAAGTAGGCGGTGGCCGCCATGATCGCCACCTCGTCCTGGTCGAACCCGATGAGGTCGGCGTGGCGGATGAGGTAGTAGGTGTGCTGGTGGTGGCGCGCGTAGCTCAGGAACGTGCCGATGTCGTGCAGCAGCGCCGCGTACTCGAGGAGCTCACGCTCTTCCGGGCCCAGCCGATGCAGGCGCGCGGCGCGCGCGGAGTCGAAGAGCTCCAGGGCGAGGCGCGCCACCTGGCGCGCGTGACGCTCGTCGAACGAGGTGGAGCGCGCGAGTTGCAGCACGCTGCGCTCACGCACGTCGGCGCCGCGCCTGAGCTCGTGCCGCCCGGCGCGGGCGAGATCGTCGAGCAGCAGGCCCTCGCGCAGGCCGCAGTCGTCCAGCGCGATGATGGTCTCGATGCCGAGATCGTCCATCAGCGTGTCGAGGATGGCGGCGCCGGCGACGATGATGTCGGCCCTCGCCGCCGACAGCCCCGGAACGGAGCGGCGCTGGTCGGCGGTCATCGCGCGGAGGCGCTTCGTCACCGCGCGCAGGTCCTTGCGCGTGAGCGGCTCGTCGCGGCCGGGCATGCGCTCGTGCAGCAGGCGCGCCGCGACGGCAGCCAGGTTGACGATCGTCCCGGAGGTGCCGTAGGCCGTCGCCTCCGGGTGCGGGTGACCCAGCTCGCGCAGCGCGTGCTGCGCGGCGAGCTGTACGCGCCGCCGCAGGGTCTCGTAGTCCGCCGCCTTCACGCGCCCGCCCTCGGCCGGCGGCGGTCCCTCGGCGGCCAGCCGGATGGCGCCGAGCGGGATCGATGCGACGATCCCGGCGCCCTCTTCGTCGCCCACCGCGATCTCGGTACTGCCGCCGCCGATGTCGATGACGAGGGCTCGCCCGACGACGTGGACGCGGCTCAGGAGGCCCAGGTAGACCAGCCGGGCCTCCTCCTTGCCGGAGACCACGTGCAACCCCAGTCCGGCCGTCTCACGCACGAGGCGCACGAACCTGGTGCCGTTGCGCGCCTCACGGGTGGCCGCGGTGGCCACGGCCACGAAGCGGGTGGCGCCGTGCGTGCGCGCGAGCTCGACGAAGCGCGCGCACACGGTCGCGGCGCGCTCCATGGCCGCGGGCTGCAGCAGACGGACCGCGCCGAACTCGCCCTCGCCGAGCCGCACCGTCTCCTTCTGCATGGTCAGGACGACCCAGGAGTGATCGGGCTCCAGACGGACGACCGTGAGGCGCACCGAGTTGGTGCCGACGTCGATGAAGGCGACGGTCTCGGCGGCGAGCGGCGCGCGCCTGACGGGCGGGCTCGTCATCTCGTCGCCGGCGGCGTCGGAGTCAGGCCTTGACCTTCTGCTTCTTCTTGCCGGCCTTGCCGCCCTTCTTGCCGCCCTTCTTGACGGCCTTGCGGTCGGCGTTCAGCTTCTCGAGGCCGTCCTTGCGCCCGTACTCGCCGATGTAGGCCTGGGCGATCTCGCACTTCTTGCAGCCCTTGCCGCAGCAGTCCTTCCACTGCTTGCGGCCGAAGTCGTTCTTGAGCTTGGTCACGGGGGACTCCCTTCACCGATGTGGTGCCGCGGGCATACCGCGGAGATGCGCTGCGAAAACGCCGCGCCGGTCAGTCGCCGCCGTAGGCGTCGAGCTTGACGTCGTCCGCGACCACGTAGTCCATATCGGTGCAGGCGGCGATGTCGTCCGGCGTGTAGCCGCAGGCGACCTCCTCCAGCACGAACCCTCTGTCCGGGGAGCGGCGGAACAAGGCCCGCTCGGTGATGATCACGTCGCACTCCTTGGCGCCCGTGAGCGGGAACGTACAGCGCTTCATGAGCTTCGAAGAGCCGTCCTTGGAACAATGCTCGGTGACGATGTGCACGATCTTCGCGCCCGTGATGAGGTCCATGGCGCCACCCATGCCGGCGAGGCGTTTGCCCGGGATCATGTAGTTGGCGATGTTGCCCTCGCCGTCGACCTGCAGCGTGCCGAGGAAGGTCGCGTCGAGGTGTCCGCCGCGGATCATGGCGAACGACGTGCACGAGTCGAAGTAGCTGCCGCCGCAGTTCAGCGAGATGGGTTCGTTGCCCGCGTTGGCGCGGTCGCGATCCTCACAGCCGGGCTGGGGCCGCGGGCCCACGCCGATGGCCCCGTTCTCGGTCTGGATGATGACGTCCACGCCCGGCGGGACGTGGTTGGCGATGAGGGTCGGCAGCCCGATGCCCAGGTTGATGATCTGTCCGTCCTTCAGCTCCCGGCCGGCGCGAGCGGCGATGACGCGCTTGAGATCCTCAGCCACCGTTGAACCCCTCCTCACGCAGGACGCAGTAGTCGATGTTGGCACGCACGACGGCGTCGACGAAGATCCCCGGCGTGTGGACCGCCTCGGGGTCGAGCTCGCCGATGGTGTAGAGGTTCTCGACCTCGGCGATGACGTAGTCGGCACACATCGCCGCCGGCACGTTGAAGTTGCGCGAGGTGCCGCGATACATGAGGTTGCCCCAGGTGTCGGCGCGGTGCGCGCGCACGATGGCGACGTCGCACGTGAGCGCTTTCTCGAGGAGGAAGGTGCGGCCGTCGACCTCCAGCTGTTCGCGGCTCTCGCCGTAGGTGGTGCCGACTCCCGTCGGGGTGAGAAAGCCGCCCAGACCGGCGCCGCCGCTCCTCATGCGTTCGGCGAGCGTGCCCTGGGGGACGACCTCCACCTCGAGAGTCCCCTCGTTCATGGCCTGGCCGATGAACGGCGTGGTGCCGACGTGGCTCGCGACGACCTTTCTGATCTTGCCCTGCCGCACGAGCTCGACGACGCCGCGCTCGCGGTAGCCGGCGTCGTTCTCGTAGATCGTCAGGTCCTTGATGGCCATCGTCTTCAGGTAGTCGATCAGCGTGAGCGGATCGCCCTGGCCGATGAAGCCGCCGACGGCGATGCTCATGCCGCTCTCGACGCGGGACATCGCCTCCTCGATGGGGACCACCTTGTTCTTCGGCACCGTTGGCTCCTTTGCGCGGACGACGCCGGCGGCAGCACGCACGACTGAGGCGCGGGACCGGCCGGGCAGATGCGTATGCTCTGTAGAATACCACTCGCATCCCTGTATACTTCGCGCGGCGCAACGGCAAAGGAGGGCGCTTGTGACCGCAGTCACCGAGTCTGCAGACGTCGGCGTCATCGGCGGATCCGGGTTCTACGAGCTTCTCGAGAACGCTCGTGAAGTCGTCATCGACACCCCGTTCGGCCGGCCGTCGGATTCGTACTTCCTCGGCGAGATCGACGGTGTGAGCGTCGCCTTTCTCCCGCGCCACGCGCGTGGGCACCGCATCCTGCCGGGCGAGGTCAACTACCGGGCCAACATCTGGGGCATGAAGGCGCTGGGGGTGCACTACGTGCTCTCCGCCAGCGCCGTCGGCAGCCTCCGCGAAGAGTTGAGGCCGCTGGACGTGGTCGTCCCGGACCAGCTGTTCGACCGCACCAAGGCGCGGCCGAGCACCTTCTTCGGCGACGGCGTGGTCGTTCACATGGGGTTCGCCGACCCGTTCTGTCCGTACACGAGCAAGCTCATCGTCGAGGCGGGGCGCGAGGTGGGCGTCACCGTACACGAGGGCGGCACCTACGTGTGCATCGAAGGGCCGCAGTTCAGTACGCGCGCCGAGAGCCGCTCCTATCGCCAGCTCGGCTTCGACATCATCGGCATGACGAACCTGCAGGAGGCCAAGCTGGCGCGTGAGGCGGAGCTCTGTTACGCCACCATGGCGATGGTCACCGACTACGACGTGTGGTACGAAGGCGAAGAGGATGTGACGCTCGAGCAGGTGCTGGGCAACGTCCGCCGCAACGTGGCCACCGCGCAGGCGATCGTCCGGCGCGCGGTGGGAGCCCTCGACCACGAACGCGACTGCGGCTGCCGCCACGCCGTCGAGTTCGCCATCAACACCCCGGCCGAGCTCATCCCGGCGGCGACCAGGCAGAAGCTCGACCTGCTCATCGGCACGTACCTGAAGTAGGGCAAGAACGACGGGCGCGCTCCCTCGCGCCTGCGTAGGAGGGGTCCAGAAAGGAGCTGCGCGGTGTCTTCGTTCGTATCCAACAACGCCATACTCGTGGCGGTCATCTGCGGGCTGATCGCGGTTGTCTACGGCATCCTGCTCATCAGGTGGCTGCTCAAGCTGCCGGCCGGCGACGAGGTCATGCAGCGCATCGCCGGC
>CAZJGT010000140.1:0-1965 GCA_964545565.1 uncultured Thermoleophilia bacterium
GATCGTCCAGCAGGTGGGCGGTCAGAAGAAGCTCGACAAGCTGCTCAAGGAGCAGAACGTGACCGAGGACCAGCTTCGGGGGCAGCTCGATGCGCAGATGCTTCAGGAGGCGGTGCAGGAGAAGGTCAACGCCGACATCAAGGTCGGCGACGAAGACCTCAAGAAGTACTTCGAGGACCCCAAGAACGCATCGCAGTTCGAGGTACCGGAATCGGTCGACGCGCGCCACGTCCTCGTGAAGACCAAGGCCGAGGCCGAGAAGGTCCGCGCGCTGCTCGAGGCGGACGGCAGCGACGCGAACTGGAAGAAGGTCGCCAAGGAGTACTCGACCGACCCCGGCTCGAAGGACAGCGGCGGCAGCCTCGGCGACTTCCCCAAGGGCCGCATGGTCAAGCCCTTCGAGGACGTCGCCTTCGGACTCGAGATCAACGAGATCTCCCAGCCGGTCAAGACGCAGTTCGGCTACCACGTCATCGAGGTCCTCAAGAAGACCGAGGGATCCAAGCAGACCTTCGAAGAGGCCAAGGCGACGATCGAGCAGCAGCTCAAGTTCCAGAAGCAGGCCACGGCCTGGGAGGACTGGCTCAAGAAGGCTCTCGCCGACGCCGGCGTCGTGTACGCCGCCGGTTTCGACCCGGCGCTTCTCACCGCTTCACCGAGTCCGGCTGCGTCGCCGTCGGGCTCTCCGGTGGAGTAAGCCGGGCCGCCGCCTGAGGCGGCGCTGCGACGATGAGCCTCACGCTCGTATACATCGGCGCCGCCGCCGGACTGGCGCCCGCAACTTCGCTGCGGGCGCTCTCCGGCGGCGGCGCCGTCTTCGTCCCGAGCGGCCTTGACGGCGAGCTCCGCGAGCTTGTCGCCGCAGCCGTGGATCCGGGCTTCGGCCGGCTTCTCGAGCTCGACCCCGCTGACCCTGACGTCCTCGACGACCTCGTGCGCCGCGCCGCCGAAGGCACGGTCGTCGTGGCGCTCGCCGGCCCCCGGGGGCCGCAGCTGGCGGGCGAGCTGCGGCGGCGCGCAGCTCCGGCCGCCGTCGCTCGCGACGTCCCGCGCTCTTCCGTCTCTCCGCCGATCCAGCTCCTGACCGTGCCCGATGGACCGGCGTTCGACGACGCCCTGCTCGGCCAGGAGCTCGTCTCGCTCAAGCGCATCGTCGACGTGCTGCGGGTCGAGTGCCCGTGGGACCGCGAGCAGACGCCGCGTGACATCATCGGCTATACCGTGGAGGAGGTCCACGAGCTGGCCGACGCGATCGCGGCCGGCGACCTCGCGGCGGAGCACGGCGAGCTCGGCGACCTGCTGCTGCAGGTCGTGCTTCTCGCCCTCATGCTCAGCGAACAGGACGCCGGCGATCTCGCCAGCGTGGCCCGTGACATCGAGGCCAAGCTGATCCGCCGCCACCCGCACGTCTTCGCCGACGCCGTCGCCGACACGCCGGCGGAGGTCAAGAGCCGCTGGGAGCGCATCAAGGTGGAGCAGGAGGGCCGGCAGGGCATCTTCCACGACGTGCCGGCCGGGCTCCCCGCGTTGCTGTACGTGAAGAAGCTGCAGCAGCGCGCCGCCAGCGTCGGCTTCGACTGGGACTCCGCCGCCGAGGCCTTCCCCAAGGTCGCCGAGGAACACGCCGAGCTGGCCGAGCTGTTCGCTGAGGCCGCGGCGGCCTCGGCCGCCGCCGGTCCGCCACCGGCCGACCCGCATCGTTCCGATTCGCGCGTCATGCACGAGGTCGGCGACCTGCTCTTCGCCACGGTCAACGTGGCGCGTCTGCTGCGCGTCGACCCGGAGCTCGCGCTGCGCGAGGCCGGTCGCCGCTTCGAGCGTAGGGTGATGGCGGCGGCAGCGCTCGCCGCACGGGAGGGGCGCGATTGGACCGCGCTCGACTGGCCCGCCCAGGAGCAGTACTACCAGCGTGCGAAAGCTGCCGCGGCCGGGGCAGCCGGTCCCGCCGGGTAGGCGCAGTGTCAA
>CAZJGT010000140.1:2065-6119 GCA_964545565.1 uncultured Thermoleophilia bacterium
TTGACGACGGGTTGCCCTTCGAGAAGCTTCGCTGACGTGCTGCTCCCAGACGTCAATGTCCTGATAGCGGCCCATCGAGAGGCTGCGCCCCTGCATCGCGAGGCCCGTGCGTGGCTCGTCTCCGCGCTGGAGGGTGACGAAACGGTGGCCCTCTGCCCGCCGGTCGTGTCTGGATTCATTCGGGTGAGCACCAGCCCTCGCGTGTTTGATCCGCCGAGCACGCATCGCGAGGTGTTTGGCTTCGTCCGCAGCCTGGCTGCTCATCCGGCGACGCTGTGGCTCAACCCGGGACGGCAGCATCTGCGCCTGCTCGAGAGCCTCTGTGGCGACGCAGACGTGCGCGGCGACCTGGTGAGCGACGCGGTGATCGCCGCACTGGCGCTGGAGGTCGGGGCGATCGTGGTCAGCTACGATCGCGACTTCGGGAGGTTCGGCGGGCTCGCCTGGCGGCCGCCCGTCGCCTGAGATCGTCATGTGCGGAGGAGGCATGGCTCCAGCACCTCGGCGTGCCTTCTGAAGCCGAGGGGTGTGATAGCGTCGGACTGCGTCCCGGCCCCGCAGGCGGGGGACGCCCAGACCGGGGCCTCACCCCGGCAAGCCAACGCGAGGAGGACCCGGCGCAATGACCACCATCATCGACGTCTCCGCGAGGCAGATCCTCGACTCTCGCGGCAACCCCACGGTCGAGGTCGAGGTCGAACTGGAGTCCGGTGTGGTCGGGCGCGCCGACGTGCCGTCGGGCGCTTCCACGGGGGAGCATGAGGCGGTCGAGCTGCGCGACGAGGGCGGCGAGTACCTCGGCAAGGGTGTGCGCACCGCCGTCGACAACGTGAACAGCGTCATCGCGGAGGAGATCGTCGGCTTCGACGCCACCGACCAGCGCCTCGTCGATCGCATGCTCATCGAGCTCGACGGCACGCCCAACAAGGCCAAACTGGGCGCCAACGCGATCCTCGGCGTCTCGCTGGCGACCGCCTACGCCGCCGCAGCCGCGCTCGAGTTGCCGCTCTATCAGTACGTCGGCGGCTGCAACGCCTTCACGCTGCCGGTCCCGATGATGAACATCATGAACGGCGGCAAGCACGCCGACAACAACGTCGACCTGCAGGAGTTCATGGTCATGCCGGTCGGCGCCGGGAGCTTCGAGGAGGCGCTGCGCATCTGCGCCGAGGTCTACCACGGCCTCAAGGCGGTGCTGAGGGCCAAGCATCTGAGCACCGCCGTCGGCGACGAGGGCGGCTTCGCGCCGGACCTCGGCAGCAACGAAGAAGCGATCCAGGTCATCATGGAGGCCATCGACGCCGCCGGCTACGAGCCGGGCGACGACGTGCGCATCGCCCTCGACCCGGCCGCGGCCAGCTTCTACGACGCGGCCAAGGAGCGCTACGTACTCGAGGGCGAGGGCCGCGAGCTCACCTCGGAGGAGATGGTCGCGTTCTACGCCGAACTGGTCGACAAGTACCCCATCATCAGCATCGAGGACGGCCTCGACGAGAACGACTGGGACGGCTTCAGGCTCATGACCGACAAGCTGGGCGACCGTCTGCAGATCGTCGGCGACGATCTCTTCGTCACCAACGTCGAGCGCCTCGCCCGGGGCATCGAGCAGGGCTCGGCCAACAGCATCCTCATCAAGCTCAACCAGATCGGGACGCTGAGCGAGACGCTCGACGCCATCCAGATGGCCACCCGTGCCGGCTGGACGGCGGTGTGTTCGCACCGCTCCGGCGAGACCGAGGACACCACGCTGGCCGATCTCGCCGTGGCCACCAACGCCGGCCAGATCAAGAGCGGCGCTCCGGCGCGCACCGACCGCGTCGCCAAGTACAACCAGCTGCTGCGCATCGAGGAGATGCTCGGCGAAGTGGCGTACTACCCGGGCATGAACGCCTTCTACAACCTGCGGTAGGCGCGGGCCGCGGCCTCGTCCCGGCCCGCGAGTTGCGGATAAGGTGCTTTCTCCCGCACACTATCCTCGGTACACATCATCGCTGGTGTCGCCGCCGGGCCCGCCACGCACGATCTCAACGCAAAGGAAACGCGCGCATGTACTGTCCCGAATGTGGAAACGACGCCGGTAACGCCAAGTTCTGCCCCGAGTGCGGCGCGGATCTGGCGGGCGTGAAGAACGCTCTGAGCGGCAAGAAGGCCGGCGCCAAGGCGGCTGACGGCGCCGAGGCCGGCTCCGCTGCGGCCTCCACCGGCGGCGCTCCCAAGCGCCTGTCGCCGGCGGTCGTCTGGGGTGGGTTCGCCGCGCTGGCGGTCGTCGTGATCGTGGTCGTCGTCATGGCCTCCGGCGGCTTCGGCGGCGGCTCGGCCGACGCCCCTGCGGCCGAGACGGACGCCGCCCCTGTCCAGACTGTGGAGGCGGACACCAGCGGCGGCTACGAGGAGCTGGTCGCGCGCGCCAACAAGCTGTACGACAAGGGCGACGCCGAGTTCCAGAACCAGAACTTCGAGCAGGGCGGCGCGTACTTCGCCGCCGCCGCCAAGGTCTACTCGGCGGCGTGGAGCAAGCAGGCCACCGACCCCGGCGTCGGCACCGACTACGCGGTGACGCTCTTCTACAGCGGCGACATCGAGGCCGCCCTCAAGCAGGTCGACGCCGTCATCAAGGCAGAGCCGGAGTTCCAGAAGGCGTGGCTCAACAAGGGCGTCTTCCTCAGCCATGAGGCGCGGATCCTCGAGCAGGACGGCGACAAGAAGCAGGCCAAGGAGTTCACGGCCGAGGCCAAGGCCGCGCTCACGAGGGCCGTCGCCATCGACCCCCAGTCGGAGGCCGGCAAGCAGGCCGATATGAGCCTGCAGCAGTTCTCGCAGTAGGCCGACCGCGGCGGAGATGCGCGGTCCGCCAAGGCCGGGTGGGCGTCTCCGGACGGGGGCGTGCTACCGCCGGGCAGGGAGACTCGCCGTCGGCCGCGAACCCTTACGATGAGAAGGAGCCGCCCTGCGCACCGCGGGCGGCGGCGGATGGCGAGGCGGGAGCGACACGACGTGGTCGACACGAGCGCAACAGCACCCTCCGGAACGGAACGCACACGCCGCCCACTGGGCCGCGTGCGTACCCGTGCGCCGCAGCCCCATTTCGGGCGCCTTGCGATCCTCCTGCTTTTGCTCATCGGCGCCGCCTTCTACGTCTCGCCGCTGCGCGCCTTCTTCGAGCAGCAGGACCGCTTCCAGAAGGCGACGGCGGAGCTGCAGGCGGCTCGCCACGACAACGCCGCGCTCGAGCGTGAGGTCCGGCTGCTGAGTACCAAGGCGTACATCGCCCAGCGCGCACGCGCCGACCTCACGCTGGTGCCGCCCGGCACCCAGGTCTTCGTGATCAAGGGGCTGCCGGGAAGGGAGGAGGAGACCAGCTTCAGCGCGGGCACTCCGCCCATGGAGAGCTCGATCTCCGTCCTCGACCGCGTCGGGGACCTGTGGCGCACGCTGCTGCACTGAGGCTGGCCGGCGCGGACGCCGCAGTGGCCGCCGGCCAGCTGGCGCGCGACCCTCACGCGATGAGCGGTGTCGCCGCCCGTTGCCCTTTCGGGTTCCCGGCGGTCGTCGAGGATCTTCCCTTCGATGCCGGCGGCCGGCCGTTCCCGACGCTGTACTACTGCACCTGCCCGACGCTGGTCGACGCCGTCTCTCGGCTGGAGAGCGCCGGTGGCGTCGCCAGATGGACCCGGCGCCTCAAGGCCGAGCCGGAGCTCGCGCGGTCGGCGGCCGACGCCGCCGCCGACGCCGCCGTTCGCCGGACCGACCTGGCGCACGCGTACGGCCTGACGATGGTGGACGGAGGCGCCTCGCTCGCGCTCGGCGTCGGTGGCGTCGCTGATCTGCTGGCGGTCAAGTGCCTGCACGCGCACGTCGCCCATGCGCTCGCGCGGCCCGGCTACGTGCTGGGTGAGCAGATGCTCGCTGAGGTGGCGGATCCCTGGTGCGACGACCGTCGCTGCGCCGCCCTGCTGCCGGGCGGCGGCGCGTGAGGGCGGGGAGGTGAGGGCGGCCGCGTGAGAGTCGCCGTCGTCGATCTCGGCACCAACACCTGCCGCCTCTTCCTTGCGGA
>CAZJGT010000141.1:0-6108 GCA_964545565.1 uncultured Thermoleophilia bacterium
TCGTCCGCGAGGTGCCCGTCGATCTCGAGACCTGCACGCTCGACTGGGACGCCTTTGAGGCGCTGGTCGAGCCCGGCCGCACCAAGCTGATCGCCGTGGGCTACGCATCGAACGGCGTCGGCACGGTGAACGATGTCACGCGAGTCGCTGCGCTGGCGCGCGATACCGGGGCTCTGAGCGTCATCGACGCCGTCCACTACGCGTTGCACGGACCGATCGACGCGCGCGCCGTCGGCTGCGACTTCCTCCTCTGCTCGGCCTACAAGTTCTTCGGACCGCACGCCGGGGTCCTGTACGCGCGCCGCGAGACCACGCGGATGCTCGACCCGGTACGCCTCAGCACGCAGGAGGGCGAGCCGCCGTACGTGTGGGAGACGGGGACGCCGAACTTCGAGGCGATGGCCGGCACCACCGCGGCGATCGACTTCATCGCCGACCTCGGCGAGCGGCACCTGGCGATGGTCGAGGACCGCCTCCCCGCCGGCCTGCAGGGCCGGCGCAAGGCGGTCGTCGCCGGCATGCTGGCCGGCGAGGCCTACGAGCAGCCGCTCGCGAAGCGCCTGCGCGAGCAGCTCGCCGGGATCCCCGGCGTCAGGCTCTACGGGCCGCCGGAGGGCAGCCCGCGCACGTCCACGGTCTCGTTCACGCTCGACGGGTTCCGCCCCGCGGAAGTCTGCCGCTCGCTCGGCGCCCGCGGACTGTTCACGTGGGACGGTCACTTCTACGCCTTCCGGCTCGTCGAGGTGCTCGGACTCCTCGACGGTGGCGGCCTGATACGCGTGGGACTCGCCCCCTATACGACGGAGGGCGAGCTCGAGCGCCTCGTGGCTGCCGTCGCCGACCTCTCTCGATCGGTACGATGAGCGCCGGCCCGCGTGACGTGCGCCTCTGCCTGCTCGGCTTCGGCAGCGTCGCGCGCTCGTTCTGCGAGCTGCTCGCCGCACAGGAAGGGGCCCTGACGCGGCGCGGTCTGCGCATCCTGGTCACCGCCGCCGGCACGCGCCACGGCAGCCTGCTCGAGCCGGCCGGCCTGACGCCGGCCGAGGTGCTCGCCGTGGTCGGCGCCCGGCCGGCCCCGCCGCAGGCGGCCCGGCCGGTCGATGAGCTCCTCGCGGCGTCCGCTGCGGACGTGCTCGTCGAGCTCACGGTGATGGGCGACCTCTCGGGAGTCGCCGGCGGCGGGACGTTCGTCCCACCGGCGACGGCACACGCGCTCGAGGCGTTCCGCCTCGGCATGGACGTGGTGACGGCCAACAAGGGGCCCATCGCGTGGAGCTGGCCTCAGGTCTCCGCGGCGGCGGACGCGAGCGGCCGGCGCATCCGCTTCGAGAGCACCGTGATGGACGGGCTGCCCGTCTTCAGCCTGCTCGAGTTCGCCCTGCCGGATTGCACCCTGCTGGGGTTCGACGCCGTCTTCAACGCCACGACCAACTTCATCGTCGACGCGATGGGCGCCGGGCGCACGTTCGACGATGCACTGGCGCAGGTCCAGGCGGAGGGCTATGCGGAGGCCGACCCGAGCAACGACATCGACGGCTGGGACGCGGCCAGCAAAGCGGCTGCCCTCGCCAACGTCGCCATGGACGCCGGCATCACCCCGGCCGACGTGGAGCGCGAGCGCCTGACGGACGTCCCGCTGGAGCGCATCATGGCCGCACGCGCCGACGGCCGACGGCTCAGGCTGGTGACGAGCGTGTGGCGCGAGGCGCCCGGCGGGCGCGCGCCCGTGGCCGGAGCGGCTTCGCCCGCCGGCCCCGTCCGCGCCCGCCTCCGCGCCGAGGAGCTCGACATCGAGCATCCGCTCGCGGCGCTCAGCGGCGAGTCGCTCGGCGCCGTGCTGCACACCGATCTCATGGCCGACGTGTTCGTCAGCGAGCGGCACGGTCTCGTGCCGCAGACCGCCTACGGCGTCTACGCCGATCTGCTCCATCTGTGCCGGACGAGCTGACCCCACCCACGGGCGCGCAGCCCGAGGAGTCGGCCCCGACAGGGTCCGTCGACGAGGACGCGCCGCCGGCGCCGGGCGCACCGCCGCAGGTCGTGCCGGCGCCGGTCCTCGGCAGCGCGGCGCCGGCTGAGGACGTCCGGCCGCCGCGCCGCCCGTCGTGGCTGCGTGCGGTCCTCCTTTCACTCGCGATCGTGGCAGCCGGGACGGCACTCGGGGCAGCCGTCTATCACTACGAGCGCACGTACCTCGTCCAGGCGCCCGAGATGTCCCGCACTGACGACGGCTGGCGCATCGTCGGGCGGCAGGGCCGCCGCTTCAGCGGCCTGGCGTTGGACGGCCCGCGGTTGCTCTGGCAGAACGGGCCGTCCATCGAATACGCCGACCTCGACGAAGGCTGGATCCGCCTGCTGGGTCCGGGCGCCGGGATGCGTACGACCTGGGCCCCGGACGTGGATGAGCGCTACGCGATCTGGTTCGAGGCCGAGCGACCGCAGAGCCTCGCGGCACAGGCGGTCGCCTACGACACGCGGTCCGGCCGCCGCTGGACGGTCGCCGAGATCGGCTCCGTGTACTCCTATCCGTCGCTTTCCGGCGACGCCGCGGTATGGTGCTCGGCGCGCAAGATCGCCGCGCCGGCGGTGAACGGAGTGCGCATCGGCAGCGGGCAGGCGTTCGAGGTCGCCGCCGGGTACGGCGCGCCCGTCGTCTCCG
Source organism: uncultured Thermoleophilia bacterium (assembly GCA_964545565.1). GTDB lineage: Bacteria > Actinomycetota > Thermoleophilia > UBA2241 > UBA2241 > CAIXSE01. Next base: position 2,660 of record CAZJGT010000141.1, read on the forward strand.
GCGGCCTCGTGGTGTGGGCCACGAGCGAGAACGGCCCGTTCACGGCGCGGGAGTTGAGCGGCGGACGCTCATGGCCGGTCGCCGCCGGTCTCTCCCGTGGCCGGTTGACCGCAGTGGCTCTGGCCGGCCGCACCCTCGTCTGGGGTCAGAGCCCGGCGACGGAGGGCTCGGGCATCGTCGCCGCGACGAGCGTCGACGGCGGCGACACCCAGGCTCTCGCCTCGGGGGTCGGCGGCCTCGCCGGCCCCGCCTTCGACGGGACTACCGTCGTCTGGGCGGAGAAGAGCGCCGGCGAAGGCGGCGCGCAGCGCGAGTCGCAGACCGGGGGCGACTACCGCGTGATGGGCCGCCGCCTCAGCGGCGGCCCATCCTTCCTCGTGGCCGAGGTGAAGGGCAGCGTCGACGAGGTCGCCGTGAGCGGGAACACCGTCGCCTGGATCGCGTCCTCCGGGGGCTTCTCCTTCGTCGAGACCACGGAGCTCCCCCGATGAGCGCCCTCATCCAGATGCGTCGCACGCGTCCCCACCCCAGCGAATCGCGGGAGAGGCTGCTCCTGCTGCTGCTGATCGAGCTGTGGCTGCTCAACGTCGCCGACCTCGCCCTGACGCGCTACGGCATGTGGCTGGGGTTCGCGACGGAGTCCAACGGCATCATGGACTTCTTCCTGCGCGCGGGTACCGTGCCGGCGCTCGCCTTCAAGGTCGGCATCGTGACCGTCGGCGCGCTTCTGCTCTGGCGGCTTCGCGTCTACCGCGTCGCGACGACGGCGGCGGCGCTGCTGGCCGGCGTCCTCGCCGCCGTCGTCGCCTATCAGGTGCTCTGGGTGCTCAGTCTGTGAACGTGCGTCGACGCGTCTGTTGAGGCATCATCACCCTGTTCCCCTACGCCGAGGAGGGTGTGTCGTGGCTCAGCGCGAGTGGAGAGTGATCAACCCGGCGGGCGCCCGTCGCGTCATCGTGACCAAAGAGCTGCCGGGTGAGCGCTGGCTGCGGCTTCTCACCGCGGCCGGGTGCCGCATCGAGATCGCGCAGGGCGCAGACATCCTGACCGCCGACGAGATCCGCTCCGCCTTCGGTGAGCGGGTCGACGCCGTCATCGGACAGCTCACCGAGCCCTGGTCGGCGAAGCTCCTCGAGGAGCTCGCTGCCGCCGGCGGTCGCATCTACAGCCAGTTCGCGGTGGGCTACGACAACGTCGACGTGAGTGCTGCGACCCGGAGTGGTCTGCCGGTGGGCAACACGCCCGGAGTCCTCACCGAGACGACGGCCGAGCTGGCCGTGGCCCTCACCTTCGCCGCCGCGCGGCGTATCCCCGAGGGCGATCGCATGATGAGAGCGCGGCGGTACGACGGCTGGCTGCCCGACATGCTCCTCGGCAGCCTCCTGTACCGGCGGACCGTCGGCGTCGTCGGCGTGGGGCGCATCGGCGCCGCCTACGCGCGCATGATGGTCGAGGGTCACAAGATGGACCTCCTCTACCACGACGTGCGCGCCAACCGCGAGCTCGAGCAATCCGTAGCCGAGTACGGCGCGTTTCTGGCTGCGCACGGCGAACGCGCCGTGACCTGCCGGCGCGTCGCGACCCTGCGTGAGGTGCTCGGCGCCGCGGACGTCGTAAGCGTCCACGCGGCGCTCACCCCACAGACACACCATCTCATCGGGGCGCCGGAGCTGGCGGAGATGAAGGCCGACGCGATCCTGATCAACGCCAGCCGCGGCCCGCTCGTGGATGAGTCGGCGCTCGTCGCCCACTGCCGCGCACACCCCGGCTTCCGCGCCGGCCTGGACGTGTATGAGTACGAGCCGGCGATGGCTCCCGGACTCGCCGACCTGGACAACGTGGTGCTCGTCCCCCACGTAGGCTCGGCGACCACCTGGACACGCGAAGGCATGGCCACGCTGGCGGCCGCCAACACCGCGGCGGTCCTGCAAGGGTGGCCGGTTTGGCCCTCCGCGGTGGACGCGGCGGACGTGGCGCCGTTTCTGGACGACCCGGAGCCGCCGCACGCGGCCCCCAGCATCGTCAACGCGAATGAGCTGGGGCTGCCCAGATGGCAGGGGTGAAGCCGGCGGACGACCCGAGAGCGAGGCCCGTGAGCCGTCTGGACACGAGGCCGGTGGGCCGTCTGAACGCGAGGCCGGTGAGCCGCCGGCTGCGGCGATGACGGGCGAGCTCGCGCCGAGGCCGGTGCTTCGCGAGCTCTTCGACGCAGCCGTCGGCGCGGCCGACCCGGCCGCCCTGCTGCCCGGCCGGTTGCCGCAGGCGCCCGCCGGCCGGGTCGTCGTCGTGGGCGCCGGCAAGGCCGCGGCGGCGATGGCACGGGCCGTCGAACGCGAGTGGGACGGCCCCGTCGAAGGCCTCGTCGTCACGCGCTACGGACACGGCGTGCCGTGCGCGCGCATCGAGGTCGTGGAGGCCGCGCATCCCGTGCCGGACGCGGCCGGACGCGCCGTCGCCGGCCGCATCCTCGACCTCGCCCGCGCCCTGACCGCCGACGACCTGCTGATCTGTCTCATCTCCGGCGGCGGATCGGCCCTACTGGCCCTGCCGGCAGACGGCGTGACCCTGGACGACAAGCGCGCCCTGAACGCTGCACTCCTCCGCAGCGGCGCGACGATCGGTGAGATGAACTGCGTGCGCAAGCATCTTTCGGCGGTCAAGGGCGGCCGCCTGGCCGAGGCCGCCCACCCAGCCAAGGTCGTCACCTATGCGATCAGCGACGTACCCGGGGACGACCCCTCGGTGATCGCCTCCGGGCCCACGATGCCCGATCCGACGACCTACTCCGACGCGCTCGCAGTGCTGCGACGCCATGACATCGACGGTCCGCCCGCCGTGCTCGAGCATCTCCGGTCAGGCGCGGCGGGAATCGCCCCTGAGACCCCGAAGCCCCGCGACCCGGCCTTCGCGAACGACGGACTCGTGATGCTCGCGACCGCCGGCGACGCCCTGAAAGCGGCGGCCGGCTGCGCCCGCGCCGCCGGCCTGGAGCCGGTCCTGCTCGGCGACGACTTGCAGGGAGAGGCCCGCGACCTCGGCGCCGCCCACGCGGCGCTGGCCCTCGCGTGCGCTCGCGGCGGAGAGGCGGCGCTCCTCGCGCTTCGCGAGGCGGTCGCGCGCGGCGCCGCGCACACGGTGGATCCGATCGTCGCGACGCCTCGCCGGCCCCTCGTCCTCATCTCCGGCGGCGAGACGACGGTGACCGTTTGCGGCTCCGGTCGCGGCGGCCGCAACGTCGAGTATCTGCTCGGCCTCGCGACCGCGCTGGACGGCCATCCGCGCATCAGCGCCGTCGCCGCCGACACCGACGGCATCGACGGGACCGAGGACAACGCCGGGGCGATCGTCACTCCCGACACCCTGGCGCGCGCCGACGAGGCCGGCATGGACCCGGTCGCCCTGCTGGCCGCGAACGACGCCTACGGCTTCTTCGCGGCCCTCGGCGACCT
>CAZJGT010000142.1:0-6086 GCA_964545565.1 uncultured Thermoleophilia bacterium
TGGATCCAGCTCTACGGCGAGAACCACCAGGAGGCCTACGACAACTGCATCCAGGGCGTCCGCATCGCCGAGCACATGGACGTGCGCCTGCCCGTGATGCACATGTACGACGGCTACGTCATCAGCGGAGCCATCGGCCCGCTGCAGATGCTCACCAGAGAGCAGGTGCAGGCCTTCATCGGCCCCTACCGCGCCACCAACCCGATGCTCGACTCCAGGAACCCCGTGACCGTCGGCCCGTTCGACGGGCTGCACGGCTGGTACTTCGAGCACAAGGTCGCGCAGAACCGGGCCATGGACCGCTCCCTGCAGGTCATCCAGGACGTCGCCGACGAGTACGCCGAGATCAGTGGTCGCCGGTACGGCCTCCTCGACCCGTATCGCCTCGACGACGCCGAGGTCGCCATCGTCGTGGTCGGCTCCACCGCCGGCACGACACGGATGACCGTGGACAAGCTGCGCGCCCGCGGCATCAAGGCCGGCATGGTGCGCGTGCGCGCCTTCCGGCCGTTCCCCTACGAGCAGTACGCCGAGGCGCTCCAGCACGTCAAGGTCGTGGGCGTCATGGATCGCGCCGACTCGTTCGGCGCCCAGGGCGGTCCGGTGTATCTGGAGGTCCGCAGCGCCCTCTACGACTGCGACCCGCGGCCCCAGGTGCTCCCCTACATCTACGGCCTCGGCGGGCGCGACATCTATCCGGACAACATCGAGCAGGCGTTCGCCGAGCTCGAGAGCGTAGCGCACAGCGAGAAGCGGGCCACGACCGAACGCCGCTACCTCAACCTGCGCAAGGACTGAGGTGACACGGATGCCGAGAAGGAACGGCACGACCGCCGAGCCCAAGGGCTCGGCCCTCTACGAAGTACTCAAGGGCATCGACTTCGAGCGCCGCGAACTCGTGGCCAAGCCACGCGGCGTCGGGCTCTTCGATCTCGTCAAGGACAGGTCGGGCGACTACAAGTGCTACGCCTGCACGCTCTGTGAGCGCACCTGCCCCGTGGACTGCATCGAGATCGACTACTGCCCCGAGTTCCCGGAGCTGCCCTTCGACATCGCCGCCGAGCGGGCCGCAGCGCTGGCCACCCTGCCGGGCGAGAGCTGCGGCGCCGGCGCGGCCTGCGTGATGGGCGAGCAGCCGTCCGGCTTCGTGCCCGAGATCGACATGGCCAAGTTCGACGCCGTGATCGCCGGCATCCGCGACGGGTCCGGCCTCGTCCAGGCGCTGCACTCCACACAGGAGGCCTACGGCTACCTGCCCCGGGTGGCGCTCGAGAACATCGCCGAGGAGATGCGCCTGCCCTTCTCTCGCATCTACGGCGTCGCCACGTTCTACGGCCAGTTCCGCCTCGCTCCCGTGGGCAAGTACGTCATCGACGTGTGCATGGGCACCGCCTGCCACGTCGCCGGCGCGCCGCTCGTGGTCGAGGCGTTCAGTCAGGAGCTCGAGATGCCCGTGGGCGGCACCACACCCGACGGCCTCTTCACCTTGCAGACGGTCAACTGCGTCGGCGCCTGCGCCCTCGCGCCCGTGGTGCGCCTCGGCGACGACGAGACCATCGGGCGCGTCGGCCCCAACGAGGCGCGCAAGCTGATCCGCAAGCTGCGCAAGCAGGAGGCCGCCGTATGACCCCCGCGAAGCGCACCACCAGGATCGCCAGGGCGCTCAAGGCGGCGGCCGACAAGAGCGCCTACCTCGCGAGTGACGCCAAGGCCGAGATCCGCGTCTGTGCCGGCACGGCCTGCCACGCGTCCGGCCGCGTCGCGCTGCGCAAGGCCCTCGACAAGGCGCTCGCCGAGCGCGGCCTGAGCGACGAGGTCGCCGTCGTCGAGACCGGATGCCACGGCTTCTGCGAAGAGGGCCCGATCGTGGTCGTCCGGCCGCAGGGCCTCTTCTACCCGAGGCTCAAGCCCAAGGACATCGCGGAGATCGTGGAAACGAGCGTCGTCGGTGACGGCGTCGTCGAGCGTCTCCTCTACAGGGACCCCGCGAGCGGTGAACCGGTGGCGCACGAGAAGGACATCCCCTTCTACGCGCTGCAGGACCGCATCGTCCTGGCGCTCAACGGCAAGATCGACCCGTACTCCGTCGACGACTACCTGGCACACGACGGCTACGCTGCCCTCGCCAAGGTACTCGAGGACGGCGACCCCATGGGGGTCATCGACGAGGTCGAGGCCAGCGGCCTGCGCGGTCGCGGCGGCGCCGGCTTCCCCACCGGACGCAAGTGGCGCTTCTGCCGCGGCAACCCCGGCGACGTGCATTACGTCATCTGCAACGCCGACGAGGGCGACCCCGGCGCGTTCATGGACCGCTCCGTGCTCGAGGGCAACCCACACAGCCTGATCGAGGGCATGACCATCGCCGCCTACGCGATCGGCGCCGACAGCGGCCCGGTCGAAGGGTACGTCTACGTGCGCCACGAGTACCCGTTCGCCGTCGAGCGCCTGCGCGCCGCCCTGGCGCAGGCGCGTGAGCGCGGCCTGCTCGGCGACGACATCCTCGGCAGCGGCTTCAGCTTCGACATCCGCATCAACCAGGGCGCCGGGGCGTTCGTCTGCGGCGAGTCCACGGCGCTGACCGCCTCCATCGAGGGCCACCGGGGCATGCCGCGCGGCAAGCACATCCGCACCGTCGCCCAGGGCCTCTGGGGCCAGCCCACCAACCTCAACAACGTCGAGAGCTACGCCAACGTCCCCTGGATCATCAACCACGGCGCCGAGGCCTTCGCCGGCAAGGGCACCGAGACGAGCAAGGGTACCAAGATCTTCAGTCTCACCGGCAAGGTCGTGAACGGCGGCCTCATCGAGGTGCCCATGGGCGCCACGCTGCGCCACGTCATCTTCGACATCGGCGGCGGCATGCTGCCCGGCCGCGAGTTCAAGGCCGTGCAGCTGGGCGGGCCGTCCGGAGGCTGCCTGCCCGCCTCGCTGCTCGACGACCCGATCGACTTCGAGAGTCTGGCCGCCGCCGGCTCCATGATGGGCTCCGGCGGCATGGTCGTCGTCGACGACGGCACCTGCATGGTCGACTTCGTCAAGTTCTTCCTCAAGTTCACCGCCGAGGAGAGCTGCGGCAAGTGCGTGCCCTGCAGGGTCGGCAGCCAGCGCCTGCTCGAGATCCTCGAACGCATCAGCGACGGCAACGGCACGCTCGACGACCTCGACCGCCTCGAAACCCTGAGCGAGGACATCATCGAAGGCTCGCTCTGCCAGCTCGGCGGCAGCGCGCCCAACCCGGTGCTCAGCACCCTGCGCTACTTCCGCGACGAGGTCGTGGCTCACGTGGTCGAGAAACGCTGTCCGGCCAGGGTGTGCCGGCCGCTCATCCGCTACACGATCGATGCGGACGCCTGCACCGGCTGCCACGTCTGCCTCGGGGCGTGCCCCACGCAGGCGATCAGCGGCGAGCGCAAGCAGGTCCACACGATCGATCAGAAGCTCTGCATCAAGTGCGATACCTGCCGCCAGGTCTGCAAGTTCGACGCCATCCCCGTGGTGGACGAGAGACCGGCGCTGGTCGAAGGGAGGCAGCAGTGAGCCGCCGTACCAAAGCCGCCGTGCGGCTCACCGTGGACGGCCGCCAGCTCAGCGCCCGCGAGGGCGAGACCGTGCTCGAGGTCGCGCGGCGCGAGGGCATCGACATCCCCGCGCTCTGCCACGAGGAAGGCATGGCCGCGTGGGGCGCCTGCCGCCTGTGCATGGTCGAGGTCGAAGGCCTCGACAAGCTCCAGGCGGCCTGCACCACGTGGGTCGAGGACGGCCAGGTCGTCAAGACGGACACGCCGCGCGTGCGCGCCCGGCGCGAGAGCTACCTCAAGATGTACCTCTCGGACCACAACGCCTACTGCGAGGCGCCGTGCTCGCACGCCTGCCCCACGCACATCGACATCCCGGCCTACATGGCCGCGCTCGCCGACGGCGACGCCGCCGGCGCCGCCGCGATCGTGCGCGACGAGCTGCCGTTCCCCGGCATCCTCGGTCGGGTCTGCCCGCGCTACTGCGAGCCGGTGTGCCGCCGCGGCGACGTGGACGACCCCATCGCCATCTGCGCCCTTCACCGGGCGGCCGCCGACCACAGCGAGACGCTGCTGGTGCCCGGCGTCTCGACGGGCCGGAGGGTCGCCGTGATCGGCGCCGGCCCGGCCGGCCTCGCCGCCGCGTGGTACCTCACGGAGCGCGGCCACGAGGTCACCGTGTACGACGCCAACGAGGAGCCGGGTGGGACGCTGCGCTACAGCATCCCTGAGTTCCGGCTGCCCGGCAGAGTGGTGGAGAAGGAGCTCGCGCCGCTGTGGGACGCCGGCGTGCGCTTCGTCGGCGAGTCCGAGCTGGGCTACGAGGTCGACCCCGACGGGCTCTTCGACGCCGGTTTCGACGCGGTGATCATCAGCGTCGGCACATGGGAGGAGCCCAAGCACATCCTCCCCGGCGACGACGCCGCCCAGAACGGCATGGAGATCCTCAAGCGGGCGCGGGAAGGCCGTGCCGTCAAGTTCACCCAGAAGGTCGCCGTGATCGGCGACGGCATCACCGCGTTCGACGTCGCCCGCACGGCGCGCCGCAAGGGCGCCAAGGAGGTCGTCGTCATCGCGCAGCATCAAGCCGAGGACATCCCCGTCGGCGCCCGCGACCTCAGCGCCGCCCTCGAGGAGGGCGTCAGGGTCGAGTTCGGCGCCCGGGCCAAGAAGGTCAAGACCAGGGCGAGCAAAGCACAGGGCGTCGAGTGCGTACGCGTCGTGCGCGAGAAGGGCCGCACCAAGGAGGTGCGCGGCTCGCGCTTCGAGCTCGCCGCGACCACCGTCGTCATGGCCACCGGCTACGCGCCGAAGCTCGGCGACAGCGCCGACTACCTGACGCTCTCGGACGGCGCCCGGCTGCTCGCCAACTACTACACGGGGCGCACGCCGGAGGACGGCATCTTCGCCGCCGGCGACGCCATCACCGGCACGCAGTCGGTGATCCACGCCGTGGCCGGCGGCAAGCGCTCGGCGCTCGCGGTCGACGCCTGGCTCCAGGGCGAAGACCTCGAGGAGCTCGAGGAGAAGCTGGCCGTGTACAACGGCCTGCCCTACCTCGACCAGCTCAAGGACGCCGAGCAGCTCGGCGAGCTCGGCGCGCGCCTCGCCGAGCGCAGCCCCGTCTGGCTGAAGATGGGCGCGAGCGCCGAACCCGCGGCTCGCGCCACCATGCCCAGGGTCGGCAGGCAGAAGCGCCTGTCGGCGCTCGACCTGGAGGTCGAGAAGGGCTACAGCCTCGCGGCCGCTCGCGCCGAAGCGGCCCGCTGCCTGCAGTGCGAGTGCCCGAGCCTCGGTGCGTGCGAGTTGCAGAGGCTCGGCGTCGAGTACGACATCACCGACAACGACCTCGTGATCAAAGGCAACCTCGTGCGCGAGGTCGAACCCCAGCACGAGCACCCGTTCATCCGCCGCGACATGAGCCGCTGCATCGCCTGCGGCAAGTGCGTGCGCGTGTGCCGCGACGTCGCCGGCCCGGCCTGCTACGACTTCACCGGCCGCGGCTTCACCATCAACGTCGACACCGCGTACAGCGATGCCCTGCAGCTCGCCGACTGCATCAGCTGCGGCCGCTGCGTCACCGCCTGCCCCACGGGCGCGCTCACGTTCAACGAGCGTGCGCTCGCCTCGTTCAGGATCGACGAGAGCCGCTGCATCATGTGCCACGAGTGCGTGGACGTGTGCCCGGTGGACGCGCTCAAGGACACCAACCACTTCGAGGATGCGCGCGCGAAGTGGCGTGAGCTCGTCTCCAAGGGCACGCAGCTGGCCGGCGGCCACCGCATGTGCGCCGGCTGCGGCGCGCCCATCGTCGCCCGTCAGGTGCTCATGGGCACCGACGACCCGGTCGTCGTCTCCGCCGCCACCGGCTGCCTCGAGGTGAGCACCACGATCTACCCGTACACCTCGTGGAAGGGCAGCTACATCCACACCGCCTTCGAGAACGCCGCCGCCACGCTGAGCGGCGTCGAGACCGCCTTCCGCGCCCTCAAGAAGAAGGGCCTCGTCGAGGACAACGTCAAGTTCATCGCCTTCGGCGGCGACGGCGGCACCTACGACATCGGCCTGCAG
>CAZJGT010000143.1:0-6042 GCA_964545565.1 uncultured Thermoleophilia bacterium
CGTGAGGTCGGCCGTGTGCGAGCTGACCGTGGCGCCGAGCTCGCGCAGCTGCGCGGCGCATTCATGCACGGCGCCCGCGATGTCGCAGACGGCGAGCAGCGCGCCCTCCTCCGCGAAGACCTTGGCCGTGGCGAAGCCGATGCTGTCCGGCTTCGCCACCCCGGTGATGAGCGCGACCTTGCCTTCCACCCTGCCCTTGCGTGCCATGCTCCCTCGCTCCCTTGCTCAGACTGGATCCGGCGGGCGGCCGCCGGCCGTGATCGACAGACGCATGCTACGTCGCCGGCCCATGGGAGCCAAGGCCGGTCGCGGACGGGAGCACCCATGTGGGCCCGGAGTCGCGTGGCTATCCTCCCGAATCCCCCGCGAGCGGACGGCACGTTGGGGGTTTTGGTCAAGCTTCCTCTCTCCGCTGCCGATGAACGGACCGATGACGCAGGCGTTCCAGGAGGGGCAAGATCGTGACGACCACGAGAGCGGCGCCCGGATCGACGTGGCTGCGCGTCGGGGATGTCGCCGGCGCGCTCGGCGTCAGCCCCAACACGGTGCGTCGCTGGACCGACGTCGGCCGCATCGCCGCGCACCGCAGCCCCGGCGGCCATCGTCGCTACCTCGCCGCAGACGTCCAGGCGCTCCTCCCCTCGGAGGCGCACGAGGGCGCCGCGCAGCCCGGGGATTTCGCGGAGCTGCGGCGCCACCGCCAGGATCTGCGCGCCGCGCTGCACGCCGGCCTCGGCCTCCTGTCGCTCATGGCCGAGGACCCGGGCGCCGTCGGCGGGGAGGCGGCGCGCGCACTCTGCGATCTCACCGGAGCGCCGCGTTGCGACATCTACCGGACCGAGGGCGATCGCCTGCGCCTCGCCTTCTCCATAGACGGCGGCGAGCTGGACGTGGGTCGCGAGACCACCGGCTGGATGACCCGCGAGTGGATCCCGGTGGAGGAGGACCCTGTGACCGCCGGTGTCGCCTGCCTGCAGGCGACCGACAGGGCGCTCGGGCGACGTGGGAGGCTGGCCCTGCAACGGCGCGGCTGCCGTTCGCTGGCGTGGGCGCCGATGACGCTCCATGGAGAGCTCGTCGGCGCCGTCGAGCTGAGCGACGCCGGCGAACGCGACTTCTCACGCCACGCGGACGCGCTCGAGAGCCTCGCCCGCATCTGCGCCGAGGCGGTCGGCGTCGAGCGCGCGTACGGTGAGCTCGCGCAGCGCGACAAGACGGTGCGCGAGCTCGTCGACCTCTCGCGCGAGGTGGCGCAGTCGCACGACTTCGACCGATTCGTGACACGTCTGGCGCAGCGCATCCTGACGGTCGAGAACGCCGACTGCGTCGACGTCTTCCGTGTCCGTGGCGGTGTGATCCGCGCGGTCGTGAGCTGCACGAGGGACAGCATCGACCCGAGGCCGTCCGGCACCATCCTGGATACGGGGTCGTACCCCTCCCTCGAGCGCACCCTCCTCGACCACACACCCCTGGCGATCGACGACCTGGACGACGAACGCCTCGGCGATGAGGAGGCCGGGCTCATGCGCGAATGGGGGTATGCGAGCTCGCTCACGATGCCCCTGGTCGCCGGCGGCGATCTCGTCGGCTTGCTCATCCTCTACGACGACTCGGAGCGTGACTGGGACGCGGAGCTCGAGTTCCTCACCGGCGTCTGCCAGCTCGTCGCCGGCGTCTTCGACAGCACGGCGCTTCTCGAAGAGGCGAGTGAGAAGTCCCGGCGGCACGAGCAGTTGATCGAGCTCGGCGCCGACCTCGCCGACGCGGAGACGTCCGCGGGCATCGCCGAACGCGCCGCGGCGCGCCTCCGCACCCTGGTGGAGTGCGCGGACTGTGACATCTGGTGGCTCGAGGAGGGGTACCTGCGGTGCCTCGCCAGCGTCGACGCCCACGGGGTCGACGAGAGCGTGCGCGGCAAGATCCTCCAGCTCGACCACTATCCGTCCACCCGTCAGGCGCTTGAGGACCGCGAGATCCTCGTGGTCAGCTCGATGGACGACGAGCGCCTGACCGACTACGAACGCGAGGACTTCGGCGCATTCGGTTTCCAGAGCGTGCTGTCCGTGCCGCTGGTGAGCAACGATCGGGTGATCGGCCTGATCGACCTGTTCGACACCCGCGAGCGCGACTACAACGAGGTGCGCTGGTTCCTGCCCAGCGTGAGCCGGACCGTGGCCGATGCCCTGCGCAACGCCGAGCTGCTCGCCGCTCTCCGCCGCGGCAACGCGGCGCTGCGCGAGCTGGTCGAGTTGGGCGACCGGCTCAACGAGTCGGGCACGCTCGAGGAACTCGCCAGAGCGGTGGCCGAGCGGCTGCGCAGCATCCTCTCGGCCGAGGACTGCGACATCTGGCAGATCGACGGGGGCGTGCTGCGCTGTCTCGCCAGCATCGACAGCCGCGGTTGGGACGAGGACGAAGTCGGGTCGGAGCGTGACCTCGCCACGTACGAAGCCACGGTCCAGGCGCTGACCGCCGACGAGCCGATCGTCGTGGGCGATCTCGAGCGTGCGGATCTGAACACGACGGAGGCGGCATCGTACCGTCGCTGGGGATACCGCAGCATGGTCTCGCTGCCGCTGGTCGTCGACGGCCGCCCCATCGGGCTCATCGACGTCTTCGACACCGCTGTGCGCGACTACACGGTCCATCTGGACCTCATCCGCAACGTGGGCCGCCTGCTCGCCGGGTCGTTCGGGAAGGCCATGCTGGTGGAGCGTCTCGCCCGCGGCAACCGCGACCTCCGCCTGCTTGTGGACTCGGGCATGGAGTTCGGGGCCAGCCTCGAGGTCGAGGATGTGATCGCGACCGTTGCGCAGCGCATCCTCGACGTGTCGCAAGCGGACATGTGCGACGTGCTCCGCGTCGATGGCGACGAGGTGGAGATCCTGGTGGCGCTCGGGAGCGACTGGGATGAGGACCCGGCGGGCCGGCGCTACCACCTGGCCGACTACAGCCTGTATATGAGGGCGGTCGCAGAGCGGGGCCCGGTGGGCTGCGCCGACGCCCTGAACGACCCGACCATGACGCGGATGGAGCGTGAGGAGGCTCTTGCCTGGGGCTACCGCGCCTCCCTGGACATCCCTCTCATCAGCAAGGCGGCCGTGATCGGGTTCGTCTCTCTCTACAACCGCACCGTGCGGCCCTTCGCGCGAGAGGACGTGGTCCTCGGCCTCGCGCAGGTCGCGAGCCAGGCGATCGCCAACGCCGGGCTCTATGAGGAACTGGACGAGAACCTGGGGCGCATGGCGCTCATGAGCGAGTCGGCCCTCGAGCTGGCGAGCAGCCTCGACCTGGAGGAGACGCTGCTCGTCACCGCCCGGCGATTGTGTGAGGGCGTGGGCGTGAGTGAGTGCGAGATCTCCGTCATCGAAGGTGATGACCTCCACACGTTGATGCGCGTGAACGGGGGAGAGATCGACCAGCGGGGGAGGGGCCGGCGCTTCGCGCTCGCCGACGGCGCCGTGGCGCGAGAGGTCGTGGAGACCCGGCGGCCGACGGTGGTCGGGTCGCTGCGCGACCCGCGCCTCACGCCGGCCGCCGTCGCACTGAGCAGGGAGTCCGGGCGCACGAGCTGGGCGGCGCTACCGCTGATCGTCAAGGACCGGGTCATCGGCACGGTCGAGCTGGTGGAGAGCGGCGCGGCGCGGACCTTCACCCAGGCCGAGCTGGACACGGCCGCCGCCATCTGCCACGCCGCAGCCCTCGCCATCGCCAACGCGGGGCTCTTCGAGCGCGAGCAAGAGAGCGTGCGCGCCACCCAGCTGCTGAACGACATCGCGGCGCGGACGGCCGCCAGCCTCGACCTCGACGAGGTCGTGGAGGCGGCCGTGGACGAGCTGCGCCAGCTCATCCCGTTCGAGGATTTCAGCCTCGTGCTGCTCGACGGCGGCCGGATCGGCCGCGTGCTCTCGTCGCGCGGCCGGGGCGACGCGCTCGTGGGCATCACCCTGGGTGATCTGGACACGGGGTTCGTCGAGCGCATCATGGCGGAGCGCGTAGCGGTGCTCCGACTGCCCGCCGACTCGCCGCTGCCTGAGGGCAGCGGCGCGCTCGACGGCCTTCAGGCGGCCGCGATCATCGCCCTGCCGTCCGACACCGGTCTCCTCGGCGCGCTCAACCTGGTCAGCAGCGCCGCGAACGCCTTCGCGGGCATCGATCGCCGCCTGCTCGAGAGAGTCGGCACGCAGCTGTCGCTGGCGATCAAGAACGCGCAGCTCTACGACGAGATCAAGCAGATGCATCTCGGCAACCTCAAAGCGTTGAGCTCGGCGCTGAACGCCAAGGACTACTACACCCTCGGCCACGCCGCGCGCGTGGCCGCCTATACCGTGTTGCTCGGCAGGGAACTGGGGTGGCCGGAGGACGTGCTCACCTCCCTGGAGGAGGCCGCCTATCTCCACGACATCGGCAAGATCAGCATCTCGGACCGGGTGTTGCTCAAGCCCGGCCGCCTCAACCAGCAGGAGTGGGAGCAGATGCGCGAGCACCCGGTGGTCAGCGCCGACATCATCCACCCGCTCTTCCCGGAGGACCTGGTGCTCGCCGTCCGGCACCACCACGAACGGTACGACGGCGACGGCTATCCCGACGGGCTCGCCGGCGAGTGCATCCCTTTGGTGGCGCGGGCGATGGCCGTGGTCGACGCGTACGACGCCATGTCGTGCCGGCGTCCGTACAAGGAGGCTCTCACCTACACGGAGTGCCTTGCGGAGCTCCACCGGTGCCGCGGCACCCAGTTCGATCCCGCCATGGTCGACGTCTTCCTGCGCGTGCTCGAGGACGTCGCTGGCCGGCGTTCGGTCGCGGAGCGCATCGCCGCGGAGGCCGCATCCCGCATCCGCGGCGAATCCCACCTGCGACTGCACAGCCGCGACGACGAAGACACGGAGGAATACGGGGAGATCGAAGCCGTGCTGCGCGCGGTACGCGACGCGAATCCTCCCACCCGCTTTCTCACCACGCATGCACGATTCGAGAAACGCTTCGTGATCGGCGTGGACCCGGAGGAGGACCCTGCCGCCAAGTCGCACCTCGGCGACGAGATGTTCGCCGACGACGAGCTGATCAAGGTGCTGGAGGGCATGAGACCCGACGTGAACACGGTGTTCGCCGACGAGTTCGGTGTATGGATCACGGGGCTCGCACCCATCCGCGAGGCCGGCGGCCGGATCGTGGCCGCCGTCGCGGCCGACCTGCCGGCCCTCTCGCTCACCGAGAGCGAATCCCTGCGCGGCGACGGGCGCCAGACCTTCGCCGCGATGCTCCAGACGGCGGCCGTGCGCCTCAGCCGCGCCGAGATCGACGCCATCACCGACGCGCTCACCGGCCTGTACAACCACCGCTACCTTCATGAGCGTTTGAGCGAGGAGTTGCACCGTGCCCGCGAGCTCCGCCGGCCGCTCAGCCTGCTCTTCTGCGACCTCGACCATTTCAAGGGCTACAACGACACGCTCGGTCACAGCGCCGGCGACGCCGTGCTCCGCGAGGTGGCCCACGTGATCGAGCAGTCGGTGCGTAACGTCGACGTGGCCGCCAGATACGGGGGCGAGGAGTTCGTCGTCCTGCTGGTGGAGACCGGCCGCGAGACCGCGCTCGAGGTCGCGGAGCGCATCCGCGAGCGCCTGCACGCGGCCGGGTTCAGCGCCAACGGCGTCCCCCTGACGATGAGCATCGGCGTCGCCGGCTACCCGGACGACGCCGACGGCCGCGAGGACCTGCTGAACAAGGCCGACCGGGCGATGTACCTGGCCAAGCGCCGGGGCCGGGACCTCGTGGCCGCCTGCGACGACGCCTGAGTCGACCCGGCCGCGACCGCGAGAGAGACGGCACAGCCGGCCGACGACGGCGGAGCGGTGCCGTCAGGAGCGGCGTCGCCGGGCGACGCGCACATCGCCGCGCCGGAGGGTCAGGCCCTCCCGGTCGAAGAGCTCGAGGAGGGCCTGAGCGTTGCGGCGTCCGCACCCGGCGGCGTCGCGGAACCCGGCCAGGGTCACCTCGCCGGACGCTCCCAGTTGGTCGAGCAGCACGCCGCGGGCGCCCGCG
>CAZJGT010000144.1:0-6009 GCA_964545565.1 uncultured Thermoleophilia bacterium
CACTGCACGTTGACGGCCATGGGCATGCTGGCGATGTGACAGGGCATCTCCTCGATGAAGACGTCCAGCGCGGTCGTCCGGCCACCGAGGCCTTGCGGCCCGATGCCGAGCGCGTTGATCCGCTCGAGCAGTTCGTCCTCCATCGCCGCGATGCGGGGATCCGGATGCGTGCTGCCCACGTCGCGGAGCAGCGCCTTCTTGGCGAGCAGCGTCACCATCTCGATGGTGCCGCCGATGCCGACGCCGATGATCACCGGCGGGCACGGGTTGGAGCCGGCCCGGCTCACCGTCTCGACGACGGCGTCGGCCATGCCGGCCCAGCCCTGCGCCGGCTTGAGCATGCTCAGCGAGCTCATGTTCTCGGCGCCGCCGCCCTTGGCCATCATCGTAAGGCGCACCTGGTCGCCCGGCACGATCGTCGTGTGGATGATGGCGGGCGTATTGTCCTTCGTGTTCCGGCGGGCGTGACCCGGCTCTTCGGCGACCGACTTGCGCAGGTAGCCGTCGCCGTAGCCCTGGCGCACGCCCTCATCGACGGCCCCCTCGAAGTCGCCGCCGGTGAGATGCACGTCCTGCCCCACCTCGGCGAAGATCACCGCGAAGCCGGTGTCCTGGCAGACCGGCACCCGGTCCGCAGCGGCGATGTCGGCGTTCTCGACGAGCTGGGCCAGGACCTCGCGGCCGACCGGCGACTCCTCCGCCGCCTCCGCCGCCTTGAGCGCGTCGTAGACGTCCACCGGCAGGTCGTAGTTGGCGGTTATGCACAGGTCCTTGACCGCCGCCGTCACCTCGGCGACGTCGAGCTCGCGGATGTCGGCCACGTCACTCGTCCTTCTTCTCGGCGTCGGCTTCGCCGGCGGGCGGTTCCGGCTCGCCGGCGGGCGGCGTCCACGCCGGAGGCTCCTCGTCCACGACCTCGGCGTCGGTGACGCCGCCATCCTTCTTCATGCCGGCCGTCGCCTTCTTGAACGCCTCGGTGGCCTTGTCGATGGCCACCTGCGTCGCCGCGGCGATCTTGTCGGCGGTCGGCCCGATGGCGTCGACGGCCTTGTCCGCCAACTCCCCGGCGTAGTCGCCGTAGCCGCGCGCGACCGCCCTGGCCGCCGCCTTGGTGGGCGCCGGCGGCCGGCTTTCCTCCGGCATCTTGATGTAGCCGATCGCCATCTGGTCCTGCACCATGCCGCGCGCCCGGGCGATGATCGCCGTGGCCTCCTCGACCTCCTGCTCGAAGGTGAGGTCGGTGCGCAGCGCAATGCCCTGCTCGATGGCCTTCATCGCGACCGCGGCCGCTTCGCGCGGGAAGACCTCCCAGTCGTCCATCGTCGGCATGATGTAGTCGGCGCTGAGGCCCTTGTCCTCGGCGACCTTGGCGAGCTCCTCCGCCGCGGCCATGCACATCTCGTCGGTGATCGTCTTGGCGCGCACGTCCAGAGTGCCGCGGAAGATCCCGGGAAATCCGACCGAGTTGTTGACCTGGTTGGGGAAGTCGGACCGGCCGGTGGCCACGACGGCGGCGCCGGCTTCCTTGGCGTCCCACGGCCACATCTCAGGGATGGGGTTGGCGCAGAGGAAGACGACCGGGTCGGGCGCCATCCCGCGGATCCACTCCTTGTCGATGGTGTCCGGGCCCTGCCGGCTCAGCGCGATGCAGACGTGAGCGCCCCTGAGCGCGTCCTCGATGCCGCCTTCGCGGCCCTCGGCGTTGGTGATCCGGCAGTACTTCCACTTGTCGACCCATTCGTCCTTGACGGCCTCGATGTCGGTGCGGCCCCTGTGCAGGATGCCCTTGCTGTCGACGATGCGGCACTTGGCCGGATCGGCGCCGTAGGCGAAGATCAGGCGGCTGATGGCGACGTTGGCGGCGCCGGAGCCGATGAAGGCGATCTCGACGTCGTCGATGCGCCGGCCGACCACCTTGAGGGCGTTGATGAGGCCGGCGAGCGTCACGCACGCCGTGCCCTGCTGGTCGTCGTGCCACACCGGGATCTCGCACTCCTCGCGCAGCGTGTCGAGGATGCGGAAGCACTTGGGCTGGGCGATGTCTTCGAGGTTCACGCCGCCCAGCCCCGGCTGCACGAGCTTGACGAACTCGATGAACCTGTCCGGGTCCTTGGTGTCGACCATGAGCGGAAAGCCGTCCACGCCGCCGAGGTACTTGTAGAGGAGGCTCTTGCCCTCCATCACCGGCATGCCGGCCTTGGGGCCGATATCGCCCATGCCGAGCACGCGCGTGCCGTCGCTGATCACCGCCACCGTGTTCCACTTGTTGGTGAACTCGTAGACCTTCTCCGGGTCTTCCTTGATGTCGAGGCACGGCTTGCTCACGCCCGGCGTGTACCAGATGCCGAAATCCTGGAAGTCGCGGATGCAGCACTTGAGCGTGGTCTCGATCTTGCCGCGGTAGAACGGATGAAGGACCGCGGCATCCTCCATGGGCTGGTAGGCCTTGGCCTTGAGTTCCTCGACGGTCGGCTGGCGGTCCTCGGCCTGATCCTCGGCGCCCTTGGTGGTCTCGTCCGGCATGTGCCCTCCTTAGGACCGGCGACGACGACCGCCGGATCGTGGCGATGCATGCACTCGTGACGGTGCCACGGGTGACTCCTGAACGCTAGCACCTGCCTCGCAAGGGGACAACGTGTCGGAAGGAAGAAGCGGGCGGGCGGCTCGGGCCCGAAGGGCCGGCCGCCGCCCGCCTCCCCGCCGCTACCTCGCCGCGGCCTCCGGCACGAGCGCGCCGAGCGCCTCGAGGCAGAGGCCGACGTTGGCCGGCGTGCACGAGGTGCCCATGAGGCCGACGCGCCAGACCCTGCCGGCCAGCGCGCCGAGACCGTTGCCGAGCTCCAGTCCGTAGCGTGAGAGCGCCTCCGCGCGCACCCAGGCGTCGTCGACGCCCTCGGGCACGCACACGGCGTTGAGCTGCGGCAGGCGGTACTCGGGATGCACGAGCAGGCTGAGGCTGAGCGCCTCGACGCCCTCCAGGAGGGCGGCGTGGTTCTCGGCGTGCCGCCGCCACGCCGCTTCAAGGCCCTCCTCGGTGAGCATGACCAGGGCTTCGTGCAGACCGTACAGCGGGTTGATGGGCGCGGTGTGGTGATAGGTCCGCGCACCGCCCTCCCAGTAGGGCAGCACGAGGTTGAGGTCCATGAACCAGCTCCGGCACGGGGACGTCCGCGCTTTGACCTTCTCGAGCGCCGACTCGCCGAACGTCACCGGCGAGAGGCCGGGCGTGCAGCTGAGGCACTTCTGGCTGCCCGAGTAGACCGCGTCGAGCCCCCACTCGTCGACCAGCACCGGGATACCGCCGAGCGAGGTGACGGTGTCGGCGATCACGAGCGCGCCATGGGCGTGGGCGATCGCCGCGATCGCCTGGGCGTCGCTGCGCACGCCGGTCGAGGTCTCGGCGTGCACGAACGAGACCACGCGCACGTCCGGTTCGCCGGCGAGCGCGGCCTCGAGCCGGTCGAGGGAGACCGGCGTGCCCCAGTCGTCGTCGACGACGAGCGGCACGCCCCCGGTGCGCACCACGTTCTCGAACTGGCGCCCGCCGAAGGCGCCGTTGCGGCAGACGAGGACCTTGTCGCCCGGCTCAACCAGGTTCACGAAACAGGTCTCCATGCCTACGGAGCCGGGCCCGGACACGGGGAACGTCACCCGGTTCCGCGTCTGGAACGCATACCGCAGCAGATCCTTGAGCTCGTCCATCATGCGCACGAACTCGGGGTCGAGGTGTCCGATGGTAGGACGGGCCATCGCGGCGAGCACCCGCGGGTGCACGTCGGAGGGACCGGGGCCCATGAGGACCCTGCGGGGCGGCTCGAACGACCTGGTCTTTTCGCTGGCGTGCATTCTCCGGGGTCCTCCTCGTGTGGGGGGGCGTCAGCCGGCCGGGGGGGCCGGCTGCGCCGGCGTCTCCGGCCGGCTCGTGCCCAGCTGGGCACGGTACCGCTTGGCCATGTCGCGGAACGACTGGATGAGCGCCTTGCGTCCCGGAGAAGTAGCAGCGCTCGAGCTCGGCGACGATGGCGTCCTCGTCGGTCGTGAGATTGCGCCCCGTGAGCAGTCGGTCAAGGTAGTCCTTGGCGAGCTCCGTCGCCACGGTGAACTCGGCGGCGAGGATGATGCCCGTCTCCATCTCGACCTCGCAGACGACGCTGAGGATCGTGTACATCTGGCCACTCACCGTGTTGGCGGGCGGTTTGGCATGGCCGACGAAGATACTGGTGCTCATGGTCGCGCGATTCTCCCATGCCGGGCGGCACGCGTCACGCGCACCACCCGGACGAGCGCGACGAGCGCGACGTAGGCGAGGCCGAAGAACAGAAGGACCCAGAGAAGCGGGTGCAAGCCGCCGCTCACGGCCGCCCAGATGGATCCGGCCGTGAGGCCGGCTGCCACCAGCAACAGCGGGAGCCAGACCATCGCCGAGCGGCGCTGAAAGACCAGAAGCAAGGCGCAGGCGAGCGTGACGCCGAAGCCGGCGAGCAGGAGCGCCCCGACGACCATGAGGCCGGAGGGCGTGACCATGCGCGTGTAGCCCGCGTCGAGCTGCTCGAGACCGTCCGCCAGGGCGCGTGCGCCGCGCGTCACGGCCCACGCCCCGGTGATGCCGTAGAGGACCATCCACGGCAGCGTGACCGCGGCGGCGAGCAGGCGCAGGGCGCCGGCGCTCCCCGCACTCTGCTGGAGTGTGACGGCCGGGCCGGCTGCGCCCGCCGGCTCCCGCGAGTCCGCCGCGACCGGGGCCCCACTGCCCTCCTGCGTCTCGTCGGTCTCGTCCCTCATGCCACCTCCGCTCTCCGGCGTACAATCCGAGCAGCCCCAGCATACGTCCCCCAAGGAGGCTCCCGTGAGCGACCGTCTCGATCAGCCACGGTCCGACCACGCTCTGCAGACGGCGGCTCGCGCCCTCGCCCGCTCGGCCCGCCTCGCCGTCTTCACGGGCGCCGGCGTGAGCAAGGAGTCCGGCATCGCGACCTTCCGCGAGCCGGAGACGGGTCTCTGGGCGAGATACGACCCGGTGCAGCTGGCCACGCCGCAGGCGTACCGCAAGGATCCGGCGCTTGTCTGGAGCTGGTACGAACACCGCTTCGGCATCACGGCGGCGGCCGAGCCCAACCCGGGGCACGTCGCCATCGCCGAACTCGAGGACCTCCTTCCCAACGTCGTCGTCATCACGCAGAACATCGACGGGCTGCACCAGCGCGCCGGTTCCTCAAAGGTCATCGAGTTGCACGGCACCATGCACAGCTTTCGCTGCATCGACGGCCGCCACCGTGGCTACGCCTGGGACGACTTCGCCGGCCAGCAAGAGAAGCCGCCACGCTGCCCCGAGTGCGGCGACTACCTGCGGCCGGAGGTCGTCTGGTTCGGCGAGGGGCTGCCGCCGGACGAGCTCAGCGCCGCCGACCAGCTCAGCGCAAACTGCGACGTCATGCTCGTCGTCGGCACGTCCGGCGTGGTCTACCCCGCCGCGGCCGTTCCTCTCATCGCCAGGGAGGCCGGTGCCACGGTCATCGACGTCAACCCGGAGTGGGACGCGCTGGCGCGGAGTTGCGACCTCTTCCTGCGCGGAGCCGGCGGCGAGGTGCTGCCGCGGCTGGTCGCCGCCGTCAGGGCGCACCTCGACGTGTGAAGGCCTCGGCCTGCCGTACATCTGGCTGCCGGCGCGCGCCCTCCGCCGCGAGGGATAGCGTCGCACGGACAGGCACCTCCGGACGTACATCCAGGAGTACGTTGGTGCCGTTGGACGTACGTCCAACCGTGCCGGTCCCGAAGGGACTACCCCCAGTGGGCCGGCGCCTGGACGGACTTGACCGACCAGCGGAAGCCGGGCGCGGACGTCAGGCGGACTCGCCCGGCTTAATGCCTGCGGCGGCGCGACGCACCACGTCGGCCACGCGTCGTGCCCGCGTCTCCGGGCGCTTGGCGTCGAGCACCCAGGAGAGGTACTGGCGGCGGTAGCTGGGCGCCCAAGCGCCCCAGTGGCTTTGCGCCGCAGGGACGCCGGCG
>CAZJGT010000145.1:0-5994 GCA_964545565.1 uncultured Thermoleophilia bacterium
GTGCCCCGCACTGGGGCGGCGGCGTCAGTCGTCGCCCGGTGGCTGCGGGGCACTCGTGAGCAGCAACAGGGTCACGTCGTCGTCGAGCACGTCTTCCTGCCCTCCCTGGACGGACGCGACGAGGGCCTCGAGGTCGGCCGCCGTGGTGGCGCGCCGCGCCCAGAGGTTGGAGACGGCGGCGCGCAGCCCGGCAAGACCCAGGCGGGAGCGCGATCCCGGCGCCGTGCGGGCGTCGACGATGCCGTCGCTGTACAGCAACAGGCCCCACTCTTTCGGCAGCGTCACCTCGCGCGGCGTCCAGTCGCCGTACGTCTCCACGCCGAGCATCACGCCCGACGTGTGGTCGAGCGGGATGACCCGACGCCCGAGCAGCAACGGCTGAGGATGGCCGGCATTGAGGATCCGGGCGCGCCGCCCGGCGGCGTCGATCTCCACGGAGCAGACCGTGGCGAGGAGGCCGAGCCCCAGCTCTCCGCGCTCGGCCCTGTCGCTCTCGTCGAGCGTGAGGCTGTTCAGCGTCTTCATCGTCGCCTGCAATGAGGCGCCGCGGAGCGCGAGCGCTCGCCAGGCCGCGCGCAGGCTCGCGCCGAGGGCGGCGGCGTCGGGTCCGTGTCCGGTGACGTCGCCGATCACCGCGGCCACGGCGCCGTTGGGGCGCGTCACCGCGTCGATGAAGTCGCCGCCGAGCAGCATGCGGCGCTCGCCGGGACGGTAGAGCGTGGCGACGTCGATGCCGGGCGTCTCCACGGTCACCGTGGGCGACAGGCTGGCCTGGAAGCGGCGATACAGCGCCTCCACTTCCTGCTGGGCCTGCGCTCGCTGCGCCTGGGCGAGCGCCACGGCGGCGTGCTCGGCGAAGCGCTGCACGACGCCGAGCTCGGCCTGTTCCGGTTCGGGGACGCGCCGCGACCAGCTCATGGCCAGCAGCGCGACGGGCTCGTCGTCGAGCAGCACCGGCGCGCGCACCGCCGACACCTGCCCGGTCTCGGCGGTGATGGCGCGCGGCATCCGCGGTCCGTGAGGATCCCGGATGTCCGCGATGAAGCTCGGCACGAGGTTGTCGGCGAGCTCCTTCTGCAGTTCCTGCGAGGGCTCCATCGTCAGTCGGTCCCTCGACTTCGCGAGGTACGGCGAGCGGGCCAGCAGCCGCAGCCGGTCGCTCTCGATGGCGAAGAGGGCGACGAGGTCGGTCTCGAAGGTCTCCCGGGCGACGTCGCAGATGGCCCGGGCCACGGATGCCGCTCCACCCCGGGCGTGGAACAGCGGCGTCGCTCCGACCACCCTCTCGAGGGCGTCGCGCGAGCGGTGCGCCTGGTCGAGGGAGCGCGCGACCTGGCCGCGGTAGCGGTCCCCGAGCAGCCCAACGGCCAGTCCGGCGATGAGCCAGAGGACGATGACGGCCGCCGACGTGATCCCCTGCATCAGCCAGCGGTCGGAGACGGCGAGCAGGTCGTACATCACACCGCCGAGGATCGCCAGCGCGGCGCCCACCCGGGGTCCGCCGGCGACCGCGCCGCCGACCACGGTCAACGAGACCAGCGCCGCGGGGAGCCCGATGAGCTCCTCCTGCCAGGCGAAGAAATGGAAGGGCGTGAGTGACGCCACGATGACCACGGCGCCCGCGATGAAGAGCTGCAGTGGGCGCGCGCGCAGATAGGTCGCGATGGCGATGATCCGCGAGCGGACGGGGCCGTAGGCGTCGACGGGTCGAGTCGGGGCCATGGTCAGTCCTTACCTGCGCTCGCGTCCGGCATCAGCCGTACTTGACCCGTGGGTCGAGCCACGCGTAGGCGAGGTCGACGACGAAGTTGCTCAGCGTCACGAGCAGCGCGGCGAACAGCACGGTGCCCATGATCAGCGGCAGGTCCTGGTTCTGGATGGCCAGAAAGGCCTGCTGGCCGATGCCGGGGATCCCGAACACGTACTCGACGATGAGCACGCCGCCGAGGAACCAGCCGATGTCCATGCCGAGCAGCGTGACGATGGGGCTCCAGGCGTTGCGCATGATGTGCCGCCAGACCACGGTGCGCTCCGGCAGCCCCTTGGCACGGGCTGCCTTCACGTAGTCGGCGCTGAGGATGTCGAGCATGCTGCTGCGCAGCAGCCGCGAGTACCAGGCGGCGCCGGTGAGACCGATCGTCAGGCCGGGAAGGATGGCGCCGTACACGACCCCCTGGTCCAGGCCGCCGAGTGGGAAGAGGGGCCACTGGAAGGCGAACACGTACATCAGGAGCATGCCGAGGAAGAACGCCGGCATGCTCAGAAAGAGCAGGCTGAACACGGTGAACAGCCGGTCGCGGACGCCGTATTGCCGCAGCGCGCTCGTCATCCCGATCGGGATGCCGATGAGCAGCTCGAAGAAGATACCGAACAGGGCGACCATCACCGTGGCCGGGAAGCGCTGCAGGATCGCCGAGGCGACCGGCAGCTGGGTCTCGTAGCTGTAGCCCATATCGCCCTGGGCGAGGTGCCACAGATACATGCCGTACTGCCTCCAGATGGGCAGGTCGAGGCCCAGGTTCTGGCGGATGCGCTCGAGAACCTCCGGCGTGGCGTGGGTCCCGGCGATGCTCTTGGCGGGGTCGCCGGGCACGGCGAAGGCGAGCAGGAAGGTGATGAGGCTCACGAAGAAGAGCACCACCACCATCCACAGCAGCCTGCGGACGACGTACTTAGCCATCGTCGCTCCTGCTCGCCTGTCGCCGCCCGGCGGTCATCACGTGCCTACTTCTTCCAGTACTGCGTCGGGTCGATCTCGTACACCGGGTGCAGGTAGAAGCCCCCGGTCGTCTCAGAGCACATCGTCGTCTGGATCGGCTGGTAGCAGGGCACGTACGGCGCCTGCTCGGCGATGTAGTCCTGCATCTCCGAGAACTTGGCGATGCGCGCCTCGGGATCGGTCATCGCCTGCGCCTCCGTGAACATCGTCTCGAGCTCGGGGCTCCACCAGAAGCTCGAGTTCATGCCGCCCTCCACGGCGCTCGCCTTGCTGAAGAGCGGCGCGATCCAGTCGCTCGGGTCCGGGAAGTCCATCCACCAGCCGAAGCTGCCGGCGGTGAGCGTCTTGGGCGTGCCCTGTTGGACGTAGAAGCTGTTGTTGCTCATGGTCTTGAGCCCGGCCTTGACGCCCACCGCGGCGAGGTCGGCCTGGACCGACTGCCACAGCTTGGGGTTCGGGTCGACGTTGTCGGTGTAGAGCATGGTCTCGAACCCGTCGGGGTAGCCGGCCTCTGCGAGCAGTTGCTTGGCCTTCGTCGGGTCGTAGCCGTAGAAGACCTTGCCCTCTTCGTGTCCGGGCATGCCCTTGGGGTAGAACTGCCAGAGCGACATCGCCTGGCCGGCCTGGAGCTTGACCAGCTTGTCGCGGTTGATCGCCCAGCTCAGCGCCTGGCGGACCTTGACGTCGTCGAACGGTTTCATCTGCACGTTCATGAACATGTAGCTGATGGCGACCAGCGGCTGGGAGTACACCTGCTCCTTCCACTTGGGGTCGGCCTGGACCCGGGGGATGTCGGCCACCGGGATGCCGTCGCCGAGCACGTCCACCTCGCCGCGCTCGAGCTTGAGCAGCGCGGTCGGCGGGTTGAAGGAGAGCTGGTAGTCGACGGTGTCCAGGTACGGCTTGCCCTCTTCCCAGTAGTCCGGGTTGCGCGTGAGCACGATCTCCTGGCCCGGCTCCCACTTCTGGAACACGAAGGGGCCGGTGCCGAGCGGGTTGCGATTGAACTTCTTGCCCCACTTGTCGACCCACTCCTTGGGAACCACGTCACAGAAGTCCATGGTCACCGCGTTGAGGAACGAGAGGTCGGGGCTCTTCAGCGTGATCTCGACGGTGGTGTCGTCGACGACCTTGTAGCCGGTGATCTCGTCGGCCTTACCCTTCATGAAGCGGTCGGCCCCGACGACGCCCATGTAGAACGAGGTGGCAGGGGCTCGGGGCTCGCGCATCATGCGCTCGAAGCTGTACTTGAAGTCGTCGGCCGTGACCTCGCGGCTGACCGGCGGCTGGAACTTGACGCCCTCGCGCAGCTTGAACGTGTAGACCTTGCCGTCGGCTGAGATGCCGCCGTTCTCGGTGCTCGGCACCTCGGTGGCGAGACAGGGGATGAGCGCGGTGCCCGCCGCACCCGGCTCCGGCGCATACCGCAGGAAGCCCTGGTAGATGTCGTGTTCGATCTGCCAGTCGATCACGTTCCAGGCCACGGCGGGGTCGAGGCTCGACGGTTCGGTCAGGTATGAGAGTGTGAGCGTCCCGCCCTGGGTGGGCCCGTCGGATGATGCGGGGCTGCTCGACTCCTCGGCGGTGCCCCCGCCGCAGGCGGCGAGCCCCAGGACGAGGAGCACGGCCAGCCCGAGGACCACGAGGGCGGTGATCGCCCCCGGCTTGTGCGAACGATGTGTCATGAGTTCCTCCTGTGAGCCCTTGGTTATCGCCGTCGCTGCTGCGGGTCGAACGCGTCGCGCAGTCCGTCGCCGACGAGGTTGAACGCGAGTACCGTGATCATGATCGCGAGACCCGGATAGATCACGAGGTGGGGGGCCGAGAGGTAGTACGGCTGCCCCTCGCTGATCATCTGGCCCCACGAGGGCGTCGGCGGCTGCACGCCGAGGCCGATGTAGCTGAGCGTCGCCTCGAAGAGGATCGTCGTGGCGAGGCCGAGGCTGGTGTACACGAGGATCACGGCCACGAGGTGCGGCAGGATGTGGCGTCCGAGGATGCGCCGGTCGCTGCAGCCGGTGAGCCGCGCCGCGTCCACGAACTCCTTCTCGCGGATGGACAGCACCTCACCGTGGATCACGCGCGTCATCGGCGTCCAGTAGACGATGCCGATGACGAGGATGAGGATCCAGATGCTCGGTTTGAGCACGCTCACGAGCGCCACCGCCAGCAGGATGATGGGGAACGCCATCATCACGTCGGTCATGCGCATGAGCAGGGTCTCGATCCAGCCGCGGAAGTAGCCCGCCGTGAGCCCGAAGATCACGCCGAGGACGAGGGCGAAGCCGTTGGCGAGCACGCCGACCACGAGGCTCACGCGGGCGCCGTACATGAGGCGGCTGAGCAGGTCGCGGCCGAGCGTGTCCGTGCCGAGCAGGAACTGGCTCGACGAGCCGACCGGCATGCCCTGCATGGTGAGGCCCTCGTCATACTGCCTGGTCGGGTCGTGCGGCGCGATCCACGGCGCGAGCACGGCGATGAGGACGAGCAGGATGATGATGACCACGCCGATCATCGCGAACTTGTCGCGGCGGAAGCGCCGCCAGATCTCGCCCCAGAGCGAGCGGTGCTCGATCAGCAGCGCGTCGGGGCTCCACATCCCGGCGGCGCCGACGGCGGTGGCCATCTCGGAGGCCGCCGAGGTCGTCGTGCCGAGCCCGAGGTCGATCTCGGTCTCGGGCTCGAGGCCGCGGACGATCCTCTCGCCGCCCGGCCGCTCCGGCGGGACGTAGCTCACGCCGTCTCACCGCTTTCGGCCGCGACGGCGAGGTCGTCCTCGCCGGTGCGGATGTGCGGGTAGTCGGCCGCGGTGATGAGGTGGCACGCGGCCCAGTGGCCGGGTCGCACCTCCACAAGCGGCGGATCCTCGACGTCGCAGAGCCCCGTCTGGGCGGCCGGGCAGCGGGTGTGGAAGTGGCAGCCGCTCGGCGGCTCCACCGGGCTCGGCACGTCGCCGCTGAGCACCACCGGCCGCCGCCGCTCCTCGGCCTCCGGGTCGGGGATCGGCACGGCGCTGAGCAGCGCCTGCGTGTAGGGGTGCATGGGGCTCTCGTAGAGGACCGCGTTCTCGGCCAGCTCCACGACGCGCCCGAGGTACATGACGGCCACGCGGTCGCTGATATGGCGTACCACGCTGAGGTCGTGGGCGATGAACAGGTAGGTGAGCCCGAACTCGCGCTGCAGCTGCTGCAGGAGGTTGATGATCTGTGCCCTGATGGAGACGTCGAGGGCGCTGATGGGCTCGTCGCAGACGATGAAGTTGGGCTCCACGGCCA
>CAZJGT010000146.1:0-5989 GCA_964545565.1 uncultured Thermoleophilia bacterium
GCATCTACGTCTGGGTCAAGACCGCCTTCGGCCCCGGCTGGGGCACCGTGACCTCCTGGATGTACTGGGTCAACGTCGCCCTGTGGGCGCCGTCGGTGTTCGTGCTCTTCATCGGCGCGTTGGAAGTCGCCTTCGGCGTTGACGTCGCGCCCCTCTGGGAGGCCGTCATCGTCATCGCCATGGTGTGGGCGATCGTGCTCATCGGCATCCTGCCGCTGTCGTGGAGCAAGTTCGTGCCCAACCTCAGCGCAGCGCTCAAGGTCGTCGTGCTCGTGGGACTCGGCGTCATGGGCGTGGCGTTCGCGATCAAGAACGGTACCGCCAACTCGTTCTCCCTCGATCAGTGGCTGCCGGCGTGGAACACGGACAGCCTCTCCTTCCTGCCGATCATCATCTATTCGTACATGGGCTTCGAGCTCATGAACTCGGCCGGCGGGTCGATCAAGGACCCCAAACGCGACGTGCCCAAGATGATCATCCTGGCCGGCGCCGCGATCCTCGGCGTCTACATGTTCGCGACGTTCGGCATCCTGGCCTCGATCAAGACGGAGGACGTCAGCATCGTCACCGGGATCGTCGACGCCCTCAAACTCTCCTTCGACGAGGTCCTCGGCGGCGCCACGTGGCTCTTCAACATCACCGTCGTCGCGCTCCTCTTCACCTTCTTCGGCAACATGGTGACCTGGTCGATCGGCGCCAACCAGACGATCGGCGCCACCGGACTCGACAAGACGGCCCCGGGCGTGTTCGGCCACGTCAACAAGCGGTTCGGGACGCCCGACTATGCCTTCGTGCTCATGGGCCTGATCGCGACCGCGATCACCATCCTCGCCTACGTGCTCGACCCCGACCAGGCGAACGTGTTCTGGACCCTGTTCGCACTGTCGTCGATCGTGTTCCTGATCCCCTACCTGCTGATGTTCCCGGCCCTGCTCGTCCTGCGCCACAAGTACCCCGACCAGCCGCGCCCGTACGTCATCCCGGGCGGCGCCGCCGGCGCCTGGATCGCCACTGTCCTCTGCGAGACCGGCATCCTGCTCACGCTGTTCCTCTTCTTCTACTTCCCGGCAGAGGGGACGTCCAAAGGCGTCTTCTGGCTGATCACCGCCGGCGGCACCATCGTCTCGCTGCTGGTGGGCTGGTGGCTGTATCGGCGTTCGAGTCGAGGGGGCAGCGCCGTGACGAGCCCCGAGACCGGCCCCTCGCGAGACTAGAAGCTCGGTGATGGCGACAACGCGAAAGAGGAAGAGCAGGACCGTCGTCGTCGCCCTCGGCGGCAACGCCATCCTGCAGCCCGGTCAGGTCGGCACCTTCGAGGAGCAGCTGTTCAACATCGACGGCGCCATGGGCCGCATCGCCGCCCTGGTCGAGGCCGGCTGGCGGGTCGTGCTCACGCACGGCAACGGCCCTCAGGTGGGCAACCTCCTGATCCAGAACGCGCTCGCCGCCAAGACGGTGGCGCCGATGCCGATGGACGTCTGCGGCGCCATGAGCCAGGGCCAGATCGGCTACATGGCGGCCCAGACCCTGGCCAATCACCTGCACAAGCGCCGACTCGAGGTGCCGGTCGTGACCCTCGTCACCCAGGTCGCGGTCGACCCGCGGGACAAGGCGTTCGCACACCCCTCCAAGCCGGTCGGCCCCTTCTATTCGGAGGCCGAGGCCAAGAAGATGATGTTCGAAGAGGGCACCTCGATGCGCGAGGACGCGGGCAGGGGCTGGCGCCGCGTCGTGCCCAGCCCCGAACCGCGCGAGATCATCGAGCTGGAGGCGATCCGCGAGCTCGTCGCCTCGGGCTCCCTCGTCGTCTGCAGCGGTGGCGGCGGCGTACCGGTGGTGCGCAGCCGCGGAGCGCTCTCCGGCATCGACGCGGTGATCGACAAGGACCTCGCCGCCGCCCTGCTGGCGGCGGAGCTCGGCGCCGACGTCCTGCTCGTGCTCACCGACGTGCCCCGGGCCTACATCCACTACGGAACGCCCGAGCAGACCGCCCTCTCCCGCGTCACCGCCGCCGAGATGCGCGCCTACGCCGCCGAGGGCCACTTCAAAGCCGGTTCCATGGGGCCCAAGGTCGAGGCCTGCCTCAGGTTCGTCGACGCCGGCGGCGAGAGCGTGATCGCCTCGCTCACCGAGGTCGGCCCGGCGCTGGCCGGCGAGGCGGGAACGCACATCGTGGGGGACGTGCCGGGAGAACATGAAGCGGCGAGGCGACACCAGCCCACGGCGCGCCGCCGCCGAACGACGCCCCACCGGACCACGAGGAGGTACCCATGAGTGAGCTCATCGACAGCACACCCCGGGCCGACGGGTTCCGCATGCCCGGCGAGTTCGAGCCTCACAAGCAGATCTGGATGCTCTGGCCGCAGCGCCCCGACAACTGGCGGTTCGGCGGCAAGCCGGCCCAGCGCGCCTGGGTCGAGGTCGCCACGGCCATCTCCGGCTTCGAGCCGGTCACCGTGGGCGTGAACGACGATCAGTTCGAGAATGCGGTCAACCTGCTTCCTTCGTCCGTCCGCGTCGTCGAGCTGTCGAGCAACGACGCCTGGATGCGCGACTGCGGACCGACCTTCGTCGTCAACGATCAGGGAGATGTCCGCCTCGTCGACTGGGACTTCAACGCGTGGGGCGGGCTCTACGACGGCTTGTACTTCCCCTGGGACAAGGACCAGATGGTGCCGCGGAAGCTCGCCCAGCTCGAAGGCATGGCCCGCTACAAGGCGCCGCTCGTCATGGAGGGCGGGTCGATCCACGTTGACGGCGAGGGCACCGTGCTGACCACCGAGGAGTGCCTGCTGAGCCCGGGCCGCAATCCCGACCTCACCCGCGAGCAGATCGAGCAGTACCTGTGCGACTACCTGGGCGTCGAGAAGGTCGTGTGGCTCGGCAGAGGCATCGACCCGGAAGAGACCAACGGCCACGTGGACGACGTCGCCTGCTTCGTGCGGCCCGGCGTCGTGCTGGCCGCCGTCACCGAGGACGAGGACGACTGGCGCTATGAGTTGCTGCAGGACAACCTGCGGCGCCTCCGGGAGGCCACCGACGCCAAGGGACGCAGGCTCGAGGTACACACCATGCCCATGCCGGCGATCATGGAGATCACCGAGGAAGAGGCGTGGGGCGTCGACAGCGCCGAGGGAACCCTCCCGAGGCAGCCCGGCGACAAGACCGCCGCGTCCTACCTGAACTTCCTCATCGTCAACGGGGGCGTCGTCCTGCCGACCTTCGACGATCCCAACGACGTCGTGGCGGAAGAGACCCTCGCCGGCTTGTTTCCAGACCGTAAGGTCGTGACCGTCGCCGGCCGCGAGATCGTGCTCGGCGGCGGCAACGTGCACTGCATCACGCAGCAGCAGCCGAGCGGCTGACCTGCGCGCCGGCGAGACGACGACGGCCGGCCCCGAGCCGGCCGTCGTCGTCCTCCACGCCTGCGCCTCACACGGAGGCGCCCGCCGTCATCACCGCGGCGGCGGTGCCCCGCCCTTGGCCAGCTCCTTGCCCCACGGCTCGCAGTCCGTCTCGAGCAGGTAGCCGCGGGCGGCGAAGAACGCCTTCGAGCCGGCGTTGTCCCGGAGGATCTGGAGCTTCGCCTTGAGAGCGCCCTTTTCACGTAGGCGCGCCTCGAGCTCGTCCATGAGCGCACTCGCGATCCCGGCGCGCCGCTGCTCCGGGGCGACGGTCAAATGGTAGATGTAGGCGCGGCGTCCGTCCCAGCCGCCCATCACGCTGCCGACGACACGGCCGTCGCCGACACACGCCACGAGAAAGAGATCCGGGTCTCGCGTCAGCTTCAGCAGCGTCGCCTCCGCAGCGTCGGACGGCCGCATCCACAGATCGCCACGCTGCCACAGCACGTGGACGACCGGGTAGTCGTCCATGGTGAACCGGCGGATCGTGATCGGGGGCGCGATTCGTTGCAAGGTCTCCCTTCCGGCGGCCATTCTACCGCGCCTCCCGCCGGGTGACGAAGCAGGTTCGCCGGATCGGGCACGGCGGTACAATCGAGGCAGCCGGTGGAGGGATCCGACGAGACTCGGAGGTCGACGGTGAGCAGCGTCCCGAGCGCCGAAGAACGCATCCAGAGCACCGCCAGAGCCATCTTCGCGGCCATGGCCGACGAGAAGTCGTCACGCCTCACGCGCGAGCATCTGCAAAGCGAAGTGATGGAATGGGCGATGGCGGACGAGCGGCTCAAGGTCGAGCTCCTGCGCTTCGTCGACGTGTTCCCCACGCTGCGCACGCGTGCCGAGGTCGCCCGCCATCTGCGCGAGTACTTCGCGCGGGAGGGCATCGCCGCACCCAAGGTGCTGCGCTGGAGCGTCGGTCTCACGGGGCGGCGCTCACCCGTGGCTCCGCTGGCGAGCGCCGTGGTCCGGCGGCAGATGATGGGGTTCGCGCGACGCTTCATCGTGGGCCGGGACGCGCGCGACGCCATTCCGGCCCTGCGGGCGCTACGGCGCGAGGGCATCGGCTTCACGCTCGACGTCCTCGGCGAGGCCACCGTGAGCGAAGCGGAGGCACACGGCTACCAGCAGACGTATCTGAGCCTGCTCGACGGCCTCGCGGAGGAAGCTGCCGGCTGGCCCGCCGTCGCGGTCGTGGACGAGAGCGCCTGGGGCCGGTTGCCCCGCGTCAATCTCAGCCTCAAGATCACCTCGCTGTACTCGCAGCTCGACCCGGTCGACTTCCAAGGCAGCGTGGCCGCGGTCAAAGCACGCCTGCGGCCCATCTTCCGGAAGGCGATCGACACCGGCGCGGCGCTCACCCTCGACCTCGAGCAGTTCCGCTATCGCGACCTCACCTTCGGCGTCTTCACCTCGCTGCTTGACGAAGCGGAGTTCCGCGAGTACGACGACGCCGGCGTCGTGCTGCAGGCCTACCTGCGCGACGCCGACCGCGACCTGGAGCATCTCATCGGTTGGGCCCGTGAACGCGGGCGCGTCTTCAACCTGCGCCTCGTCAAAGGAGCGTACTGGGACTACGAGACGGTCATCGCCGCGCAGGAAGGCTGGCCGGTCCCGGTGTTCACGCACAAGCCCGACACCGACGCGATGTACGAGAAGCTCGCGCGCGCGACGCTGAGCGAGCCGGGTATTGTGCGGCCCGCCTTCGCCAGCCACAACGTGCGTTCCCTGGCCGTCGCCATCGAGACTGCGCGCGAGCTCGGGCTTGCGGACGACGCGTTCGAGATCCAGATGCTCCACGGCATGGGCGACCCGATCAAGACGGCCATCAGCCGCATGGGTCTGCGTCTGCGCGAGTACGCACCCGTGGGCGAGCTCATCCCGGGGATGGCCTACCTCGTGCGCCGCCTGCTCGAGAACACCGCCAACGACTCGTTCCTTCGGCAGACGTTCGTGGAAGGCGCCGCCGCGGACGGCCTGGTGCGGCCGCCGAGCACCTCCGCCGACTTCGGCGCGGAGCCTCGGCGGCTGCCGGTGACCGCGCCGACGGGCGCGGACGACCCCGGCCCCTTCCGCAACCAGCCGCACGCGGACTTCTCGCGCCGTGAGGACCGCGAGGCGTACGACGCGGCGCTGGTCGCGGTCCGCGGGCGGCTCGGCGCCCGCCACCCGCTGCGCATCGGGGGACGCGACATCGAGACGGCACGCTCGCTCGACTCCGTGAACCCGGCGGCGCCGGACGAGGTGATCGGCACGGTCGCCTACGGCGGCCGCGCCGAGGCCGAGGCGACCGTGGCAGCCGCGCGCGCCGCCCTGCCGGCGTGGCGGGACGCCCCGCCGGCCGAGCGCGCAGCCGTACTCTTCCGCGCCGCCGCATTGATGCGCGCCGAGACCATGGAGCTCTCGGCGCTGATGACGTTCGAAGCAGGCAAGACGCGGCGGGAAGCCAATGGCGACGTCGACGAGGCGGTCGACTTCCTCGAGTACTACGGGCGCGAGATGCTGCGTCTCGGCACACCCCGGCGCATGGGCAGCGCGCCCGGCGAGCAGAACGTCTACTTCTACCAGCCGCGCGGCGTGGCCCTCGT
>CAZJGT010000147.1:0-5973 GCA_964545565.1 uncultured Thermoleophilia bacterium
CGAGGACGTCCTCGGGGATGTCGAAATTGGCGTGGACCTCCTGGACGTCGTCGCTATCCTCGAGCGCGTCGACGATCTTCATCGTCTTGCGCGCGTCGTTCTCCTCCAGCTCCACCGTATTCTTGGGGATCATGGTCAGCTCGGCCTGCTCGAACTCGATCCCCGCCGCCGTCAGAGCGTCGCGGACGGCGGC
Source organism: uncultured Thermoleophilia bacterium (assembly GCA_964545565.1). Classification (GTDB taxonomy): domain Bacteria; phylum Actinomycetota; class Thermoleophilia; order UBA2241; family UBA2241; genus CAIXSE01. The sequence continues at coordinate 194 of CAZJGT010000147.1, forward strand.
GAAATCGGCCGGCTCGGTGAGCACCTGGAACTGGCTGCCGTCCTGCACGACGTCTTCCGCACCGGCGTCGATGGCCGCGCTCATGACGTCGTCTTCGGCGTACTTCTCGCCGTCGACGACGATGGAGCCGCGACGCTCGAACACCCACGCCACGGCTCCCGGCTGCGCCAGCTGTCCGCCGTGCTTGCTGAAGATGTTGCGCACCTCGGCGGCCGAGCGGTTCTTGTTGTCCGTGAGCACCTCGACGATGATCGCGACACCGGCGGGGCCGTAGCCCTCGTAGACGATGCTCTCGTACGTCTCGCCCTCGCCACCCCCTGCGCCACGCTGGATCGCACGCTCGATGTTGTCCTTGGGCATCGATTCGGCCTTGGCCTTCTCGATGGCGTTGGCGAGCGAGATGTTCATGGAGGGGTCGCCGCCGCCCTCGCGGGCAGCTACCGTGATGGCGCGCGACAGCTTCGAGAACAGCTTGCCGCGCCGCGCGTCTGTCTTGCCCTTCTTGTGCTTGATCGTCGCCCATTTCGAGTGCCCGGACACGGTGACACCACCTTTCTTTTCAGCGCTGGCCGGCCGCGGACGCGGCGAGGCCGAGCTCGCCGGCGACAGCCGTCGCCGCGCCCGCGGGCGCGACCGCGTCGTCCTGCCTGCGGCGGATCATACGGATGAAGAGCTCATGCAGACGCGTGTCGTCGGTGAGCTCCGGGTGGAACGCCGTGACGAGAACGCCGCCCTCACGAGCCGCGACGACGTGTCCCTGCAGAGCCGCGAGCGGCTCCACGCCGGGGCCCGCCAGCTCGATCCACGGAGCACGGATGAACACCGCGCGCACGGGCTCGTCGCCGAGCCCCTCCACCGCGAGATCCGCCTCGAAGCTGCGCACCTGACGCCCGAACGCGTTGCGTCGCGCGACGATGTCCATGAGTCCGAGTGTGGGCGGCGCACCCTCGATGGTGGCGCCGGCCACGGTGATGAGGCCGGCGCAGGTGCCGAAGACGGCGCCGCCGGCCGCGGCGAACTGGCGGATGGCGCCATCCAGCGCGTACGCGGTCATGAGCCTGTGGATCGTCGTGCTCTCGCCACCGGGGATCACCAGACCGTCGAGGCCCGCCAGGGAGGCGACCGTTCGCACCTCGCGGGTGCGCGCGCCGAGACGCTCGAGCATCGTCCGGTGCTCGCGGAAGTCGCCCTGCAGCGCCAGCACTCCGACGACCAGGCCGGCGCCCGGACCGCGCGGGTCGAGTGCCGGTTCGGGCGACAGGATCCAGTCCAGCCGCGTCTTGCCGCCGTCCGGAGTCATGCGGCTCCCGGACTCACCAGCCGCGATGCTGAAGCTTGGCATCCTCGGGCATGCGCGCCGCGTCGATGCCCGGCATCGCGTCCCCGAGACCCACACTCACCTCGGCGAGCACGGCGGCGTCACGATAGTTGGTCGCCGCCTTGACGATGGCGTCGGCGCGGCTCTGCGGGTCCTCGCTCTTGAAGATGCCCGAGCCGACGAACACCCCCTCGGCGCCGAGCTGCATCATGAGCGCGGCGTCGGCCGGGGTGGCGATGCCGCCGGCGGAGAAGTTGACCACCGGGAGCTTGCCGTTCTCTGCCACCCACTTGACCAGCTCGTAGGGCGCCGGCAACTGCTTGGCCGCGACGAAGAGCTCATCCTCGTCCATGGTCTGCAGACGGCGGACCTCGCCCATGATGGTGCGCATGTGGCGCACGGCCTCGACCACGTCGCCGGTGCCGGCCTCGCCCTTGGTGCGGATCATGGCGGCGCCCTCGCTGATGCGGCGCAGCGCCTCGCCGAGGTTGACGGCGCCGCAGACGAAGGGCACGTCGAAGTTCCACTTGTTGATGTGGTTGGCCTCGTCGGCAGGAGTGAGGACTTCGCTCTCGTCGATGTAGTCGACCTCGAGGGACTGCAGGATCTGGGCCTCGACGAAGTGGCCGATGCGGGCCTTGGCCATCACCGGGATCGAGACGCAGCCCTGGATCTCCCGGATCTTGGTGGGGTCGGCCATACGGGCGACACCTCCCTGGGCGCGGATGTCCGACGGCACCCGCTCCAGGGCCATCACCGCACAGGCGCCGGCGTCTTCGGCGATCTTCGCCTGTTCCGCGTTGGTGACGTCCATGATGACGCCGCCCTTGAACATGTCCGCCAGACCGCTCTTCACGCGCATGGTGCCGATCTCAGTCACAAGAGCCTCCATTGACTCGCCATGTCGATGTTACCGCAGGGCCGCGCATCATCCCTTCTGCGCCTCTTCCTTGTCCTTGGCGGCCTGGTCCACGATCTTCTGCGTGAGGTGGGCGGGGACTTCCTCGTAGCGCAGGAACTCCATGTGGTAGTCACCGCGCCCGCCGGTCATCGACGTCAGGTCGGGTGCGTAGCTGAGCATCTCGGAGAGCGGCACCTCGGCGCCGACGACGTTGTTGTGGCCGCGCGGCGTCGTGCCGAGAACGCGGCCGCGTCGCGAGTTGAGGTCGCCGATGATGTCGCCGACGTTCTCTTCGGGCACGGTGATCTCGACGTTCATGATGGGCTCGAGGAGCGCCGGCTGCGCCTTCTCACAGGCCGCTTTGAAGCCGATGGAGCCGGCGATCTGGAACGCCATGTCGCTCGAGTCGACGGGGTGGTACTTGCCGTCGTACAGCTTGACGTGGACGTCGACGACCGGATAGCCGGCCAGGAAGCCGTCGGCCATGGCCGCGCGCACGCCCTTCTCGACCGCGGGGATGAAGTTGCGGGGGATCGCCCCGCCGACGATCTTGTTCTCGAACTCGAAGCCCTCGCCGCGCGGCTGCGGACGCACCTCCATCCACGTGTCGGCGAACTGGCCGCGGCCGCCGGTCTGTTTCTTGTGCTTGCCCTCGGCCTTGGCCGTGCCCTTGATGGTCTCGCGGTACGGCACGCGCGGCGGCTTGAGCTCGACCTCGACCCCGAAGCGGCGCTTCATGCGCTCGACCGTGACCTCGACGTGCACCTGGCTCATGCCGCCGACGATCATCTCGCCGGTCTGGTCGTCGTGGTGGACCTCGAGCATGGGGTCCTCTTCGCTCAGACGGCGCAGGGCGGTGATGACCTTGTCCTCCTCACCCTTGCTCTTCGCGGTCACGGCGAAGCTCATCAGCGGCGCCGGGAAGTCGATGGCGGGGAAGCTGACGGCGTCGGCGTCGGCGCACAGCGTGTCGCCGGTCGCGACGTCCTTGAGCTTGGCGATGGCGCCGATGTCGCCGGCGACGAGCGGCTCTGAGGCTTTGCTCTCCTTGCCCATCGTCTTGAGCAGCTGGCCGAGACGTTCCTTGTGGCCGTCACGGGCGACGATCGCCTGGGAATCGCTGCTCATCGTGCCCTGGAACACACGGAACACGTTCACGTGGCCGCTGAACGGGTCGGCGAGCGTCTTGAAGACGAAGGCGACCGCAGGCCTCTCGGGATCGCATGCGAGCTCGACCTCCTCCTCGCCCTTCGTCGCCTTCGGCGGCGACGCGTCGACGGGCGACGGGGCGAGCGCGAGAAGGTCGAAGAGCCGATCCACCGCGATGTTCGCGGTCGCGGACACGCAGGCCACCGGGAAGAGCTGCCCTGCGGCGACGGCGGCGGCGAACGCCGCGTTGAGCTCCGCCGCCGTGATCTCCTCTTCCATGAGGTACTTCTCGGCGAGGTCGTCGTCGGTGCTGGCGACGGCGTCGATGAGCTTGTCGTGAGCCGCCGTCGCGGCTTCGGCGAGGTCGGCCGGGATTTCACCCTCGGTCGCCGCACCACCCTGGTAGGTGTATGCCTTCATCGAGAGCAGGTCGACGACGCCCTTGAAGTCGTGCTCCTTGCCGATCGGCAAGTGCGCCGCGACGACCTGGCCGCCGAACGATTCACGCAGGAGCTCCAGCGCGTGGTCGAAGTCGGCGCGCTCGCGGTCGAGCATGTTGCAGACGATGACCCGGGCGAGGCCCCGGGACGCCGCCCGCTCCCAGAGCCGCTCGTGCTGGACCTCCACCCCGAGGACCGAGTTGACCACGAAGACGGCCGTCTCGACCACCTGCAGGGACGCGATGGCGTCGGCGAGGAAGCTCGAGTCGCCGGGCGTGTCGATGAGGTTGAAAGAAAGACCGCCGCGATCGACGTGCGCCAGCCCCGCCGAAAGGCTCATCTGGCGCTTCTTCTCGTCGTCGTCCCAGTCGGAGATGGTGGCGCCGTCCGCCACAGAGCCCAGTCGTGTGATCGCCCCGGCGCCGAAGAGCAGCGCCTCGAACAACGACGTCTTGCCGGTACCGCGGTGGCCGACGAGCGCGATGTTCCTGATCTTGGCTGGGTCGTTCATCCGGGGTCTCCTCGCTGTCTTTCGCCGGCCTCTCGCCCGCGGGCGCGCGAGGCGGCCGGTCGTGTTCTGTCGGAAGGATGGAGTCTAGCACAGAGCCCACGATCGACGCGCGACGGCAGGCTCACGCCGGAACGCCCGGCGGACCTTCCGCGGCGCGTCCGTGGGACGCCGCCGACGTACCGGTCACTGGTGGTCGAGATGGCGGGACGCGGGCGCGCCGCCGGCCAGCGTGAGCGCCTTGAAACCGTACTTCTCGCGCACCTTGTCCACGGCCTCGCCCAGCGCCACCTCGCGCCAGCCGTCGTCCAGGGTGAGCTGGAAGGCGTTGTGCGTGAAGCCGCTCACGCTCACCCCGACGAGGCGCACCCAGCGGGCGCCGACGTCGAGCTCGGCGAGCAGCGCTGTGGTCGTCTCGTAGAGCGGCCGCACAGCGCTGACCGGGCGCGGCAGCGTGCGGCGCCGACTCACGGTGTGGAAGGTGTTGAAGCGCACCTTGAGCGCCACGGTGCGCGCCGCCAGGCCCTTGCGACGCAGCTCACCGACAGCGCTGTCGGTGAGCGAGAGCAGTGTGGCGCCCAGGAGTGCGGAGTCGTTGACGTCGTCGCCGAAGGTGATCTCGCGGCCGACCGACTTCGGCAGCGGTCGCTCGCTGCGCACCGGTGAGAAGCTGCGCCCCAGGGCGAGCTGGCGCAGCCCATGGGCGCCGTTGCCGAACGCCGCGGCGAGCAACGGGAACGGTACGTCCTGCAGCATCCCCACCGTGGTGAGACCGAGGGCGGCGAGGCGCTCCTGCGTGACCGGCCCGATGCCGCAGACCTCGCCCACCGGCAGGTCGCGCAGGCGGCCGTGCACGTCGGCGGCGGTGAGCTCGCCGATGCCGACCGGTTTGTGCATACCGGCGGCCAGCTTGGCCAGCAGCTTGGTGGGCCCGATGCCGATGGAACAGGTGACGGTGTGCGCGTCGTAGACCTGCTCCTGGATGCGGTGGGCGATGGTGCGCGGCGGGCCGAACAGCCGCCGGCTGCCGGTGACGTCGAGGTACGCCTCGTCGATGGACGCCACCTCGACCAGATCGGTGTAGCGCCCGAGGATCTCGATCAGGGACCGGTGGACGGCGAGATAGGCGTTCATGTCGACGGGCAGAAACACCCCGTGCGGGCAGAGCCGCTCGGCCTGCGTGATGGGCAGCGCGCTGTGCACCCCGTAAGCGCGCGCCTCGTAAGAGCAGGCCGAGACCACGCCACGCCCGCCGCGCTCGCCGCCGACGATCACCGGCAGGCCGCGCAGCTCGGGGCGGCGCGCCTGCTCGACCGAGGCGAAGAAGGCGTCCATGTCGAGATGGAGGATTGCCCGGTCTGATACGAACATATGTTCGTATTCTATTCGGGCGAAGAGCGCTGGTCAACGCGAGCGAACGGACGACGCGCCTGACGCGCCGCGGCCGGCGGCGCGACGGCTAGC
>CAZJGT010000148.1:0-5972 GCA_964545565.1 uncultured Thermoleophilia bacterium
CCGGCCGTGGCTGCTCTGGGTCGCCTTGATCATGCTCGGCGTCGGAGCCGTCGGCTGGGGAGGCCTGTTCGGGACGCTGGCCGGAGAGACAGCGGGCGCCGGCGCCGCCGGCGCCGCCGTCGGTGTCACGGCGGCGATCGACAACGTCGGCATCTTTCTCGGTCCGCCCCTCTTCGGGCTCATCGTCGACCGGACCGGCAGCTACGCCCCGGCGTGGTGGTCGATGGTCGCCGCGGCCGCGGCCGCGGCCGTCCTGCTCGCGCTGGTGCGCGAGCGCCGCTGCGTCTGAGCGACGCTCTCCGCCGGGCGGACCCGGCGCTCGCCTGTCCCTCCCGACGCGCCGCTCAGGTCTTCAGCGCCGGCCCCACGGCCGCCGCCCACTCGCGGACGAAGTCAAGGTGGCGGCCGTCACCCGGCGTCGCGCCGATCACCAGCAAGAGGAAGAGCTTCTCGACGAGGTTCATCGTGGTGAGGTCGAGGGAGCCGGCGAAGAACGCGACGTCGCGCGGCCGCGCCGGCGCACAGGCCTTCTGGATGGAACGGAGGTAGTGCCCTGGGAGGGCGTAGCGCTCGCGGCGGCGCAGCTTGCCGGCGTTCCGCGGGGCCTTCACCAGCCACGGGTCTTTCGCGACCGGGACGCCGCCGACCTCGCCGGTACCGTCCTCGGTGAGCGATGCCGCCGTGATGAAGAGAGCGAACGGCGTGGACGTGAGCGCTTCACGATGTCGCTTCACGTAGCGCCTGGCCGCGCGATGCCAGCCCATGATCATCGGGCCGCCGACCACCACAGCGTCGTAGTCCGTGGGCGGCGGAGCCTCGGCGGCCTCGCGCACGTCGACCTCGGCGAACGAGGCGCGAAACGCGGTGGCCATGGCGTCGACGATCTGCCGGGTCGAGCCGTGACGGGTCGCGTACACGAGCAGGAGGCGCCCGCCGGTCGTCACCGTCGCCTGCGCGGCCGTCTCTCGCGCCACCGATCCCTGCTCCGGCATCGCATCCTGCGTCTCATCCACGACCACTCCTTCTTCGCTGCAGGTCAGACTGGACTCTACTCTCCTGCCACGACCCCGTGAAGCGGCGCTCCTCGGCCATGTGGGTCGGGGTCGATGACCGACGCGGAGGCGCGCCGTCGAGGGCGCCCCTCCGCGTCGGATCAGTCGCGCGCCCAGGCAGGCGCCCCGGGCGCGGGCCGCGACTCAGTACGGGAACTCGACCCCGAGTCCGGCGAGTTCCTCGCGGGCGGCCTTGTACATGTCCAGGTACCAGCTCTGAGGCCTCACCTTCATGAGCTCGTAGCACTCCTGGATGGGCCTGCCCTCCGGGGCCGTGGCGATCTCGCCCTCGTACTTCTTGAGGAGCGTGTCGACGATCACACATGCCTCGTCGCGGGTCATGCCCTGCCTGGCGACGGCGTGGCCGGATTCGGCCGCCAGACGCGCCTCGAGCGGGGTGGCGTAGTTGCGGTACTTGTTGTGACGCGGCGCGGCCGTCCAGAGGTCGCCGCCGCTCACCACGCTGGCGATGGCATGCGCGGACGCTTCGCGGAAGAGCATGTCCGTGCCGGGACCCGCGTTGAAGAAGCCGTTGCTCGTGGAGAGGATGCGGCTGTGGCGCGAAAGGGCCTGCTGCACGAGGCTCACCAGCCAGAGCATCTCCCTGCCGCTGTTGGACGTGTGCTGCATGTGGAAGGGGAAGCTGTTGTTGAAGTTGTGCTGGTACACGGTGAGCCCGACCAGGTGGTGGGCGACTTCGAGCACGGCCGTGCCCTCCGCGCCTCCGGCGTAGCCGCCGTAGATGGCGCCGGTGAGGCAGCCGATGGCGCAGCCGAACTGCTTGCAGTGCGCCACCTTGTTGAGCAGCTCGTTGTCGGTCTTCATCTCGGTGAGCACGCCGATGAGGCGACCGTCGGTGCTGCGCACGCCCCATTCATTGCTGCTGGCGGCGATCTGACCGGCGTCCGACTGGGCCGTGCCCACGGCCACGAGAAAGAGCCCGGGCCTGCCGACGAGTCTGGCGGCGTTGCGGAGCATCATCGCGTGCTCCATGACGCCGGCCATCTCGGTGGGCGTGCCGGAGTGGATGGTGCGGCCGATGCTCTCCTCGAGGATCGGCCCGCAGACGCCGTCGGCCAGAGGTTCCTGGACAAAAGCCATCGAGGCCTGCAGGAAGATGTCCTCGTCGTAGGTGATGTCCGGGCTGAAGATGCAGAACGGGCCGCGCTCGTCCTCCACCCGGCGCGGCTTCCACCAGCGCGTCTCGTGACCGGCGCCGACCTGGTGCACCTGCGGCGCCAGGAAGAGCGCCTCGTTCAGCTCGTCCTCGGTGATGAGGATGCGGCGGTGGGTGTCGACGTTGTGCACTCCCACCGCGAGGAAGAACTCCACGGCTGCCTTCCAGATGCGGTCGGCGAGGTCATCGTCGGCCGGTACCGGCGTCGCCGGGTCGTACTTGATCTCGTACTTGCTCACGACCTCCTGCATCTTGGGCAGGAAGATGTCGTACAGGAACTCCTCGTCCTCGCAGTATGGGCCCTCGGCGGCCCGCTCCATGATCTCCCACATCTTCAGGTGCGACATGCCGTCACTCTCCCGCGCCCGCGCGTTTGCCGGCCATGGCTTCTTCGAGCGTCTTCGCCGCCTTGGCCGCGTCCTCTCCCCAGCTGTCGGCGCCGGTCTCGGCGACCCACTCGGCCGTCACCGGGGCGCCGCCGAGGATCACGTGGTACTTGTCGCGTAGGCCTTTGGCTACGAGGATGTCCACGAGCTCCTTCTGTGCCGGCATGGTCGTGGTCATGAGCGCCGAGGCGCCGATGATGTCGGCGTGCAGCTCCTCGGCGCGCTTCACGAAGTCCAGTGGGTCCACGTCGCGGCCCAGGTCGTAGACCTCGAAGCCCGAGGCCCGCAGCATGGCGATGGCGATGTCCTTGCCGATCTCGTGTACGTCGCCTTTCACGGTGCCCAGGACCATCACGCCCAGCTGCTTCGACGCGGCGCTCGACGCCGACAGCGCCGGCTGCAGGACGTCGACGGCCTTCTGCATGGCGCGCGCCGACAGCATGAGCTCCGGCAGGAAGATCTCGCCGCTGCCGAAGCGGTCGCCCACGCCGCGCATGCCGACGGACAGCTCGTCCACCAGGCCGGCGGGGTCGGCGCCCTCTTCGAGTGCGCGCCCGGCGATTGCGGCGGCCTCGGGGGCGTTGCCCTCCTGGACCGCCTTGACGAGTTCGTCAACGGTACTCATCGACCGATCCTCTCCTCTCGATGACGTGGCTGAGGCAAAGCACTTCGGCATTCTACTCGGTGCCGGGGGGTGCGCGCTCGACGCATGCGCGCGAGCCGCAGGTGTCTCGCTGGGGCCGTTCCCGAGACGGGACGCCCGCGAGACGCGAAGAGGGGCGGCGGGCCGGATGGCCCGCCGCCCCTTCTGCGGTCTCGCGCGGATGCGCGCCCGGTTCGACGGGACGCGGCGTCACGGGTGACTACGCCATCACCGCCGCGATGTCGATCAGGTGCTTCTTGAGCCCGATCTCCTTGTCGCTCAGTCCGACGGCGCGGCCGACGAGCTGGCTGAGGAAGATGATCGGGATCGGCTCCCAATCCTTCTGCTTGCGGGCGATCTCGGTCTGACGGCCGTCCAGGTTGACCTGACAGAGCGGGCAGGCGACCGAGACGGCCTGGGCGCCGCACGCCTTGGCGTCGTTCAGGATGCTCGACACCAGGTCGTCGACGATGCCCTGCTCGGTGAGCGCCAAGGCGGCGCCGCAGCAATCGGTCTTGAAGTTCCAGTCGACCGGCTTGCAGCCTATGGCCTCGAGCACCTCTTCCATGTGCGTGGGGTACTCCGGGTCTTCGGCCATCGTCACCTTGGGCGGCCGCGTGAGCAGGCACCCGTAGTAGCAGGCGATCTTGAGGCCGTCGAAGGGCCTGGTCGTCTTGGCGGCGAGCTCCTCGAGGCCGACGGAGTCGTGGTACACGTCGATCAGGTTCTGTACGTCGACGCCGCCTTCGTAGGCGCGGCCGACCACGGCACGCACGTCGTCCGCCATCTGCTCGCTCTCCTCGATCACGTGAGGGCCGGTCTTGAAGCGGCTGTAGCATGCCGCGCAAGGGACCGCCAAGGCGTCGAGCTTCATGTCTTGCTCCACCTTCACCAGCTCGTTCACCGGCAGGGCCGCGGCGAGCAGGCGGTTGATGGAGTGCGCCGCGGTGTTGCCGCAGCACTCCCAGCCGGGGATCTCCTGGAGCGTGAGGTCGAGCGCCCGGGCGCTGGCCCGGAAGCTGGCGTCGAACTCGGCGGAGGTGCCGTGCAGGGAGCATCCGGGATAGTAGGCGAGCGTCTTTGTGAGCGGTGCGCCTACGGTGCCCCCCTCGGTAGTCTGCCTGCGGGCACTACTCATGACGCGCCTCCCGCGCCGGCGGCTTCGCGCGCCCGGGTGATGCTCTCGGACGACCGGACCATGCGCTTCATGGCGGCCGTGTCACCGCGCTTCAGCGTGGGGTTGATCTTGCCCTTGAGCAGCATCTTGGGCCCGAGCGAGAGCCAGGACTTCACGCTTGTCGGCCGCTTGATCACGTCGAGCGCGATCAGCTCGACTTCCCACATGCGGCCCCAGCGCACGAACGAATCGTAGTTGAGCTTGAGCATCTGCGCCGACGGTGTATCGGCCGGGATGCGACCCTGCTTGCGGGCCATGATCTTGAGCTCGTCGATGATGGTCGCGATGTCGATGCCCTGAGGGCACCGGGCGGTGCACGTCTCGCACCCGGTGCACAGCCAGATGAACCGGTCGTCGAAGATCATGTCGAACTGCCCGAGCTGGACGGCGCGCATGATCATCGCCGGGTGCATGTCCGCGTAGCGGGCCACCGGGCACCCGGAGGTGCACTTCTTGCACTGGTAGCACTTGTAGGCGTTCTCGTCGCAGCCGGCGGTGACCTGCCGGCTGAGCGAGGGGGTCGGTGTGCAGGTGGTCATGAACGCCTCCTAGGCGACCGTGGGCCGCGGCATGAGGCCGGCCGCCTCGACGATCTCGGGCACGGCCTCTTCCCACTCCACCGCCATGATGTGGACGCCGGCGACGCCCTCGACCTCGGCCAGCTCCTTGATCATCTCGACGGCGAGCTTCTTGCCCTCGGCGTGCGATTCGGGGCCTTTCTCCAGCCCGGTCATGCGGTCGACGATCTCATCCGGCACGTCCATGCCCGGCACGAAGTTCTTCATGTACCGGGCGCCGCCGACGCCTTTCAGCGGCGTGAGGCCGGCCATGATCTTGATCTCCTGATGCAGGCCCTCAGCGCGGACCTCCTCCATCCACGTCTTGAACTTGGGGACGTTGAAGATGCACTGCGTCTGCATGAAGTCGGCGCCGGCCGCGATCTTCTTCTTGAGCCGGGCGGCGCGGAACTCGAAGGGGTCGCCGAAGGGATTCTCGGCGCAGCCGATGTAGAACTCCGGCGCCACATCCATCTCGTCGCCGCACTGGAACTTCTTCTCGTCCCGCATGTCCTTGAGCATCTGGATGAGGTTGATGGCGTCGAGGTCGTGCACGCCTTTGGCCTCGGGGTGGTTGCCGAAGCTCATGTGGTCGCCCGTCAGGCAGAGGATGTTGTGGACGCCCAGCGTGTGGGCGCCGAGCATGTCGGCCTGCATGGCGAGGCGGTTCCGGTCGCGGCAGGTCATCTGCATGATGGCCTCGAGGCCGTGCTGCTGTACGGTGACGGCGGACGGCAGCGAGGCGATACGGACCACGGCCGTCTGGTTGTCGGTGATGTTGACGGCGTCGACGTAGCCCTTGAGCATGTCGGCCTTGCCGGCGATGACGCTGCCGTCCGCGCTCTTGGGCGGACCGCACTCGCCGGTGACCGCGAACTTGCCCTCGCTGAAGATCTTCTCGAGGTTCGTACCAGCCTTGTACTCGGCGGTCATACCGGCTTCGCCTCCTCACGCACCATCTTCCGTGGGCCGCCGGAACT
>CAZJGT010000149.1:0-5877 GCA_964545565.1 uncultured Thermoleophilia bacterium
GAGGGCTACGTGTGGGACGTGGTCAAGCGCATCCCGCTCGACCTCAGCGGCATGAAGATCGCCATCGATTGCGCCCAGGGCGCGATGTTCCGGGCGGCGCCCCTGGCGCTCGCCGAGTCGGGCGCCCAGGTGAAGGTGCTGTTCGATCAGCCCGACGGCGCCAATATCAACGCCGGCTGCGGCAGCACCCATATGGGAGCGCTGCAGAAGGCGGTGGCCGACGACGGCTTCGACCTCGGCCTCGCCTTTGACGGCGACGGCGACCGCGTGCTCGCCGTGGATGCCTCCGGACGACTGGTTGACGGCGACTTCATCATCGCGATCCTCGCCAAGCATCTGAAGACCCAGGGCAAGCTCCGGCGCGAAGCGGTGGTCACGACGGTGATGACCAACCTCGGCTTCCACCTGGCCATGCGACGCGAAGGCATCGAGGTGATCGTCACGCAGGTCGGCGATCGCTACGTGGTTGCCGAGATGCTCGCCGGAGACTACCTGCTCGGCGGCGAGCAGTCCGGCCACATCATCAACCGCGACGTCAGCACGACCGGCGACGGCCTCGCGACGGCGCTGCTCCTGTTGCAGGCCCTGCGCGAGATGGACGTGCCGCTGGCGGTGGCGGCCGAGGTGATGACGCGCCTGCCGCAGAAGCTCGTCAACGTGCGCGTGCGGGATCTCGCGGCGCTCGAAGGGGCCGCTGCCGTGTGGGCGGCGGTCGAGGAGGAGACCCGCCGCCTGGACGGCAGCGGCCGCGTGCTCGTGCGCCCGTCCGGCACCGAGCCTCTGGTGCGCGTGATGGCCGAGGCGCCCACGCAGGAACACGTCGACGCCGCCTGCGCGCGCATCGCCGCCGTCGTCGAAGAGCACCTCGCGTAGCACCGGGCGGCCCTGAGTGGCCTCCCTCACGCACTGCCCAAGTGACACCATATGGGCAGCAAGCGCTTACACACTGGGGGGACGACATGATCCGCACGCAGATCCAACTGAGCGAAGAGGAGATGGAGTCCGTGCTCCCGATGCCGTGGACAAGTACGTGGAGCGCGAGTCGAGCGCCGCGCCCGATGGGGGTGCCCGCGACGGCGAAGGAGTAGACTGACTCTCGGACATACGCAGACCGGCGGTGCGGACACCCGTCAGCAACCTGAGCGCCCGGCCCGCGCGGCTGACCCCCTTGGGGTCGCTCCGCGCGGGTGACGAGGTGGAGGTTCATCGAAAGACTCGGCGGATGCCTCCCGGCCCGGCACGGTCGTGATCGAGTCGACAAAGCCCGTCGGCAACGGCGGAGACAAAGCGGCTCGAGGGTGCCGTCCGCAGCCTGCCCATCTGCGCCCCGACCCACCGAAGGGAGCACGTATGTGCGGCATCGTTGGCTATGTCGGCCGTCGCGCCGGCAAGCCCATCATCCTCGACGGCCTCAGACGTCTGGAGTACCGCGGTTACGACTCGGCCGGGATCGTCCTCGTGGAGGACGGCGGTCTGGAGACGGTCCGCGCCGTCGGCAACCTCGACGCGCTGTTCGCCGCGGCCGGTGAGAGCGGGTCCGACGCCTGCGTCGGCCTCGGCCACACGCGCTGGGCCACGCACGGTAAGCCGAGCGAAGCGAACGCCCACCCGCACGGCGACTGCAGCGGGCGTCTCTCGGTCGTCCTCAACGGCATCATCGAGAACTACAAGGAGCTGCGCGCGCGCCTGACCGAACGCGGGCACCGGTTCTCCAGTGAGACCGACGCGGAGGTGGTGGTCCACCTGATCGAAGAGCACGCCGGCGAGGGGCTCACGACCGCGGTGCGCGCGGCGCTCGCCGAGCTGGATGGGCACTATGCCTTCTGCGCCGTCTCCGCGGACGAGCCGGAGGTGGTCGTCGGCACGCGCCACGAGTGTCCGCTGGTGGTGGGCATAGGCGAGGACGAGATGTTCTTCGCCTCCGCGATCCCGGCGTTTCTGTCTCATACGCGCCGGGTCGTGGTGCTCGAGGACGGCGACGTCGTCACGCTCCGTGCCGGCGGCGCGGAGTACACCGACGTCGCCGGCCGGCCCATCGTCCGCGAGGAGACGGAGTTCCCCGGCGACGACGACGCGGCCGAGAAGGCGGGCTACGAGACCTTCATGCTCAAGGAGATCCATGAGCAGCCGGCGGCGCTTCGCGACACGCTCGCCGGCCGTCTCTGCGAAGATGGCTGCGTCGATCTCACCGAGGTGGGGATCGGCGACGAGTTCCTGCGCCGCCTGCGGCGCATCTTCATCGTCGCCTGCGGTACCAGCTTTCATGCCGGGCTCATCGTCAGCTACGCGATCGAGCAGCTCGCACGCGTGCCGGTGCAGATCGACGTCGCCAGCGAGTTCCGCTACCGGCAGCCGGTGTTCGATCCCGACACGCTGGTGATCGGCATCACGCAGTCCGGCGAGACGGCCGACACGCTCGCCGCGATGCGGCTCGCGCGGGAGGCCGGCTCGCCCGTCTTGGCGCTCACCAACATCATGGGCAGCCAGGCGACGCGTGATGCCGACTACGTGCTGTACACACGCGCGGGGCTCGAGATCGGGGTGGCGGCGACCAAGACGCACACGGCCCAGGTCGCCGCCCTGCTCCTGCTCGCGCTGCGGCTCGCGTGGGCGCGCGGCGCCCAGAGCGAGCCGGAGCTCAAGCGGCTCGGTCATGAACTGCGAACCGTGCCCGAGCTGGCCGAGCAGCTGCTCGCCCGTCCCAGCGCCATCGAGGAGATCGCCGGACGCTACCGTGACGAGCGCTTCTTCCTCTACCTGGGCCGGGGTATGGGCTTCGCCGTCTGCCTCGAGGGTGCGCTCAAGCTCAAGGAGATCAGCTACATCCCCACCGAGGCCTACGCCGCCGGCGAGATGAAGCATGGACCCATCGCGCTGCTCGACGACGAGTCGCCGGTGGTCGTGGTCGCCGACGACGGACCCGTGTTCCACAAGCTGGTGAGCAACATCGAGGAGGTCCGGGCCCGTGGCGCCGACGTGATCGCCGTGGCCACGGACGACAACGAGGCGATCGGCGAGCTCTCACGCGACGTGCTCTGGGTGCCGCGGATCGACCATCACCTGGCGCCGATCCTCACGGTGATCCCGCTGCAGCTCCTCGCCTACCACATCGCCGGCATGAAGGGCCTCAACGTGGACCAGCCGCGTAACCTGGCCAAGACGGTGACGGTTGAATAGGCGCCGGGAGACAAGCTGGGGCACGACGCCGTGCGCCCGCCGGGCCCCATGACGAGCGGGCTCCCCGTCATCCCGCCCGGCGGCTTGCTGTTCGGCCTCGGCATCGACGTGACCGAGGCGGCGCGCATCCGCAGGCTGCTCGAGCGTCTGCCGCGCGCCCGTGAGCGGCTGTTCAGCGAGCAGGAGCGCGCGTACTGTGACGACTTCGCCGATCCCTGGCCGCGCTACGCTGCCCGCTTTGCCGCCAAGGAGGCGGTGGGCAAGTCCCTGGGCATCGGTATCATCGGGTTCGTCTGGCGCGATATCGAGGTAGTTTCAGGTGGTAAGCCGCTGATCGCCCTGCACGGCGGCGTCGCCGAGATCGCACGACGCCTCGGGGTGACGCGGGTCGAAGTCTCGCTGAGCCACACCGGCGGCCTGGCGTACGCCGTGGCTGCCGCACTCAAGGAGGACGCGGATGGATGAGTCCCTGTTGCTGGGCCTGTACACCGCCGACGGCATGCAGAAGGTCGACGGCACCGCCATCCACGGTGTCGGCATCCCCGGCGGGCACCTCATGGAGCGCGCCGGGCTCGCCGTGGCGACCGAGATCCTCGAGCGTTACGCACCGGAGGAGGCGGTCATCTTCGCCGGCAAGGGCAACAACGGCGGCGACGGGTTCGTCATCGCGCGCGAACTCTTCGACGCCGGCGTCGAGGTCGCCGTGTTCGTTCTCGCCCGCCCCGAGGAGTACAAGGGCGACGCCAAGCTCAATCTGGACATCCTCGCGGCTCTCGGCGTGGACGTGCGCCCGGCAACCGGGGAGGACGGGGCGCTCACCGAGGAGGCGTTGGTGCTCACGGAGATGGCCGACGTGGTGGTCGACGCGATCTTCGGCACCGGCTTCACCGGCGCCGCCAAAGGACCCGCTGCCGCGGCCATCGAGCTCATCAACGAGGCTCCCGGAGACGTGGTCAGCGTCGACATCATGAGCGGCGTCGGGGCGAGCACCGGCACCGTGCACGGTCCGGCCGTGGAGGCCGACCTCACGGTGACTCTCCACGCAGCCAAGGTCGGCCACTTCGTCACGCCGGGCGGCGCGCTCAGCGGCGCGGTCGTGATCGCTCCCATCGGCATCCCCGCGCTGTGCGACCACGACCCGGACGTCTGGCTGCTCACCGAGGAGGCGATGGGCGAGCTGGTCGTTCCCAAGGGGTCGCTCGACCACAAGCGCTCCGTCGGCACCGTGCTCGTGGTCGGCGGGTCGACGGGTATGGAGGGCGCCGCCCACATGGCCGCGTTCGCGGCCCTCAGGAGTGGCGCCGGCCTCGTCCACTGCGCGCTGCCCGAAGGCGCCGGCGCGCAGAAGCCGTACGCCGAGGTGATCACCGTGACGGTGCCCGGCGAGGACGGCCGGTTCGGGCCGGCCGCTCGCAGCGCCGTCGTGGAGCAGGCGGAGCAGCTCAAGGCGGTCGCCGTCGGCCCCGGCTTCGGTCGCGCCGACGAAGCGCAACTCCTGGTGAAGGAGATCGTGGGCGTCGATCGGCCGCTGCTGCTGGACGCCGACGGCCTGTATGCGCTCGGCGGCCGGCCGGAGTTGCTGGCCGAGCGCACGCAGCCGACGGTGCTGACGCCGCACGAGGGCGAGTTGGGCCGCCTGCTCGGCCGCCCGGCGGCCGAGGTCGCGGCCCAGCGGCTCGAATGCGCCCGCGCCGCCGCCCAGCGCTCCAACGCGACGGTGCTGCTGAAGGGCGAGGCGACGATCGTCGCCGACCCGTCGGGACGGGCTTACGTCGTCCCGACCGGCAACCCCGGCCTCGCGACGCCCGGCAGCGGCGACGTGCTCGGCGGGGTCATCGTCGCCCAGCTCGCCAAGGGCCTGCCGGCCACTGAGGCCGCCTGCCTGGGCGCCTACCTGCACGGCCTCGCCGCCGACCTGGCGGCCGAGGACGCCGTCGGCACCGACGGCATGGTGGCGAGCGACTTGTTCCACTACCTGCCCGCCGCCGTGGAGCGGCTCAAGGCCGGTCCACAGGAGGAGAGCCATGAGCACGACTGACACGCCACCCGAGGGCGAGCCGCTCGTCCGCGACATCATGACCACGCCCATCGTCACGGTGAGACCTGAGATGACGGTGAAGGATCTGGTCGCTCTCTTCCGCGACCGGCGCATCGGAGGCGCGCCTGTCGTCGACGAGGAGGGCGCGCTGCTGGGCATGGTCACCGAGGGCGACCTCATGGCCATGGACGCCGACGTGCAGATGCCCCACTACTTCGAGCTCTTCGACAGCATCATCTACCTCGGCAGCCAGAAGAAGTTCAAGGAGCAACTGGAGAAGGCCGCGGCCGCCAACGTCGAGCAGTTGATGACCGACGTCGACAAGGTGAAGACGGTGGCGCCCGACGATCCGGCGCGTGCCGCAGCGACGCTGATGTCGCGGCACGGCTTCGACCGTGTGCCGGTCGTGGAAGGCGAGCTGGTCGTCGGCATCGTCACCCGTCACGACATCATGAAGATCCTGGGACTGTAGCGTGCTGGACGGCCGTCACCGGGCGCTGGCCGAGGTCGACCTCGAGGCGATCCGTCACAACGTCCGTCGGCTCATGCGCGACCTCCCGCGCGGCGCCGCGCACTGCGCCGTCGTCAAGGCCAACGGCTACGGTCACGGCGCCGTGCCCTGCGCCCGCGCAGCCGTTGCGGCCGGCTCAACCTGGCTTGGC
>CAZJGT010000150.1:0-5875 GCA_964545565.1 uncultured Thermoleophilia bacterium
CCCCCTCCACCGCCCGCGCCCGCAGACGCAGCGAGGCCAGTGAACGACGCTCGTACAGAAGCTCGTACAGCGAGGTCACGTCGACGCCCAGCTCGGCCAGCCACGCGGCCGTGGTGAATGTGTGCGCCGACGTGCTGCCGTGATGGAAGTGGCCGCTGTCGAAGGAGATGCCCGCGTACAGCGCGGCGGCGGCGGCCGGGGCCGGCCGCAGCCCGAGCGCGCGGGCGATGTCGCAGACCAGCTCGCAGGTGCTGCTCGCGTCGCCGCGGACGAAGGCGAGCTCACCATAGAGCGGGTTGTCGTGGTGGTGATCGATGTTGACGGCCACGTCTCCCCGGCGGGGCAGGGCCAGGCGATCCGGGTTGCCGGAGTCGAGCGCGTAGAGCGCCGCACCGGCTGGCGCCGCGCCGCGCCGGACCCCGTCCGACGGCAGCAGGACGTCGCCGAGGGGCAACAGCTCGTGCTCGGACACGTACAGATGTGCGCCCACGCCGAGCTGCGCGAACAGGTCGAGCATACCGGCGACGGCGCCGAGCGCGTCGACGTCCGGCTTCTCGTGGACCGCCAGCGCGACGCCGCGCTCGGCGCGCATGCGTCGGCACACGGCGTGCAGATCGGCGGCGAGGACCTTCACTCCTGGTCCTCCCCGTCCGCAGCAGGTCCGCCGGCGTCGGCTCCGGTCCCGGCGGCCTCCACGTCGGCGCCGGGCACGGGGATGTCGTGCGGCTCTGCTCCCAGCTCTTCGGCCTCCCGTTTCAGGGCCCGCTCGATACGGAGTGCGTTGTCGAGCGTGTCGTCGTAGAGGAACTGCAGTTGCGGCGTGCGCTTCATGCGCAGCGACGCGTTGATCTTCGTCTGCAGAAAGCCGCGTGACTTCTCCAGCGCCTTCATGGTCAGCTCCCGCTCCGCCTGCGCACCGAGCACGCTGACGAACACCTTGGCGTGACGCAGGTCGGGCGACGTCTCGACCCCCGTGACGGTGACGAACCCGATGCGGGGGTCCTTGAGACCCTCCGCGGTGATCACCGAGGAGAGGGTCTCCTTGATACTCTCGTTGACCCTCAGGAGTCGAAGTCCCATACCGTGTCCACCGGATCCGCCGTCTTGAGCAGTACGCGCGCCACCTCGAACTCCCGGGCGTTGAGGTGGCGATCGATGTCGTCGAGGCGCTCGCGGGCCTGCTGCAGCGACGACGCCGCAAGCACGACGAGTACGCGAGCCCGCTGCCACGCGTCCTGCAGTCCTACCTCGCTGAACGAGGCATGGAACCGCGTCCGCATCACATCGCGCAGCGAGGCGAGCGGCGCGCGCTTCTCCTTGAGCGACCGGCTCTCGGGAAAGTGCAGCTCCGCGAGGAGGACGCCGACGCAGGCGTCAGGCCTCACGGGCGACTTCTCGGGTCTCGTACGCCTCCAGCACGTCCCCTTCTTTGAGGTCGTTGAAGCCGTCGAGCAGGATGCCGCATTCGAAGCCTTCCTGGACCTCACGCGCGTCTTCGGCGAAACGCTTGAGCGAGGCCATCTTGCCGTCGTGCGCCACCACGTCGCTGCGCAGCACACGGACTGACGCGTTGCGGACCATCTTGCCGTGCGTGACCATGCAGCCGGCGATGGTGCCGAGCTTGGACGCCTTGAAGATGGTGCGCACCTCGGCCTGGCCGAGGACGATCTCCTCGAGGGTCGGCTTGAGCATCCCGACCAGGGCGGCCGTGATGTCCTCGGTGACCTTGTAGATCACGCGATACGTGCGTACGTCGACCCCTTCGGTCTCGGCGAGGGCGGTGGCCTGCGGGCTCGGCCGGACGTTGAAGCCGATGATGATGGCGGCCGACGCGCTCGCGAGCATGACGTCGGACTCGTTCACGCCGCCGACGCCGGAGTGGAGGATGCGCACCTTGACCTCGGGGTGCTGGATCTTCAGCAGGGCCTCGCTGAGCGCCTCCAGGCTGCCCTGGACGTCCGCCTTCACCACGAGGTTGAGGTCGAGGACCTTGCCCGCGGCGATGCGCGCGAACACATCGTCGAGCGTGAGCGCGTGCTGCTTGGCGAGGGCCTCCGTCTTGAGCCGGTTGGCGCGCTTCTGGCCGAGGGCGCGAGCGGCGCGCTCGTCCTTGACCACACGGCAGAACTCGCCGGCCACGGGCAGCTCGTCGAAGCCGATGATCTCGACCGGCGTCGAAGGACCGCCGCTCTTGAGCGGCTCGCCGCGGAAGTCGCGCATGGCGCGCACGCGGCCGCTGGCCTCTCCGGCGACGATCGCGTCGCCGACGCGGAGGGTACCGCGGTTCACGAGGATCGTGGCCACGACGCCACGACCGGGGTCGACCCTGGACTCGATGACGAAGCCGCTCGCCGGCGCCTCGGGATTGGCCTTGAGGTCGGCGATCTCGGCGACCAGGAGGAGCATGTCGAGGAAGTTGTCGAGGCCGATGCGCTTCTTGGCGCTCGCCTCGACGAACACGTTGTCGCCGCCCCAGTCCTCCGGGACGATCCCGTGCTCGGCCAGCTGCTGCTTGATGCGCTCGATGTTGGCGTCGGGCTTGTCGATCTTGTTGATCACGATGACGACCGGCACCTGCGCGGCCTTGGCGTGCGCGATGGCCTCCACGGTCTGCGGCATGACGCCGTCGTCTGCCGCGACGACGATCGCGGCGATGTCGGTGACCTTGGCGCCGCGCGCCCGCATGGCGGTGAACGCGGCGTGGCCCGGGGTGTCGATGAAGGTGATGAGCTGCTCGTTGTGTCTCACCTGGTAGGCGCCGATGTGCTGGGTGATGCCGCCGGCCTCGCCGGCCGCCACCTCGGTCTCGCGGATGGCGTCGAGCAGGCTGGTCTTGCCGTGGTCGACGTGGCCCATGACGGTGATGACCGAGGGCCTCGGCTTGAGGTCCTCGGGGTCGTCGACGGCCTCCTTCTCCAGCTCGGCTTCTTCGTCGGCCGCGTGAGTGATCTCGATCTCGCGGCCGAAGTCGGTGGCCAGCACCTCGATGGCCTCGTCGCTCAGGGTCTGCGTGATGGTGACCATCTCGCCGTAGCCCATGAGCGCCTTGATGATGTCGGGAGTCGTGATGCCGAGGAGATGGGAGACGTCCTTCACGCTGGACCCGGACGGCACCTTGACGAGGCCGGTGGGTACGACCGGCGCCGTCTGCTGCTCCTCGCGGTCGCGGCCACGCCCGCGGCCGCGTCGCCGGTCGCGGCCGCCGGGACCGCCACCGCGCCGTGAGGCGCCGGCGTCGATGATGACACGGCGCTTCTTGCCGCCGGGGCCGCCACCGGAGCGCCGGCGCACGGCGCCGCCTGCGGGCGCCGCGTACGCCTTGTCGATCGCCGCGTCGTCGACGTCGACCTCTCCGTCAACGACCGCGATACCCGCCTTCTTGAGGTGAGCGAGCACATCGTCGACGCTCGTCTTTCGCTGAGTCGCGATGTCCGAGACTTTACGTTTCGCCATTCACCTCACCGCCTTTCGTCGTTCCCGGGCCGCGCGAAGACCGCGCGCACCGCGGGATCGAGAGTCACGGGACCGCGGAAGGCGCGCGCGAACGCGCGTCCCTTCTCCGCGGCCCCGAGACAGTTCTCTTCTGGACACAGATAGGCGCTCCTGCCGGTAGCGCCGGGCCGCGCCGGCACGACACGTCCCTGCTCGAGCACGAGCCGGACGAGCTCGTCCTGGCCGCGCCTGCGACGACAGCCGATGCACGTCCTCTCGGGCGTCGCCACGGCGATCACTCCTCGCCCGCCTCCGCGTCGACCGGCTCGCCGGCAGCCTCGACGGTCGGCTCGGCCGCGTCTTCGGCCGCCTTCGGAGGCTCCACGTAGTCTGCGTGGATGCTGCAGTAGCGGGAGCCCGGCTCAGCCTGGTTCGGGCAGCGCTTGCCGCTGCGCCCGATGGCCATGCACTGGCCGTCGACGCCGTCTTCGTCGGTGAACTCGAGGCTGTTCTCGGCCTCGGCCATCTGCTGCTGGCTCTTGATGTCGATGCGCCAGCCCGTGAGCTTGCTCGCCAGACGTGCGTTCTGACCGTCCTTGCCGATCGCCAGGGACAACTGGTCGTCCGGGACGATGATCGTCGCCGTCTTCTCCTCGTCATCGACGATGACCTCACGCACGCGCGCCGGGGAGAGCGCCTTGGCGACGTACCGCGCCGCGTCGTCGTTGTACGGGATGATGTCGATGCGCTCGCCGCGCAGCTCGCTGACGACCATGCGCACCCGCGAACCGCGGGGGCCGACGCACGCGCCGACCGGGTCCACGCCGTCGGCGTTGGAGATCACGGCGATCTTGCAGCGGCCGGGCACGGGCTTGCCGTCGCGGCCGCGGTAGCCGGTCTCACGGGCGACCTGCTTGATCTCGACGAGGCCGTCGGCGATCTCCGGCACCTCGAGCTCGAACAGCTGTCGCACGAGCTCCTCGCTGCGCCGCGAGAGCTTGACCTGCGGACCCTTGGCCGACTCTTCCACGCGCATGATCACGGCCTTGATGCGCGCGCCGTGCTCGTAGTGCTCGGTCTCGATCTGTTCGCCGCGGGGCAGCTCGGCCTCGACGCGGCCCAGCTCGACCAGCGTGTTGTGGCGTGGGTCGCTCTGCTGGACGATGCCCGTGACGAGCTCGCCGACCCGGTCGATGTACTCCTCGTACATGAGGTCGCGCTCAGCCTCGCGGATGCGTTGCAGGATGACCTGCTTGGCGGTCATCGCCGCGATGCGGCCGAAGTCGTCCGGCGTGACCTCGATGCGCTCGACCTCGCTCATGTCGACGCCGCTCAGGTCGAGCCCCACCTCCTCGCCGGTCTCCTCATCGTGGATCTTGAGAGACTCGGTGTCGACGTGGTCCGGGAAGATGAGCTCATACACGCGCATGTCGCCGGTCTCGGTGTCGATCTCGACCGCTGCGTACTCGGCCGCGTCGGGTGACTTCTTGTAGGCGGACAGCAGCGCATCCTCGAGAGCCTCGACAAGAGCCTCGAAGGCGATGCCCTTCTCACTCTCGATCTGGCGCAGAGCCTCGATGATCTCTCTACTCACGGGTGGCCTCCGTCGGTTTCATGGTTGTAGACCACGTGGGCCTTCCCGAGGGCGGTCAGCGGCAGCGTGACGCTGCCCCCGCCCTCGAGGACGAGGGTGATGGAGTCGTCGCCCGCGGCCTCGAGCACGCCGCGGAAGTTGCGGCGTCCGTCCAGCGGCTCGGCCATGGTGACCGCGACGTCTCGGCCGACCTGGGCGGCGAAGTGCGCCGGCTTGCGCAGCCGCCGGTCCAAGCCCGGTGAGGACACCTCGAGCGAGTACCGCTCGCGGATGTCCTCCAAGTCCTGGCTCACCGCCGCGCAAAGCTCGAGATCGACGCCGCCGGGCCGGTCGATGAACAGCGTGAGGGCCGCGGCTGATCCGCCGCGCAGCTCGACGTCGACGATCTCGACGTCGGGGAATCGCTCACTGAGCGTGGCTTCGATGACGGCCTCCAGTTGCTCTCTCGTCTCTCTCATAACGACCCCTAACGCGAGAAAAGTCGGTTGCCACCGACTTTCACGCAAGAGCCCGCCTCGTGGTGTGTTGTCCAGCCGAAGGAGTATAGCACCGGCTTCGCGAGCCGTTCAAGGCGGCGCGCCCTCAACCGCTGGGCTCTCGTGCCGATACTGGGAGAGACATCCAGTCCGCAGAGAGGCAGGCGATGGGAGAGTACACGACGTTCGAGTGCCGCCAGTGCGGCTATACCGCCGACCGGATCCGCTGGGGCGTCAGCATGTACGACCCGCGTCAACGCTACATGCCCGGCTACTGTGTGGAGTGCGGGACCATCGTCGAGGTCGACATGACCGGCGCCGACATCCACGTCGACGAGTTCCGCTGCGTGGTCTGCGGCAGCGAGCTCTTCTT
>CAZJGT010000151.1:0-5869 GCA_964545565.1 uncultured Thermoleophilia bacterium
ATCAACGACGAGGTCATCACCGGCTTCGGCCGCAGCGGCACCTGGTTCGGCTTCGAGCAGTTCGGCTCGGACCCCGATCTGATCACCCTGGCCAAGGGCCTCTCCTCCGGCTACCTGCCGCTCGGAGCCGTGGGCGCCAGGGACCACGTGTTCGACGCCTTCCTCGGCGGCCCCGGCGAGACGTTCATGAGCGGGGCCACCTACAACGGTCACCCGCTCTGCTGCGCCGCCGGCGTCGCCAACCTCGAGATCGTCGAGCGCGAGAAGCTCGTCGAGCGCTGCGCCGAGCTCGGCCCGTACCTGCAGGACGGGCTCGCGACCCTGCTGGCACACCCGATCGTCGGCGACGTGCGCGGCGTCGGCCTCGTCGCCGGCATCGAGTACGTCAAGGACAAGGAGACGCGCGAGTGGTTCGCGCCGGCGCAGGGCGTCGCCGCCAAGATCCGCGACGAGGCCTTCAAGCGCGGCGTCTTCGTGCGCCTGCTGGGCGGCGGCCACGTGCACGCGGTCGCGCCGCCGTTCATCATCAGCAAGGAGCAGATCGACACCGTCGTGCGTGTGCTCGACGAGTCGATCGGCGTCGTCGAGAAGGACCTGGGGTACTGATCGCCGCCGCGCGCGGCACGAGACTCGCAAGCAAGGAGCGGAACATGAGCAAGCCAAGAGTAGGCGTCGTCGGCTACGGCGTCATCGGCCAGCGCCTGGCCGACGGTGTCGCGCTGCAGCAGGACATGGAACTGGTCGGCGTCGTCGACGTCGCGCCGACCCTCTCCACCCGTGCCCTCTGCGAAGCCGGCATGCCGTACGACCTCTACGTGGTCGAGGCCGCCCAGAAGGCCGCCTTCGATGAGGTCGGCATCCCCGTCACCGGCACCATGGACGACCTGCTCGGCAAGGTCGACGTCGTCCTCGACTCCTCGCCCGGCGGCGTCGGCCGCAAGAACAAGGAGCTGTACCAGGCCAAGGGCGTCAAGGCCATCTTCCAGGGCGGCGAGAAGAACGACATCGTCGACGTGTTCTTCCACGGCTACGCCAACTACGAGAAGGGCGTCGGCAAGGACTACCTCAAGCTCACGAGCTGCAACACGACGGGCCTCATCCGCGCTGTGGACTGCCTCGACCGTGAGGTCGGCGTGGAGCGCGTGATCGTCACCATCGTGCGCCGCGTCGCCGACCCCGGCGATACGCACCGCGGCCTCGTGGACGTCGCCCAGGTCGAGCCCGTGCCGAACCACCAGGCGCTCGACCTCATGACCATCATGCCCCACATCGAGGCCACCGGCCTGCTCGTGCACGTGCCCACCACGCACGGCCACATCATCAACGTGATCGCCACCACCAAGGCCGACGTGAGCAAGGAGCGGGCGCTCGAGCTCTTCGAGGCGCACCCGCGCATCCGCAACGTGAAGATCGCCGATGGGTTCAACAGCAACTCGGCGCTGTTCCGCTACGCCCGCGACCTCGGCAACAAGCGCGCCGACATGTACGACATCGCCGTGTTCGACGAGACCATCGCCAAGAGCGGCCGCGAGTTCATGTTCGCCATCAACATCCCGCAGGAGGCGGTCGTGATCCCGGAGACCGTGGACGGCATCCGCGCCGCGCTCAGCCTGCAGACCGACCGCCTGGAGGCCGTCGGCCTGACCAACAAGTATCTCGGCCTCGCCTGACCCGGCCGAGGGTAGACGCCGGCCATGAAGCACGGCATCCACACGCTGGACGACTTCGCCTGGCGGGGCAAGACGGTGCTCTGCCGCGTGGACATCAACGCGCCGCTCGACCACGAGACCGGCGGGCTGCGTGACGTGACGCGGCTGAAGGGCTGCGCGCCCACCGTCCGTGAGCTCGCGGAGGCCGGCGCGCAGCTGGTGCTGCTCGCCCATCAGGGCGGCGACCTGGAGTACCACAACTACGCCTCCACCGAGCCGCACGCCGCGGTGATGAGCGACCTCGTCGGCCGGCCCGTCGGCTTCATCGACGATGTCTGCGGGCCGGCCGCCCGCGAAGCGATCGGCCGGCTCGCCGACGGCGACGTGCTGCTCCTCGACAACGTGCGCTTCTGCGGTGAGGAGCTCACGCTCTTCGAGCGCAAGCTCGAGCTCTCGCCCGAGGACCAGGCGAAGACGCTCGTGGTGCGCAAGCTGGCGCCGCTCGCCGACCTCTACGTGTGCGACGCCTTCGCCGCCGCGCACCGCTCGCAGCCCAGCCTGGTCGGCTTCGAGGAGCTGCTGCCCTCGGCCATGGGCCGCCTCTTCGAGCGGGAGTACGAGAACCTGGCGCGCCTGCGCGAAGCACCGGCGCGTCCGTGCGTGTTCGTGCTCGGCGGCACCAAGATCCAGGAGGCGTTTCCGATGATGGCGGCCGCCCTTGCGGACGGCGTCGTCGACACCGTGCTGACCGCCGGTCTGGTCGCCACGGTGATGCTCGCAGCGAGCGGCGTCGACATCGGCGAGCCGTCCATGGCCTTCATCCGGGCGAGCCAGCTCGAGCCCTACATCGATGAGTCCAGGGCCATCCTGGCGAAGCACGGCGACCGGATCGTGCTGCCCGCCGACCTGGCCTTTGTGAAGGATGGCCGCCGCGTGGAGGTCAAGGTCGCCGACTTGCCCGTCGGCGAGCAACTGGTCGACATCGGCCACCGGACCGCCGCGGACTACGAGCACCGCATCGCCGCCGCCGGCACCGTGTTCGTGAACGGCCCGGCGGGCGTGTTCGAGCAGCCCGAGACGGAGTACGGCACGCGCGCCATCTGGGAGGCCATGGCGGACTCCGCCGCCTTCAGCGCACTTGGCGGCGGCGACAGCGTCACCGCCATGAACCGGTTCGGTCTCGCAGGCCGCTTCGACTACGTGTGCACCGCGGGTGGCGCCATGGTCCAGTTCCTCTCGGGCAAGCCGATGCCGGTCATCGAGGCGCTCAAGGGGTCCGCCGTCCGCTTCGGCTGACGGCCCGGACGGCGATCTTGCGCGTCTCGATCCCCTACGGAGACGGCGCCCTCGAGGCCGTGCTGCCGCGGGACCTCCAGGTGGACGTCGTCGGCCCGGGCTGCGGCCTGGGTGAGGAGGTCGCTCCGCCCGCGGCCCCGACGGCGGCCGATGAGCAGGCCGAGATCCGGCGCGCCCTGGCGGAGCCCATCGGCGCGCCGCGGCTCTCCGAGCCGGCCGCATCGGCCGGCAAGGCCGCCATCGTGGTCAGCGACATCACGCGGCCCTGCCCCTCCTACCGTTTTCTCCCGGCGCTGCTCGAGGAGCTCGCTCCCCTCGCGCCGAAGGACGTCAGTATCCTCTTCGCCCTCGGCGGCCATCGGGCGCACACGCCCGCGGAGCAGGTGCGGCTCGTCGGCGAGGAGGTGGCCGCGAGCGGGGTGCGGCTGATCGACCTCGACGCGGCCCGCTGCGTGCCCGTCGGCACGACCTCGCGTGGCACGCACCTCGAGGTCTTCGCGCCCTATCTCGATGCGGATCTGCGCATCTGCACCGGCAACATCGAGTATCACTACTTCGCCGGATTCAGCGGCGGCGCCAAGGCGGTCGTGCCGGGTCTCTGCTCCTACGCCGCCATCTCGGGCAACCACCGTATGATGCTGGCGCCGACGGCGCGGGCCGGCATCATCGACGGCAACCCCGTGCGCGAGGACATCGACGAGGCCGGCGAGCTCATCGGCATCGACTTCATCTTCAACGTGCTGCTCGACGAGGAGAAGCGCATCATCCGGGCGGTCGCCGGCCACTACCTCGAGGCGCACCGCGCCGGCGCGGAGGCCTACGACCGGCGCTGCGACCTGCGCATCCCTGAGGCTGCCGACGTCGTGATCGCCTCGCCGGGCGGGAGGCCGAAGGACATCAACCTCTACCAGGCCCAGAAGACCCTGGACAACGTGGCCGGGGCGGTGCGGGACGGCGGCGTGATCGTGCTCGTCGCCCGCTGCGCGGAGGGTTTCGGCAACAGGGTGTTCGAGGAGTGGATGACCGGGATGGGCAGGCCGCAGGTGCTCATCGACCGCATCCGGCAGGAGTTCGTGCTCGGCGGCCACAAGGCGGCCGCCGTGGCGGGGCTGCTCGCCAGGGCCGACGTCTACCTCGTCTCGGAGTTCCCGGACGAGGTGGTGCGCAGCATGTGCATGACGCCGTTCGCGAGCGTCGACGACGCGGTCCAGGGGGCGCTGGACCGCGTCGGCCCCGGCGCCCGCTGCCTGGTCGTGCCGCACGGCAGCCGGGTGACGGCCGGCGCCTGAACGAACGCCGGGGCGGGTGACCGATGGTCACCCGCCCCGGCGTTCTCACGGCTGCGTCGGTCGCCGGCTCCTACTTCTTGGCGGCCGGCTTCTTCTCCTTGACGGGCTTGCTGCCCGGGCGCACGGCCATGTTGCGGTAGACACGCTCCATGTCCTCGGGCGTGAACTTGCGCGGGTTGTTGTTCCACAGGCGGACCTGCGTCTTGGCTCCCTCGACCAGGTCCGGGATCGCCGACTCGGGGATGTCGACGTCGCTCAGGTACTGCGGCACGCCCAGGTCGTCGGCGAGCAGGCGGAGGGCGGCGACGGTCTTGTCCGCGGCCTCGCGGTCAGACAGACCGGCCATGTTCTCGCCCATGGCTTCGCCGAACTGGCGGAACCAGCGCAGGCAGGCGAGCTTGTTGAAGTCCATGGCCCACGGCAGGACCATGGTGTTGGCGACGCCGTGCGGCACGTGGAACATGCCGCCGATGGGATACGAGAGCGCGTGCACGGCGCCGACGCCGGCGTTGCCGAAGGCGATGCCGCCCATCATGGACCCCATGGCCATGTTGTCGCGGGCCCACATGTTGGTGCCGTCGTAGACGGCGGTCCGGATGCTCTGGCTGATCAGCTTGATGCCCTCGTAGGCCAGTGAGTCGGTGTGCATGGTGGCGTTCACCGAGATGTAGGCCTCGATGTTGTGGATCAGGGCGTCCATGCCCGAGGCGGCGGTGACGTTGGGCGGGCAACTGATCGTGAGCCCCGGGTCGATGAGCGCGACGTTGGGCATGAGGAACGGGCTGACCAGCCCCTGTTTCACGTTGAGCTTCTCGTTGGCGAAGATGGCGATCGCGGTGCACTCGGAGCCGGTGCCCGAGGTGGTGGGGACGGCGATGATCGGCAGGCCCTTCTTCTTGACCTGGTCGATGCCCACGTAGTCGTACACGGTGTCGCCGGTGTGCGGCAGCACGGCCGCCGCCTTGGCGACGTCGATCGGCGAGCCGCCGCCGAAGCCGACGATGAGGTCGTAGCCGCCCTTCTCGACGATGCGCACGATCTCCTCGATGGTGCTCATGGGCGGTTCGGGTACGGACTTGTCGTAGAAGTCGACCTCGAGGCCGGCCTCGGTCAGAGGCCGCTCGACGTCGACGCACATGCCGCAGTCGCTGACGCCCTCGTCGGTGATGACGAGGACCTTGCTGCCGTTGAGCTTCTTGGCCTCGACGCCCAGCTGGTCGACCGCGCCGACGCCGGTGATGAGGGTCTTGGGCTGGCGATGGATGCGCATCTTGCGTTCGACGCGGCGCAGCTCGGCCGGCTGACCGCTGGCCGACGAGATGACGCGCGGTTCAGGCTCGTTGTGGGCGTGCTCCATGGCTCTCAGTTCTCCTTGGTGAGCGGGTGGCGGGTCAGGCGGCCGACCCCATACACCTCGGCCGCCTCCTCCCGGATCTGGTCTCTGAACACCGGGTCGGCGATCTCGATGAGCGCCGCGGCGCGCTCCTGCAGCCCGAGGCCGCGCAGATGGGCGACGCCGTGCTCGGTGACGATGTAGTCGACGTCGGCGCGCATCGTCGTCACCGCGGTGCCGGGCGTGAGCGCCGCGACGATGCGGGAGACGGCGCCCTTCTTCGCCGTGCTCGGCAAGGCGAT
>CAZJGT010000152.1:0-5755 GCA_964545565.1 uncultured Thermoleophilia bacterium
GAGGTGGTCTTGGCCACCCCGCCCTTCTGATTGGCGAACGCGAGAACATGCGCCATGTGAGCGTTACCCCTGTGTCGAGTCCACGTCAGAACGCAGTTCGGGCCGCAGGCAGGAATCCCTGCACGGAGCGGGCCCCGCGGCACTCGCGGGGCCCGTCGTCACAGCTTGCTTCACGATCACGGCGCCAGGTCGCCGTGGTCACGCCTTGGGAGCCTCCGGAGCGTCGGGAGCGTCGGGCGTCTCGTCCCCGGCCACCTCGGCCTCTTCGACCTCTTCGAACGCCTCGTCGGCGGCGTCGATCTCCTCGCCGTCCGCCTCCTCGATCACATCCTCGTCGTCGGCCTCGATGAACTCGTCCTCTTCCTCCTCCTCGTACTCGTCGATGCTGGTGATCGACGAGATGGCGCGCTTGAGGTACCTGACCCTGGTGCGTTTGGCGATCTCGAGCTCGACCCAGTCGTCGCCGATCGCGCTCACGGTGCCGTACATGCCACCGATGGTGAGCACGTCGTCGCCCTTCTTGAGCATGCTCACCATCTCGGCGTGCTGCTGGCGCTGCCGTCGCTGCGGCCGGATCGCGAGGAAGTAGAAGATCCCGAAGAAGACGACGACCCAGATGATGATGGTGAAGGACACGGACCTCAACCTCCCGCGGAGTCAAGCCCCGCAACGTCGTTGGCGAATGCCGCAAAACGCCCCGCGCGGATGGCGCTGCGAGCGTCGCGGGTCAATCTTAGCAGAACGCGCAGGTTGTGCAGACTCAGGAGCTGCGCGCCCATCATCTCCTTCTGCACGACCAGATGGCGGAGGTAGGAGCGCGTGAACGTCCGGCAGGCATAGCAATCGCACTCCTGCTCGAGGGGCGCCAGGTCGGCGGCGAAGCGGGCGTTGCGCAAGTTCAGCCGCCCGCCGCCGCGAAGAAGCGCCGTGCCGGTGCGCGCCATACGCGTGGGGAGCACGCAATCGAAGACGTCGACCCCACGAGCGATGACCTGGATGATGCCGACCGGGTCGCCGATGCCCATGAAGTAGCGCAGGCGATCGGCCGGCAGGAGCGCGTCCATCAACTCGACCGCGGCCAGCATCTCGTCGCCGCGCTCGCCGACGCTGAGGCCGCCGAGAGCGTAGGCGTCGAAGCCGACGCCGGTGATCCCGGCGGCCGACCGCCGCCTCAGATCATCGTCAACACCGCCCTGCACGATCCCGACGAGGAGCTGGTCGCGGCGCGTGTGCGCTTCCTTGCAGGCCGCGGCCCAGCGCGTGGTGCGCTCCACCGCGGCCTCCAGCTCGGCGTGCGGCAGCGTGCCCGGCGCGCACTGGTCGAACGCCATGACGATGTCCGCGCCGAGGTCCTCCTGGATGCGCATCGCCAACTCGGGCGTGAACACGTGCCGGGAGCCGTCATAGACGGAGCTGAACTCCACGCCATCGTCGCGCAGTGCGCGGGTTCCCTCCAGGCTGAACACCTGGAAGCCGCCGGAGTCGGTGAGGATCGGCCCGTCCCAGCGCATGAATCCATGCAGGCCGCCGTGAGCGGCGACGATCTCCCTGCCCGGACGGAAGTACAGGTGGTAGGTGTTGCCGAGGACGATCTGGGCG
Source organism: uncultured Thermoleophilia bacterium (assembly GCA_964545565.1). Taxonomy (GTDB): domain Bacteria; phylum Actinomycetota; class Thermoleophilia; order UBA2241; family UBA2241; genus CAIXSE01. The sequence goes on from CAZJGT010000152.1 coordinate 1,600, forward strand.
CCGAGCTCGCGCAGCTCGCGCGGCTGGACGCCCTTCACCGTCGCCTTGGTCCCCACGGGCATGAAGCACGGCGTCTCGACGACGCCGTGGGGCGTCATGAGGCGGCCCGCCCGGGCGCCGCCGTCACGCGCCTCCACCTCGAAGGCGAAGCCCTCGGCCGCCATCGGCGCGGGTGCGCTCACAGCGCCAGCATCGCGTCCCCGAGGCTGTAGAACCGGTAGCGCTCGCGGACGGCGTGTCTGTACGCCTGCCGGGCCTCGTCGACGCCGCAGAACGCCATCACGAGGGCGAGCAGGCTCGTGCGCGGCAGATGGAAGTTGGTGACGAGCCCCCCGACCATGCGGAAGTCGAAGCCCGGCCGGATGAAGAGCCGCGTCTCCCCGCGAAGCGCGGGCTCCTGGTCCGCCGCCCCGCCCAGCGCGAGATGCTCGAGCACGCGCATCGAGGTGGTGCCGACGGCGACGATGCGGCGGCCGTCGCGGCGCGCCTCGCAGAGGCGCGCCCAGACTGCCGCGTCGATCTCGAACGCCTCGCGGTGCAGGGTGGTGGCGTCGAGCGACTCCTCCTGGAGCGGTCTGAACGTGCCGAGCCCGACGTGGAGCGTCAGGGTCTCCACGGCGACGCCGGCCGTGGCGAGGGCAGCGTCGACCGCCGGCGTGAAGTGCAGCCCTGCCGTCGGCGCCGCCGCCGAGCCCACGCGCCGGGCGTAGGTGGTCTGATAGCGCTCCGGGTCGTCGAGCGGCACCGTGATGTAGGGCGGCAGCGGCGTGACTCCCGCTCCCTCGAGCCGCGCGAGCACCGGCTCCTCGCCGAGGCTCTCCACCACCCAGCGCCCGTCGCCGAGAGGCTCGATGCAGCGAAGCGGCCATTCGGGACCGAGGATCTCGCTCTCGAGGACCTCCTCCCGCCGCGGGCGACCGCGCAGCAGCACCTCCCAGCGGTCGCTCCCGGCCGTAGGGCCGGTCAGCCGGGAGAGGAACAGTACCTCGATGCGTCCTCCCGTGGTGCGGTGGAAGTAGCTGCGCGCCGGGAACACGCGGGTGTCGTTGCGCACCAGCACGTCACCAGAGCGCAGGAGCGACGGCAGCTCGGAGAAGACGCGGTCCTCGACTGCCCCCGTGGCGCGGCTGCAGACGAGCAGCCGCGATGAGTCGCGCGGCTGTGCCGGCGTTTGGGCGATCAGGTCGTCGGGCAGCTCGTAGTCGAGGTCGCTGAGCGCGAGCCCGCACGCCTTGTGGCTCACGCGGACCTCCGGCGGCGACGCTCCTGCCGCGCCTGCCAGGCTTCCCACTTGCTCGCCACGCAGCCGCAGTACGGCTGGCGGTAGAGCTCAAGCCGGCGGCTCTCCGCGTGGGTGTCGCGAAAGCGCTCGCGGACGTCGAGATAGACGAAGTCGACGCCGTACACGTCGGCCGCGTCCTCCCCCGCCTTGCGGATCAGGTCGTGGCGCTGGTACGGGCTCACCGTGAGCGTCGTCGAGAAGCGCGCGAGCCCGAGCGCGCGGGCGGCCGCGCCGGCCGCGCCGAGACGCGCGCGCAGACAGGCGGCGCAGCGCTCGTCCGGCGTGGCGCCGGCCAGGGTCTCGCGCCAGGCGCGCCACGCCGCGTCCTCTTCCCCACTCTCGGGAACGATCAGCTCGAGACCGGCCCTGCGGCTGTAGCGCCGCATGCTCTCGAGGCGACGCTCCAGCTCCGCGGCCGGCTGGATGTTGGGGTTCTCGAACCAGCCGACAGGCTCGACGCCACGCTCGCGCCACGCCGGCACGACGGCGGTCGAGCACGGTCCGCAGCAGGTGTGGAGGAGTAAATCGGTCATCAGGCGAGTATAGCGCGAGCCTCGGTTGCACACGTGGCGCGGCGTCGAGGGACGTCCGCCGGCGGCGCGTCAGCCGTCGCCGAAGAGCGTGTCCGGCCCGGCGGGCGGCGTGAGGCCACAGTGGATGAAACCGCTGCGCGTGAGCATGCGTCCGCGCGGCGTGCGTTTCAGGAAACCCTGCATGATCAGGTACGGCTCGTACACGTCCATGACGGTGTCGGCCTCCTCGCCGAGCGCAACGGCGAGCGTGTCGAGGCCCACCGGACCGCCGTCGAACTTCTCGGCGATGATGCGCAGGATGTCGCGATCGAGCTTGTCGAGCCCCTCCCCGTCCACCTGGAAGAGCTCGAGGGCGGCAAGGCAGATCTGGTGTTCGACGACGCCCTGATGGCGCACCTGCGCGAAGTCGCGCACGCGGCGCAGCAGCCGGTTGGCCACACGGGGAGTACCTCGGGAGCGGCCGGCGATCTCGAGCGCGGAATCCCCGTCGATCTCCACGCCGAGGATCCCGGCCGACCGCCGCACGATCGCCGCCAGTTCCTCGACCTCGTAGTACTCGAGGCGCTGCCAGACGCCGAAGCGATCGCGCAGTGGCGTCGTGAGGAGGCCGGTGCGCGTGGTGGCCCCGATCAGCGTGAACGGCTGCACCTGCATGCGGATGCTGCGCGCCGCGGGGCCCTCGCCGATCATGATGTCGATCTCGTAGTCCTCCATCGCCGGGTAGAGGACCTCTTCCACGGCCGCGTTCAGGCGGTGGATCTCATCGACGAAGAGGACGTCGCCCTCCTGCAGGTTGGTGAGCAGTCCCGCCACGTCCACCTTGCGCTCCAGGGCCGGCCCCGACGTGGTGTGCATGCCGACGCCGAGCTCCTGGGAGATGATCCCGGCGAGGGTCGTCTTGCCCAGGCCTGGAGGTCCTGCGATGAGCACGTGGTCGAGCGTGTCGCCGCGCTGTTTGGCGGCCTCGACGAAGATCTCGAGCTGCTCCTTGGCCACGTGCTGGCCGACGAAGTCGGCGAACCGCCGTGGCCTGAGGCCCAGCTCGAGGTCGCGGTCGTCGGCGCGCTCTTCGGGGTCGCCGATGCGGTCGTCCGGCTTGGGCATCAGTCACCGGCCTTGCGGGTGAGAGCGTGCTTCACGAGATCCTCCAGAGCCGCATCATCCGGAGCGCCACGAAGCGCCTCCTCGGCCTCGCGCAGCGTGAGCCCGAGGTTCTGGAGCGCGGAGCGAGCCGCCAGGAAGGCGTCGGCCGGAGCGCTGCCGCCGGAAGCACCGGCTTCGCCGGAGCCCACCGGCGGCAGCTCCCCCACCTTGTCCTTGAGCTCGTGGACCAGGCGCTGGGCGAGCTTCTTGCCGATGCCCGGGATGCTCTCGAACTTCTTCACGTCGTCGCGCGCCACGGCGAGCTCGAGCTCGGCCACCGGATAGCCCGAGAGCACGGCGAGGGCGACCTTGGGGCCGACGCCGCTGACGCCGGTCAACCAGAGGAAGAACGTGCGCTCGCCGGGGTCGCGGAACCCGAACAGCTGCAAGGCGTCCTCGCGCACATGAAGATACGTGTGCAGGCCGACCTCTTCGCCGAGACGCGGACCGATCGCTCCGAGGGTCCGCGTGGACGCCAGCACCTCCAGTCCGAGGCCGCCGACTTCGATCACGGCCCGCTCGCCGTCGGTCAACGCCAGCCGGCCGCGCACCGTGGCGATCATCGGCGGCCGCTCTGCGGGCGAGCCTTGGCCGCCTGGAACGCCTCGCCGTTGTGGTGCGTGTGCGTGATGGCCACGGCGAGCGCGTCGGCGGCGTGGTCGGGCTGCGGGATGCGTGGCAGGCAGAGGATCACCTTGGTCATCTCCTGCACCTGGATCTTGCTGGCGCGCCCGTAGCCGGTCACGGCCTGCTTGATCTGCAGGGGCGAGTACTCGCACGGCGAAGCCTCGAGGTCCGACGCGGCCAGATAGAGCACGCCCTTGGCCTGTCCCACCGCCAAGGCCGTCTTCACGTTGACGTTGACGAACAGGTCCTCGAGCACGACCATGTCGGGGCAGAACCGCCTGATCAGGCCGCGCGCCTGGTCGTGGATCTGGCGCAGGCGCACGTGCGTGGGGTCCTTCGCCGACGTGACGATACACCCGTGTCCGAGCGAGCGCAGCATGCCGCCGTCCTGCTGGATGACCCCCCAGCCGGTACTCGCGGTGCCCGGATCGAAGCCCAGGACGATCAGCCCCGCTCCCGCCTCGGCCGCCCGGCCGTGCCCTGCGGCCTTCGCCATCCGTCAGCCCGCCAGCGCCTCGAGGACGTCCTCGGGGATGTCGAAATTGGCGTGGACCTCCTGGACGTCGTCGCT
>CAZJGT010000153.1:0-5739 GCA_964545565.1 uncultured Thermoleophilia bacterium
TGGGGTGAACGACGGGACTTGAACCCGCGACCGCCAGGGCCACAACCTGGAGCTCTACCAACTGAGCTACGTCCACCACCGGTCACCGCTGACGCCCGGCCCCGGGACACCGAAGCCGATCGCGCGATCGACGGGAAATGATAGCAGCAATGGCGCCGCGCGTCAGCTGGGCTCAGAAGTACTCGCTCTTCACATCCTGCTCCAGGTGGCCGTCCACGATCTCAAGGATGCGATCGGTCTGCTGCGCCACGCTCCGATCATGGGTGACGATGAGGAACGCGGTGCCGAGTTCGCCGTTGATCGTGCGGAAGAGGTCGTACACGGCCGCCGAGTTCTCGGTGTCGAGATTGCCGGTGGGCTCGTCGGCGAGCACCAGCGCCGGGCGGTTCATGAGCGCGCGCGCGATGGCCACGCGCTGTTTCTGACCGCCCGAGATCTGGTTGGCGTTCTTGTCCGCGAGACCCTCGAGACCCAGCAGCTCCAGGTTCTCTCGTGCCCGCGGCTCAAGGTCGCCCGGCGCGACACCGGCGATGCGTCCCGGCATCACGACGTTCTCCAGCACGCTGAACTCCGGCAGCAGGTGATGGAACTGGAAGACGAAGCCGATGAGCGAGTTGCGCAACGCCGCGCGCTGTCTGCGACCGGCGTCGTTCGCGTCGTGGCCGTCCAGCACCAGGCGGCCCGTCGAGGGTCTGTCGAGGAGCCCGATCAGGTTCAGCATCGTCGACTTGCCCGAGCCGGATTGCCCGATGAGCGCCACGAACTCGCCGCGGGCCAGCTCGAAGGAGACCTTCTCGAGCGCCACGGTCTTGACCACCGAACCGTACGTCTTGCCGATGTCTTCGGCGCCGACCAGTGCGTCAGCCACCCTGGATCACCTCGATGGGGTCGAGCTTGGACGTACGCCGTGCCGGGATGAACGAGGAGGCCATCGCCACGGCCACGCCGACCGCGAACGAGATCGCGACGAACCCCAGCTCCGCTGTGATCGGGAACAGCGACGCGGAGTCGCGTCCCACATAGCTGAACACGGCGATCAGGCCCAGCCCGGCGCCCACACCCGCCGCGGCGCCGGCGAGTCCGAGGAGCAACGCCTGCCACAGGAAGATCCGGGCCGAGTGCCGGTCGCTCATGCCCATCGCCTTGAGGATCCCGATCTGCCGCGTCTTCTGAACGGCGGAGATCGCGAGCGTGGACCCGATGCCCAACGCGACGGCGATGAGCACGAACACCTGGATCAGATAGCTCGACATGCTCTGGCTCTGCAACGCGGAGAGCAGGTCGGCATTGTTCTCCTGCCATTCAGTGACCGCGAGCCCGTCCAGCGCCGCGTCGTCGCGGAGCGCGACGGCCACGCTCTTGGAGGAGAACACGTCGGCGACCTGCGCGTCGATCGCCGAGTACTCGTCTGACGAGAGCTTCAACACCTTCGCGGCGTACTCCCCACCTACGAACGCCGTCGTACTGTTGGCCGCCGCCGAGCCGAAGTCGAACACTCCACTCACGGTGAGGCGCGCGGCATCGCCACTGGGCAGCACGAACGACGCCTCGTCACCGGGCTTGAGAGAAGCGCCGTCGGCGAAGTCCTTGCCGACGATCACCTCGCCGTCCCCGAGCGTCGCCCGTCCCTCCACGAGACGCCCCGAGATGTCGTAGATGGTGTCCAGCCGGTCGAGCGCGCCGCCGGTGAACTGCAGAGGCGCGCTCTCGGCCCCCTTACGGAAGATCGCCGAGAACGTCCGCGTGGGCACTACGGTGGTGATCTCGCTCTGCGCGCCCATGGCCTTCTCGAGACCGGAGGTGAAGGCCACCGAGCCACCGTCCTCCTGCGGCCTGACGACGAGCTGCGGGCTGTTGCCGATCGTCTGGTCGACGAGGCTCGCCTGCAGGCTGGTGATCAGCGAGCCGAGAAAGACCTGCACGCCGATGCCGACGGCGATGCCGGCCGCGATCAGGATGGACTGGACCGGGCTCTTGCGCAGGAAGCGGGCGGCGATGCTGAGACTCAGCACGCCGTGTCAGCTCTCCGGCCCGGCGTCGGCGACCCGGGCGCTCGCTTCGGCCGTGACAGGGGCGGTGTCGCCCAGCAACCCGTCGAGGTCCACGATCTCCTGCGGCAGCCAGCCGGTGGCCGCCCCCACGAAGGCCGGACCTCCGACCATGATGTCGAGTCCGGGCAGCTCCTTCTTGAGCGCGTCGACCGCGTGCCGGACTGCGACTCGATTGAAGTGCGTCGACGAGCTGAGGACGATGGTGTCGACGCCCAGCGCCCGAGCGGCATCGGCGATCTCCGTGACAGGGGTGTCCGGCCCGAGGTAGTACGTCGTCCACCCGGCCATGTCGAACCGATCGGAGACCATGCGCAGGCCGAGGTCATGCCCCTCTTCGGGTGGGCACGCCAGGAGCACGATGCGGCCGGACGGCTCCGCCGCGGCCTTCTCCTTGAGCACACCCGGATACAGGATCTCGACGACCGTGCGCACCGTCGCGCTCGCCATGTGTTCTTCCCAGATGGCCGTGTCGCCGCGTTGCCACGCAGCCCCCGTGTCGCCGAGGATGCGCCCGAGCACGTCCCGGTACAGCGCGGGAATGGTCACGGCGCCGGAGGTCACCGCCTCAACGGCGGTCCGTACCGCGGTCGCCTTGTCGTGCGCGGCGAGCGCCGCGGCGACCGCCTCGTACGCGGCCTCGACGCCAGACCTCTGGCCGCCGGATCGTGCCCTATCGTCGTGAGCGTCCATGGGCTCGCTTGTACCCGCCGAGATACGGGTTCTAACGGCCTGCGGCGCGCGCAACGCCGGGACCTTGACGCCTCCGCTACGACGCCGCATAGTCTAGTTGCGCCGGAGGTGTCGGCGGTCCAGGGGGTCCTCAGTCCACACGGCGCACGTGCGGCATCGGCGTACCCGTCGTCTCCTTCGGCAGACGGTCGACCGCAGCAAAAAAAAGGGGGTCGCGCTTGCAGTGATCTGTCTGGTGTCGTGCCGGCAGCTGCCGCCCGTACGGGCAAGCCATCGCCGGCCGGACTCTCCTCAGGAGGTCTTTCGAATGCGGAAGTGGTTCACGTTCACCCTCGCCTTCCTGCTCCTGTTCGGTGTGGTCGCGACCGCCCAGGCGGCGACCGCCACGCGAGCGAAGGACGCCGTGTCGCCCACGGCGAAGATCCCGCAGCGCGGCGCGCCGGAGATCGCGACGCCGCCGTATCCCGGCTACACCTACTACTCTGAGCTGTATCCGATCCTGCGGTCGATCGACCGGCGCAGCAGGCGGGTCACCATGAAGCAGACCGGACTCTCCGCCAACGGCAACCCGATGTGGCTGGTCACGGTCACGGCCCAATGGCCGAACCGCGCCGTCCAGAGGCGCAACCAGACGTACCGCCGGCTGATCGCCAGCGACCCGGCCAGGGCCAAACGCATGCTGACCGCGAGGAGCGGCATCCGCGCGCCCGTCTTCATCAACGCCAGCATCCACGGCGGCGAGACGACGGGCGTCGACGCCAGCTTGGCCATCCTGCGCCGTCTGGCGTTCTCCAACGACTCGCAGACGCGCAACATCCTCAGGAACTGCGTCGTCCTCATCAACCCGTGCCAGAACCCTGACGGCAGGATCACCGACCTGCGCGCCAACGGCAACGGGTTCGACCTCAACCGGGACTTCATCACGCTCACGCAGCCGGAGACCATGGCCACCGTCAAGCAGCTCGCCGCCTATCACCCGGTGACCTTCCTCGATCTCCACGGCTTCGTGAACCCCATGCTCATCGAGCCGTGCACGATCCCGCACAACCCGAGCCTCGAGTACGACCTGTTCATCAAGTGGGCCGTCCCGCTGGCCGAGCGCATGAAGAGCACGCTGGAGGCCAGGACCGGCATGACCGGCCAGATCCCCTACCAGTGGGGCACAGCCAAGGACACGCTCGGTGAGATCAACGAGGGCTGGGACGACTACGGTCCCTACTACACCGGGATGATCGCCCAGCAGATGGGCTCCCTCGGCTACACGCTGGAGACGCCCTACAAGACCCTTGACGGCGTGGACGCACATTACTGGACGTCGTGGAGCATGATGAACTACGTGGTCAGGAACCGTCTGGCCATCATGAGGGATCAGGCCGAAGTGTTCCGTCGCGGGGACAGGAACGTCCCCAACGCCCGCACCGGCCGGCCGTGGCAGGGCAACATGACGGACATGCTCCGTCCTGTCCCCTGGGGCGACCCGCTGTTCCCCTACAGCAACGTCGTAGGCGACGTGGAGTTCCCCTACGCCTACGTCGTCCCCGTGGATCCCGCCATGCAGAAGGATCCGCTGCAGGCCTACAAGTTCGTCAATCACGCGCGCATGTACGGCATCGAGGTCCACATGGCGACCGCGCCGTTCACCGCGGACGCGGTCGACTATCCGGCCGGCACCTTCGTCGTACGCACCGCACAGCCCCTGCGCTCCCTCGCCAACAACATGCTGTGGGAAGGCGAAGACGTCAAGGCGCAGTACGGCGTGAGCTCCATGTACGACATCTCCGCATGGGGCCTCCCGGAGATCTGGGGCTTCGACGCCGCGACCGTCGACGACGCCTTCACCGCCAGCCTCACGCGAGTCGGGGGCACCGTGGGCAAGGCCGGCATGGTCGACGGCACCGGCCCCGTGTTCTGGTTCGCCGGCGACACCAACCAGTCCGTCAACGTGGCGAATGAGATGCTGCAGCGTCTGTACAACGTGGGCATGGTCCACGAGGCGCTCGCCGCTCCTTACGACAAGATCCCGTTGGGCGCCTTCGTCATCGACACGACCGACACACCGAGAGCGCTGCCGTATCTCAGTCGTGCCGCTCGCCAGCAGGGAATCGATTTCATGAGCGCCGACGGGCTCTCCCTCGATATGGTGGCCACGTTGTCGCGGCCGAACGTCTCGGTGGCGGTCGACGCCCAGACCGTGTGGGTTCTGAAGAACGTCCTCGGCTTCTACAGCGTCGCCGCGAACACCGGCTCGCTGAGCAACTCCACGACCGCCTACCTCTCGAGCTCCGGCACGGCAGGCGGCACGACCAGCACCTCGCTCGCGAACGTCCAGACCTGGCTCGACGGCGCGTCAGCTACGCGTCAGCGCGTCTATCTGGGCATGGTGAGGGGCGCCGACCAGTCGTGGGCCACGGGCCTGCTGCCGGACGTCACCGTCCAGAACGACGGCGACCGCGCCGACAACGGCATCGTCATGGCTGAGTACGCTCAGGACGATATCTTGACGGCGGGGTATCCGGAGGATGACTACGCCTTCTGCTACCCGCCCTACTGGTTCTCCGAGACCAGCGACGCGATCGCGACCGACGTCACGTACCGTGCGGGCATCACCGGACCGTTCCATTCCGGGTTCTGGAACAACAGCAATGAAGCGGCCGTCGACCAGGGCGCCATGGTGAGCGGCACCTACGACGGCGTTCCCGAGACCGACTACAACCGCGTCGTCTTCATGGGCTTCCACCCGACGTATCGGGCTATGGAAGAGAACACCTATCTGCTCGTCGCGCGAGCGATCTTCCTCTCGAACGCGACGTTCCCCATGACGCCGTAAGACGCGGGGGGACCAAAGCCAGAGCGGCCCTCGAGGGTGTCGACCCGGGAAAGGACCGCCAGAGAGACCGAAGGGCGGGCGGCCGAAGGGCCGCCCGCCCTTCGGCACGCCGGGCGGAGAAGTCGGCGCTCCGGGCGAACTGGCGCGCCCGGCAGGATTCGAACCTGCGAC
>CAZJGT010000154.1:0-5722 GCA_964545565.1 uncultured Thermoleophilia bacterium
TACGCATCAACGGTCTGCACAAGACCGTCCATGTGGGCTTCCGGCGCCGCGCCGTCGAGATTCTGAACGGCGTCGATCTGCAGGTCGCCGAAGGCGACGTGTTCGGGCTCCTGGGCCCCAACGGGGCCGGCAAGACCACCACCGTCAAAGTCGCATTGGGGCTGATGCGCCCGACGTCTGGATCCGTCGAGTTGGGCGTCCAGGGCCTCTCGCAGGTGGGATACCTGCCCGAGAACCCCTACTTCTACGACTACCTCTCGGGCCGCGAGTTCCTCGGTTTCTGCGCCCGGCTGTTCGGCCTCGAGGCGAGCGCGCGCGAGGAGCGCGTCGAGGCTCTGCTCCGGGACGTCGGGCTCGAGCACGCCGCGGGCGCGCACCTGCGCAAGTACTCCAAGGGCATGCTGCAGCGCATCGGCATCGCCCAGGCGCTCGTCAACGACCCTGAGCTGGTGCTGCTGGACGAGCCGATGACGGGGCTCGATCCCGTGGGCCGGGTCGAGGTCAAGCGCATCATCCAGAACCTGCACGAGCGCGGCAAGACGGTGCTCTTCAACTCGCACGTCCTCAGCGACGTGCACGAGCTCTGCTCGCGCATCGCCATCATGCGCGAGGGCCGCGTGGTGTGGCACGGCAGCGTCGACGAGGCGCTGGCAGAGGCCCCGACGCTCGAGGACTTCTTCATGAAGGTCGTGAGCGCATGAGGCAGGTCTGGGCGATCGCCGTCAATACCTTCAAGGAGACGATCCGCGACCGCGTGCTGGCGGTGATCGTCGTGTTCGCGCTGATCATGATCGTCGGCGGTCTGTGGCTGGGCAGCATCAGCCTCGGCGAGCAGGGACGCATGATGAAGGACTTCGGCCTCGTCGCGGTCACCTTCTTCGGGCTCATCGTGGCCGTGTTCGTGGCCGCGGGGCTGGTGCACAAGGAGGTGGAGAAGCGCACCGTGTTCGTGCTGTTCTCCAAGCCGGTGAGTCGCGGCGCCTTCATCACCGGCAAGTTCCTCGGGCTGTGCGCGACGATGGCCGCGGTCCTCGCCGGCATGGGTATCTTCCTCTTTCTGCTCGTGTGGGTCGTCGCCGGCGACCCGGCGGGGATGGTGCTGCTCGCGACGCTGATGATCTACGTGCAGCTCCTCGCGGTGATGGCGGTGACGATCTTCTTCTCGACGTTGGGCTCCGCCATCCTCGCCAGCGTGCTCGGCATCTGCGTGTTCGTCGCGGGGCAGCTCAGCCACAACGTGCTCGAGCTCACGCGCCTCGGCAAGAACGCGGTCACCGAGGCGCTCTCGTGGGCCGTGTACGTCCTCATCCCCAACTTCTCGGCGGTGGACGTGAAGGCGGGCGTGGTGGGGGAGGACACGCTCGCCTGGGGGCAGATCGCCCTCTGGAGCGCGTATCTGCTGGCGTACGTGGTGGTCGTGCTCGCGCTGGCGGCCGTGGTGTTCCGCCGCAAGGAGTTCTGACGTGCTGCGGCGGCTGGTCGCGGTCCTCATCGTGCTCGCCTGCGCCGGGGGCGTGGTGGCCTACCAGGTGACGCGGCCGGCGCGGGCGCCGGCCGACCCGCGCGTCTTCGTGCCGTCGCCGCAGTTCTTCGCTGACTTCTCGCCGAGCTTCCGCACCTCCATCGCCGATGCTTACTACCTGGCCATGGTCCAGTACTACGGCGAGCACGTGACCGGCGACGGCAAGCTCGATTCGCTGCCCCAGATGGTGGAGCTGGTCACCGCGCTCAGCCCGCAGTTCACCCGTGCCTACCTGTTCGGGGCGTTCGCGCTCATCGACGCGGGCCGGCCGGACGTCGCCTACGAGGTGCTGCAGCGGGGCTTTGCGGCGAACCCCGACGACTGGCACTTTCCGGCGTACCTCGGCTTCTTCGCCTACCGCTATGGGGAGGGCGAGGAGAAGAACCTCGCGGCGGCGAAGTGGTACCAGAAGGCGGCGGCGATCCCGGGCAGCCCCGAGTACCTGCCGCGACTCGCCGCCGCTCTGTTGGTCAAGGGCGGCGAGGAGGAGAAGGCGGTCCTCATGTGGGGGCAGGCGTACCTGGCGGGTGACAAGTACGCGCGCCAGAAGGCGGTGGAGGGGCTCGAGCGCCTCCTGCCGCAGGAAGAGGAGGCGCGCATGAAGGCGCTGGCGCCGCTGGTCGACACCATGCCGAAGGCCGAGCTCGACCAGCTCATCGCCGAGCTGTTCGAGGACTACGTCCAGTGAGGGCGGAGTCGCAGCAGCCGCGCGGTCGTCGGAGGTCCTCGGCCGGCTTCACCATGATCGAAGTCCTGTTCGTGATGATCATCATCGGGATCCTCGCCGCCATCGCCATCCCGATGTACCTGGGGCAGCGGGACCGCGCCAAGAACGCCGCCGCGGTCGCGGGCGGCCGCACGATCATGATCGCCGTGCTCACCGCTGCCGCGAAGCGGGACGGCGACGACACCTGGCCGGCGACGGCCGACAAGGCATCGTTGGTCGCGGAGGGCGCCATCGCGGCCGGTGACTGGCCGCAGGACCCCTTCACCGACGGCGCCGACATGCGGCCCGTGGCCGGACCGGGCGATACCACGCCGGGGCGGTACTTGTACCGTGAGGCGCCCAGTTTCGCAACGACCGGTCGTCATCAGATCGTCGTGAACCGCAAGAACGCGGCTCCGTTCGTCCTTCCGTGACCACCCCGCTGCCCGGCGTCCTCCCGTGACCGCGCTGCTCGTCGTCATCGCCGCCGTGTACGGCCTGCTCATCGGCAGCTTCCTCAATGCCTGGGCCTGGCGGCTGGCGCACGAGGAGAGCATCAGCAAGGGCCGCTCGCACTGCCCGCGCTGCGGCCATCAGATACGCGCCTACGACAACGTCCCCGTGGTCAGCTGGCTGCTGCTCCGTGGCCGTTGCCGCGACTGCGGTGCGCCGATCAGCCGGCGCTACCCGGTGGGCGAGGCGCTCACGGCGGCGCTGTACGTCGGCGTCGTGCTCATGGACGGCCTCGACTGGATTCTTATTCCTCACCTGCTCTTCGTCTCGGCGTTGGTGCTCGTGAGCCAGGTCGATCTCGAGATCAAGATCATCCCGGATGCCGTGATCCTGCCGGTCGCCGCCGTGGGGATCCCGCTCATGATCCTGTTCGGTGACGGCCCGTGGTGGGAGTGGCTCGTGGCCGGCGTCGCCGCGGCCGGGTTCCTCTTCCTCATCAGTGAGGTGTACTACCGTGTGCGGCACGTGGAGGGCATGGGGTTCGGCGACGTGAAGCTCGCGCTGTGCATGGGGATCTACCTGGGCGCCGCCGTGATACCGGCGCTGTTCATCGGCTTTCTGAGCGGGGCCATCATCGGGGTCGCGATCGTTGCCGCGAGCAAGGGGGACGGCAAGACGGCCCTGCCCTTCGGGCCGTTTCTCGCCGCCGGGGCGGTCGTCGCCCTCTTCGCGGGGACGCCGCTGATCGACGCGTACCTGGGGTTGGCGCTCGGCCGCTGACCTTCCCGCTCGCGGCGGCGCCAACGTCATCCTTGACCCGCCTCCGTCATCCTCCCGCTTGACCTGAGGCTCCCTTAGGCTCGTCGCACACCGGTTCGCGGACCGGGCCACGCGGGAAGGCCATGGAGGCGCCATGAGAGGTCGCGAGGGATCGACGATGGTCGAGCTGCTGACGGTGCTCGCCGTCGCCGGCATCCTGGCCGCGGTGGCCGTGCCGGGCGCAGCCCGGGTGCGCTCCACCGTCGCCGGCGCGGAGGGCGCCCGCAGGCTCGCCCTCGTTCTGCGCGCGGCGCAGGCCGAGGCTCAGAGCCGCTCCGCGCCGGTGCGGGTCGAGGTGTCCGCCGGCGGCGACTACGCGGTCACCGTGTCCGGTGGCGACCTCGTCATGAGCGGCCGGCTGGGCGCCCGGGTGACGAGCACCTACCCCGGGGGCGCCCTCGAGTTCACCGCACGCGGGTGGGCCTGCGTGCCCGGAGCGTCCAGCCCTCGCGCCGGGCACTTCGACATCGCCGGTGCGGCCTCGTCGGGCGCCGTCGTCGTCCAACTCTCGGGGTGCGTCCGATGTGTGTGACGATGGGCAAGCACGGCCGCCGGCGGGTGGCGGCCGGCTTCACGCTGCTCGAGGTCGTCATCGCCGCAGGGCTGCTCCTGACGACGATCGCGGCCGTCACCATGTGCGTGACCAGCGTCTCGCGCGGAGGCGCCCGTCTGCAGGCGGCCATGGACGCGGAGCGCGCGGCGCGAGTGGTCGCGGAGCGCCTGCGCGGCCTGCCGCTCTGCGCCGCCGCTTACCCAGCTCCGGGCGCCGTGACCGGCCCCGGGGCCGACGACCTGGTCGCCGCCGTGTTCCCGCACGCGCGCCTGTCGGACAACACGGAGGTCGCGCGCTACGTGGCCGGAGGCGAAGAGGACCACGCCGCTCCGGGCTCGTTCGTCACACTGGTGGACGAGGGCGGTGTGGAGGTCCGCTGCGTGGCGCAGTTCCTGAGCAGCGAGGGCGAAGCGGCGCTGGGCCCGTCTGAGGTCGGCGGCTGGTCGGTCACCGACGAGTCCGCGCTGCCGGGCGCCGTGCTGCTGGTCCGGATCACGGCGGCGAGTCGCGGCACGCCGCGCGTCGTGACGCTGCTCCGCACCGCGCTTGGGGCGCCACCCGTGCGCCTGTCGTCCGTCGCGGCGCCGCCCCGGCCGTCGTCCGTCGAGGGTGCGCCGTCGTGAGCGTCGCCGGGTCCACTGCGGATGTCTGCTCCGCCGGGCGCGGTGAGCGCGGCTTCGCGCTGATCGAGGTGCTCGTGGCGGCGGCGATCGCGGGTCTCGTCCTCGCCGGCGCGTACGCCTGGCTCTGGAACACGGCCGCGTTGGCCTCCAGGACCGACGACAGGAGCCAGGCGGCGACCATCGCCTCCGCGGTCTCCCGCGCGGTCGCGGGCGACGTGCGCGGCGCGGTCGGCGTCGAGGCGCCGCCCTCCGGCCGCGACCGCTCGCGGTCGCTGGCGCTCGCGCACGACCACGTCGACGTGGCTCCCGAAGCGGTCCTCATCGTGTGGGACCCGGCCCGGGGCGTGGTCTGGCGAAACGCCTCCGGCACCTACCTGGCGGACCACGTCAGCCGGTTCGACCTCACCTACGGCCTCGCCGACGGACGGCTTCTCGCCGGGACGGCCATGGGCATCGCGGACTGGGCCTTGGTGCGCGTCGTCCGTGTCGAGCTCACGGCCACGGTGGGCAGGGCGACCGTCGTGCGCTCCCTCGAGGTCACCGTGGGGCCGGCGTGAGCCGCCGCCGCGGAGCAGACGGATACGCCATGCCGGCGGCGCTGCTCGTCATGGTGCTGGCCGCGACCTTCGCGCTCGTGGTGGTGGGGGCGGTGCACAGCCTCCAGGTCGTCGAGCGCTCGGACGCGGCCGCCTGGCGTGCCGAGGCCGTCGCCGGGCAGGCGCTGGCCGCGGTGACGGGGACGCTGCGCTGGCGTCCCGCGGCTGCGAGCGGCTCCATCGAAGCTGAGGACTCGTCGCCGCGGGAGTCGTGGCGGGCGTCCTGGACTCCCGCGCCGCCGGTCGCGGGCGGCGTGTGGCCGCGTCTGCGCCTGCAGGTCTCGGCGGCGACGGGCGGCGCCCGCCGCCGCGACGAGCTCACCATGGAGCTCCGCGCCGAGCCGTGGGCCGCCGGCGTGACGTGCGGCGCCGACGCCGAGGTCCGAGCGCCGCTCGAGGTGTCCGGCAGCGGCGTGTACGTCGGCGGCTGCCTGCGAGGGCGCGAGAACG
>CAZJGT010000155.1:0-5616 GCA_964545565.1 uncultured Thermoleophilia bacterium
GGGTTAGGGTGTAGATGGGGGGACGGCGAGCGCCGAGGCGCCCACCGTCCCCCTCCTGGTCACCGCTCAGGCGTCGGTGTGCTCGCGCCGCCAGCGGCAATGGGGTATGGGGCAGGCCGCCATGCGTGCGGCGTCGCATACCTCGCAGCGCTGGTCCGCCATGCTGATGGGCAGATCGAAGCAGCCATCCGGGGACTCGCCGAGGCGAAGGACGGCGTGAAGGGCCCGCGAGACCGCCTTCATGTCGGCGAAGGTGTCGGCCTTCTCCGGCAGGTCCACGAGACCCATGCGGACGGCGCGCTTGCGTACCCGGCCGTCCGGCACGCAGGCGTATCTGTCGAGCGCCTCATCGTCCCAGAGGCCGTAGCGACGCATCTCGCGCACGGCCCAGAAGGCTCGCGACTTGAGCGCGCCGCCCGAGGAGGCATGGAGGACGTCCACGGCCACGTCGGGATCGGGCGGTTGCGGCAGGAGCCGGCTCCACGTCTCGCGCGTCTCCCCGAGGCGCACGAAGTCGACGATCTTGCCCTTGCTGTCGTTGCGGGAGACCGGCGGGTCGAGAGCGTAGCGTCTGAGGTCGAACTCGCCGGCGAACAAGGCGTCGACGACGCCGGCGTCGCCCAGCCGGCGCCAGTCGGCGTCGACGACCGGCTCGGGAGCCGGTTGGGCGGCGAGCGCTCCGTAGCACAGGAGCGTGTAGAACAAGCGGCTCTGCTCCGACTCGTCGGAGGTGAACCGGTCGCGCTGCTCGGCGTCGAGGATCTCGGCCGGCAGCTTCTGGGCGGCGAGGAACGCCTGCCCGAGGAACGCCACGTTCTCCCGGCGTTCGCGGTTGGTGAGCGTGGTCGATTCGTTCACGGATGCCCCCACGGATGGTGTGATGTGCAGAGGGCGGCCGGCCGGCGCGCCGCAGGAGGATGCTAACGGCGCACCCTCCGGCCGCACAGGCTCACAAAGCCGCGCTCGGGGTGACCTTCGCGACCCTCGGTAGATGACGTTTGCGCGGGAGGCCCCGAGCCGCCAGGGGTGTCACGTTGACGGTAAAAGCGGACTACTATAGTCTGATTTGTGCGCGGCCGGCGGGCCGGCTTGCGGCGACCATTCGCGGCCGGTAACCTTTGCACTCGGCGGGGCGGTACGCCGTCCAGGAGGACCACGCTTCACACCCATGACCACACTCGGCATCGATATCGGCTGCATCAGCCTCAAGGCCGCGCTCGTCGGCCGGGCCGGCGACGAGGACCTCTTCGGCGATCTGCTCATGCGCAATCCCACTCTCTTCGAGGTACCCCGTGACGGGCTGACCATGATCGGCGGCGCGCCGCTGCTGGTGACGCGCTATCAGCGCATCAAGGGCGGCCCCGCAGAGGCGGCCCAGGCGCTCCTCGGCGAACTCCTCGACGTGCTGCCGGACGGGGCGATCCGCGGCGCCCGGGTGACGGGCTCCGGGGGGCGCCTCGTCGGTCAGGCTCTCGACGCCGCCTTCGAGAACGAGTTCAAGGCCATCACCCGCGGCATCACCGCACTGTGCCCCCAGACGCGGACCATCTTCGAGATGGGTGGGGAGACCTCCAAGTTCATCCGTCTCGAGACCGCGGAGGGCGATCTCTGCCCCGGCATCGTCGACTATCAGACCAACGGCGATTGCGCCGCCGGCACGGGCTCGTTCATGGACCAGCAGGCCAGCCGGCTCCTCTACGACATCGAGGACGTCGGCGGCATCGTTCTCGGCGCCGGGAAAGCCGCGAGCATCGCCGGGCGCTGCAGTGTGTTCGCCAAGAGCGACATGATCCACGCGCAGCAGAAGGGCTACGAGCCGCCTGAGGTGCTGCGCGGCCTCTGTGACGCGGTGATGCGGAACTTCAAAGGCACGATCGCCAAGGGCAAGGTCGTGGAGCCGCCCGTCGCCTTCATCGGCGGCGTGGCCGCCAACGACGGAGCCGTGCTCTCGTTGCGCGAGGCGTTCGGCCTCGACGACGACCAGCTGTTCATCCCCGAGTACCACGCCAGCATGGGGGCGATCGGCGCGGCGCTGATCGAGGCCGATCTCGAAGCCGCTCGCGACGCGGCGCTCGTCGGGCTGGACGTCGACCGCGTGCCGGCGGCGGAGTTCCCGGTCACCGAGCGCCTGTCGATGGACCGCGTCGTGCTGCTGAGAGACATGGCGACGCCGTACGAGTTCGCCGGTAACGGCTCGGTGATCGACGTCTATTTGGGCATCGATATCGGCTCCGTCTCCACCAACCTCGTCGTCATCAACGACGAGGGCGAGGTGATCAAGGAGATCTACACCAAGACCGACGCGCGGCCGGTCGAGGTCGTGAGCAAGGGGCTGGCCGATATCCACAGCGAGATCGGCGCCCGCATCAACCTGCTCGGCGTCGGCACCACGGGCTCCGGTCGCGAGCTCATCGGCGAGCTCACCGGGGCCGACATCGTCACCGACGAGATCACCGCCCACAAGACGGGCGCCGACTTCATCGGTCGCAAGATCGGCAAGCAGTGCGACACCATCTTCGAGATCGGTGGCCAGGACAGCAAGTTCATCAGCCTGCAGGACGGCATCGTCGTCGACTTCGCCATGAACGAAGCCTGCGCCGCCGGCACCGGTTCCTTCCTGGAAGAGCAGGCAGAGAAACTCGGCATCAACATCATCGACGAGTTCGCCGAACTCGCGCTCGGCTCGCCGGCGCCCGTCCGTCTCGGCGAGCGCTGCACGGTCTTCATGGAGCGCGACGTCATGGCGTACCAGCAGCGCGGCGCCCGGCGCGACGACCTCGTCGCCGGCCTCGCCTACAGCATCGCCACCAACTACCTCAACCGGCTGGTGCGCGAGCGCCATGTGGGCGACGTGATCTTCTTCCAGGGAGGTACCGCCTACAACGACGCCGTCGCGGCAGCTTTCAGCCAGATCCTGGACAAGGACATCATCGTGCCGCCGCACAACGGCGTCATCGGCGCGCTCGGCATGGCCCTGCTCGCCCGCGAGCGCGTGCAGCGCACGGGCGAACCGACGACGTTCCGCGGCTGGGATCTCGAGCAGGTCGACTACACCGTCGTCGACTTCGTCTGCAAGGCCTGCTCCAACGAGTGCGATGTGCGTCAGTTCACGATCGAGGGCCAGAAGACGTACTGGGGCGACAAGTGCTCCGACCGCTACCGCAAGCCGGCCAAGGTCGACAAGGAGCCGATCATCGCGGACCTCATCGCCTTCCGCGAGCAGCAGCTGCTGGCGCCTTATGAGGCGGCGCGCGAGCGGCTGCCGGAGTCGGCCCCCATGGTCGGTCTTCCTCGCAGCATGTACATGTACGACCGGCTTCCGTTCTGGGCCACGTTCTTCGCGCATCTGGGCCTGCGTCCGGTGCTCTCGCCGGAGAGCGACAAGCAGATCCGGGAAGCAGGCGTCGCGCTCACGGTCGCCGAGCCGTGCTTCCCGATCCGCGCCGCCCACGGGCACGTGCAGTGGCTGCTGCAGCAGGGCGTCGACTGGGTCTTCGTCCCGAACCAGGTGAACGAAGAGACCGAGTTCATGCAGTACAACTCCCATGCCTGCCCGTGGGGTCAGACGCTGCCCTTCGTCATCCGCACCGCGCCCGGCCTCGAGCCGCAGCGGGCCAAGATCCTCGCTCCGCGGGTCCGGTTCCGCGACGGCCGCGACGGCCTCGTGCGCGACATGGAAGAAATGGGCGCACGACTCGCCGTGGGCAAGGGCCGGCTTCGGGCCGCTCTCGACCTGGCGTACGCGGCGCAACAGGAGTTCCGTGACGCCTTGCACGAAGCCGGGGCGGAGGCCCTGCGCGTGCTTGACGCCGCCGGTGAGCTCGGCGTGGTCCTCGTCGGGCGCCCGTACAACATGTACGACAAGGGCATCAACATGGACATCCCGCGCAAGCTGCGCAAGTTCTACGGGGTCAACGTGATCCCGCTCGACTTCCTGCCGCTCAAGGGCATCGATATCGACCCGCTGGTGCCCAACATGTACTGGAACTACGGGCGCAAGATCCTGCAGACGGCCACCTGGGTGCGCGACAAGGAGCGGCTGCACCTGATCTACCTGACCAACTTCAAGTGCGGACCCGACTCGTACATCAAGCACTACGTGCGCGAGGCCTCGGGCAAGCCGTTCCTCACGCTGCAGTTCGACGAGCATCAGAACGACGCCGGCGCGATGACGCGCTGCGAGGCGTACCTCGACAGCAAGGGCTTCCTGCGCTGGTGGTCGCAAGATGCGGCCGAGGAAGCCCGAGTCTGCCGCGAGGAGGTGGCGGGTGTCAGCTGAAGCGATCCAGGACGCCGGCATCAAGCAGGCCGTGACCGACTTCGGGCTCGACGGACGCACCCTGTACCTGCCGCAGATGCCCTACGGCGGCACCTACCTCTTCGCCGCCTCGATCCGCTCCATCGGCCTTGATTGCTGGCCCACCAGCGACTCCGACGAACGCACGCTGGAACTGGGCGGCAAAGCGACGTCCGGCGACGAGTGCTACCCGCAGAAGATCACGCTCGGCGACTTCCTGCGCATCATCGAGGACGAGGGTCGCGACAAGGTCGCCTTCCTCATGCCGCAGGCCAACGGTCCCTGCCGCTTCGGCCAGTACCTGCACCTGATCCGCAGCAAGTTCGACGAGCTCGGCTACGACGACATCCCCGTGATCAGCATCACCTCGAACGACGGTTACTCGTCGATCGGCAACTACTCGCAGGCGCTGGTGCGCACCGCCTGGAGGGCGGTGCTCTGCCAGGACATCCTCATGAAGCTGCTGCTCAAGACGCGGCCGTACGAGCGCGAGCGAGGCGCCACCGACGCCGCGTACCAGCTCAGCCTGGAGGAGGTCGGAGACGCGATCAGCCTCAACAACGTCTCCGACAAGGCGCGCCTCGCGGCGATCGTGCCGGCCATGGTGCGCGCCCGCGACCGCTTTCGCGCGCTGCCCGCCGATTACGACGCCTCGCGTCCGCTCGTCGGCGTGGTCGGTGAGATCTTCTGCCGCCAGAACACCTTCTCCAACTTCGACCTCATCCGGGTCGTCGAGGAGCAGGGCGGCGAGTGCTGGCTCTCGGACATCGGCGAGTGGGTCTGGTACACCGACGACGAGCAGCGTCGCCGGCTCATCGATGAGGGACGGCGCGTGAGCAAGGACGGCGCCATCCGCTTCATCAAGAACAAGGTCATGCGCCGGGACGAACACGCGATCTACGCCCCCTTCCACGACGACTTCATCGGGTACGAGGAGCCGGAGGACGTGCGTGACGTGCTCAAGATGAGCTTCCCCTATCTGCCGTACACGGGCGCCCTCGGCGAGATGGTCCTCAGCAGCGGCAAGGCCATCTATCTGTACGAGAAGGGCGCCGACGGGATCATCGACATCAGCCCGTTCACGTGCATGAACGGGATCGTGACCGAGGCCGTGTACCCGAGCCTCGCGAAGGATCTCGATGACATGCCGATCCGGACGTTCTACTTCGACGGCACCCAGGGCGACCTGGAGCGCGACGTCGGGATCTTCATCGAGCTCGCGCGCACGTACCAGCGGCGCAAGCGCAAGGTCCGCCGCTACCCGGCGTACTTCGGCGCGTAAGGCTCCCCGGACAAGGAAAGGACCCCTCGCCGTGTTC
>CAZJGT010000156.1:0-5611 GCA_964545565.1 uncultured Thermoleophilia bacterium
GTGCCGGGCGCCCGGCACCTCCCAGATGGCCTTGGGCGGAAGCGCGGCGGCGTAGTAGACGGGGTTCATGACCTTCTCGATCTCCTGGCCTTGCCCGCCGTAGATGAGGAACACGGCCCGCGGGGAGATCTGCGCCACCGCCTCCGTGAGCGGCGGCGGCACGTTCTCGTCGCCGAGGAGCCACACCGAGGCCGTCTGCACGAGGTCCTGCGGATACTGTAGCGCGAGCTCCAGCACGCTCGGCCCGCGGCGTGCAAGCGCCTCGCGCGCCGAGCGGATGCCGGCGCCCTCGCTGACGACGGCCTTGAGGCGGGAGCTGCGAGCGGCGGCCTCGATCATCTGCTCGCCGCCCATCGAAAGACCGAGTCCGCCGATGCGCCGCCGCCGGACGTCGTCGCGGCGGCGCAGCCAGGACACGGCCGCGTGGATGTCCGCCGCCGACCCCCAGCCGTAGGCGTTGGGGTCGCCTTCGCTGTCCCCGTAGCCGCGCGGATCGACCATGAGCACGCCGTAGCCGTTCGTGACCAGCATGCGCGCCTGATCCACCGTCCAGGCCCGCGGGAACGTGACGATCGCGGCTTCGTTGAGCGGCGGCACGTACCACGCGCTCAGCGTCACCCCGTCCCGCGTGATCAGCTTCACGTCCTCATAAGGCCGGCCGAGGTCGACGCGCTCGACCGCATCGCGGGGCCGCTCCGTGGCGAAGATGGCCATGCTCACGGGCAGGACGACCCAGTAGGCGACCAGCAGCGCGGCGAGCACGACGAGCACGCGGCGCACCACGGTCCACCAGAGCGCGCCGCCGCGCTTGCGGGACGCCCACAGAAGCCACACGCCGAGCCCGATCAGCGTCACGCCGGCGACCAGCGGCAGGATGCCGACCGCGCCGGCGGCGCCGAGGCCCTCCGTGCGCACGCGGGCCGCAGCG
The DNA here is from genome assembly GCA_964545565.1 of uncultured Thermoleophilia bacterium. GTDB lineage: Bacteria > Actinomycetota > Thermoleophilia > UBA2241 > UBA2241 > CAIXSE01. The sequence goes on from CAZJGT010000156.1 coordinate 929, forward strand.
ACGAGCCCGGTCACCAGGGCGAGGGCGCCGAACACGAGGGCAAGAGACGCGCGCAGGCCGGCCGGCATGCGGTGCCAGAGCTCGGCGGCGCTCACGAGGATGGCGGCCGGCACGACCACGGCAAGCACGTGATCGATGCGTGAGACGCCCGGGCGCAGAAAGACGAAGTAGTTCAGTACCAGATAGACGACCACGGCGGTGACGCAGGAGAGCAGCACCGTGCGCTCACGCGGGCCGGGCCGGCGGACGGGCGTCGCGAAGGCGCTTCCGGCGCCGTTCGCCGCGGCTCCGCCGCCGCCGCCGCCCGCGGTGCTGCCGCCTTCCGCAGACGCAGCGACGGTCGACGTGGCCGGGTTGGACATGTTCACACCGACCCTCCCAGGCCGCACGCCAGTTGATTCCCGGGTAGCCTACCGAGCCGGCGGGCACGGCGCATCCGCCGAGGCACATCCGTCTACCGGCCTTTACTACGAGGCACATCGTGCCGATGACTGCGCTGCAAGAGACCGACTCGCAGAAAAGCCGCGCATACGACCCTCGCGTTCCCGGCTGTGCGCCGGCCGGCTGACGATCGAGCATCATCATGAACGACTACATCGGCGTGTTCGTCGCCATCTCGCTGCTCGCCGCAGGCACTTCCGTCGTGGTCGCGGTCCAGGCCCTGCGGCGCCGTCACGTACCCGGTGCGACGGCCTTTGGCGCCATGATGCTCGCCGCCGCCTGGTGGTGCATCGCCTACAGCGGAGAGATCCTCAGCACCTCCCTCGATGCCAAGGAGTGGTGGGCCCGGGTCGGCTACATCGGCATCGTCGCCATCTCCCCGAGCTGGCTGATCTTCGGCCTGGAGTACTCGGGGCGGGTGTACGGAAGGGTCAGGCTGAGTCTCGTGCTTCTCTGGGCGATCCCCGCCCTCACCGTCGCCGCGGTCTTCCTGAGCCCCAGCGTGGGTCTGGTATGGTCCTCCACGCACCTTGCCAGTCTCGACTCCGTCACCATGCTCGGGGTCGAGCATGGGCCGTGGTTCTGGCTGCACACCGCGTACTCCTATGGCTGCCTACTGGCAGGGTCGGTGGTGCTGCTCGGCAGCGTGCTCAGCGAGGTGAAGACCCTGACACTGCAGGGCGTCACCATGGTCGTCGCCGTCGCGCTCCCGTGGCTGGCGAACGCGATCACCCTCGTGCTCCTCGGACCGTGGACGACGCTTGACATCACGCCGCCGGTCATCGTCCTCAGCGGTGCGCTCATCTCTTTGGGGCTGAGCCGCTTCGGCCTGCTCCACGTCTTTCCCGCCATGGTCCCGGTGGCGCGCGACACGGTCATGCGCGGCATGCGCGACGGCGTTCTCGTCGTCGGGCGTAACGGGCTGATCCTCAATGCGAATCGGGCGGCAGAACACCTCCTGGGCGCCGAGCCCGGCGAGCTCGCGGGACGTGGGGTGGCCGATCTCATCCCCGCCCTGTCCACGGCCGGTGGCGACGATCCCGAGTCGCGCACGCCGATCTCCGAGTACAGCATCGAAACGACTCTCCAGAGGCCTGGGAGCGAGGACCGCGTCGTCGAGATCCTCGTCTCCCCCTTCGGCGCGAATCCGGCCGCGCCTGGAGTCGCCATGGCGATGCGGGACGTCACCGAGCGACGCTACCTCGAGGAGGAGCTCAAGCACCGCGCCCTTCACGACGACCTCACCGGGCTTCCCAACAGGGCCCTCCTGCGCGAGCAGCTCAAGACGCTCAACGCGTTGCAGCGCCGGGACGACCGTCACATAGCGCTCCTCATGCTCGATCTCGACCGTTTCAAGCAGATCAACGACACGCTCGGGCACGGCGCCGGAGACCAGGTCCTCTGCACCACCGCCTCGCGGCTGCGCGAGGCACTGCGCGAGAGCGATCTCGTCGCTCGCCTGGGAGGAGACGAGTACGCCGTGGTGGTCTCGGGCTGCACCCCGGCCGAGGCGGTCGCGCTGGCGACGACGCTGCGTGACCGGGTGACGGCGCCCCAGACCATCAAGGACCGCGAGCTGACCGTGAGCGTGAGCGTCGGCATCGCCGTCGGCCCTGAACACGGGACCGACGACGGCGCTCTCCTGCAGCACGCCGACGTCGCCCTCTATCTTGCCAAGGGATCGCCTCGCGGTGTCGCGCTCTATGAACCCGATCTCGACCCCAACAGCCCTGAGCGGCTCGCGCTGATCAGCTCCCTGCGCGACGCCGTGCGTCGGCGCGACCTGAGCATGGCGTATCAGCCGGTGGTCTCCGCGGCGGACGGTGTCGTCGTCCGCGTCGAGGCGCTGGCCCGTTGGCCACTCCAGAACGGGCGTGTGCTCGGGGCAGCGGAGTTCATGCCTCTGGCGCAGGAGAGCGATCTCCTGACTGAGATCACCGAGTGGGCGCTCGACGAGGCGCTCGGCCAGAGCCGCCGCTGGGAAGCTGCCGGTTGGTGCACCGAGATCGCCGTGAACCTGTCGCCCGCCGACCTCGCAGACCCTGAACTCTTCGCGCGCGTCTCCGCGGCACTCTCGAGAGCGCAAGTCGATCCCGAGCGGCTGTGGCTGGAGGTGAGCGAGTCCAGCGTGATGGCGAACCCTCAGCGGGCGCGCATGGTCCTCAGCGCCCTCCGCACGTCCGGCGTGCGCGTCTCGATCGACGACTTCGGCGCCGGACGGTCATCGCTCGTCTACCTGCGCACGCTTCCCGCGGCTGAGCTCAAGATCGATCGCGCTTTCGTGCGCGGTCTGTCTGAGAATGCGGCCGATCTGGCCGTCGTCAGCGCCGCCGTCACCCTGGGTCACGATCTCGGCCTCCTCGTCACCGGCGAAGGCGTGGAGGCCGAGGGATCGCTGCCGCAGCTGGCAGCTCTCGGCTGCGACTGCGTGCAAGGCTACTGCATCGCGGCACCCATGCCGGCGGACGATCTCCTGCGCTGGATGCGGACGCGGGTGAGCGGAGCGTCGTCGGCAGCCGGTTCTCTGATGGTGCCGTCTCGATGACTGCTCTTCTCAGCCCGGCCAGGCCGATGGCTGCGGACGTTCTGTCCACGCTGTCACGGAGCCGTTCCATGCCGTTCGTGCGCGGGCCGGCGGACAAGCTCGCCGCCGCACACCAACACGTCGCGTGTCAGACCTCCGAGAAGACCAGGATGACGGTGGCGACGGCGAGGACGACCGTGCCGACGGTGAGCACCCAGATGGCCCAGAAGTCCGCCGGCAGCGGCTCGTTCGCGGCCAGCGCCGCACGGGTGCGCTGGGCCCGGTACGCGGCCAGCACGAGGAGGAAGACGCCGAGCAGGCCGTAGCCGGCGCCGAGAAGGCCGAAGGTCGTGTGTGAGGCGTCGATGAGCGCCGGCAGCAGGCGGCCGACGGCGAGCGCGAGGCCAAGCGCACCCAGGCCCGTGCGCACCCAGGCGAGGAACGTGCGCTCCGCAGCGAGCAACGTGCGGCGCGGCGCCGACTTCACCAGGTGGTCGTCGGGTGTCGGCGGCTCGTTCATCGTCCCCGCATTCTAGTGCAGGGTGGTCAGATACGCTGAGACGCCGGCGAGCCCGCCCTCGAGCACGTCGCTCGGGCACGCGTAGCTGAGGCGAAAAGCGTACTCCTCGCCGAAGGCGCTGCCCGGCACGACGAAAGCGCCGTTCAGGTCGAACAAGCCCTGGCAGAAGTCGACCGAGGGCACGTCGGCTTCGTAGCGCACGAGTGCGGTCGTGCCGGCGCGCGGCCGCACGTAGTGCAGCCGCGGCTCCGCGGTGATCCACGCTTCGACCGCGGCGAGGTTGCCGCGCACGATCGCGAGGCTGCGCTCGAGCACCGCGTCGACGTGCTCGAGCGCCTCGGCCGCGAGGGCGTCGTCGAGCACGCCGGCGCTGATCGTCGTGTAGTCGCGCACGTCCAGGCAGCGCCGGACGACCTCCGACGGACCTGCCACCCAGCCGGTGCGCAGCCCGGCGAGAGAGTAGCTCTTGCTCATGCTGCCGCTGCTCACGCCCTTCTCGTAGAGGTCGACGACGGAGGGCGTCGTCGTGCCGGGCACGTGCTCCAGTCCGCGGTAGACCTCGTCACAGAAGAGCCACGCGTCGCGCTCACGGGCGACCTCCACGATCTCGCGCAGCAGCGGCTCGTCGATGAGCGCGCCCGTGGGGTTGTTCGGGTTGTTGAGGACGATCAGCCTGGTGCGCTCGTCCGTGAGGGAGCGTAGTTCGTCGACGTCCGGCAGGTAGCCGTCCTCGGCGCGGAGCCGCAGGGGCCTCACCTCCGCGCCCAGCGATTCGGGCACCGAGAACAGCTGCTGGTACGTGGGCTGCACGCTGACGACCGACGCACCGGGTTCCGCCAGCGCATAGAGCGCCAGGAAGTTGGCGCCGATCGCACCGTTGGCGGTGAGTACGTTGTCCGCGGTGATGCGCTCGCCGTACAGCGCCGCGATCGCGGCGCGCAGACGCGGCGAGCCGGTGATGTCGCCGTAACCGAGCCAGGTGGCGCGAAGACGGCCCAGCACGCCCTCCGCGTCGCCGCTCATGTTCAGCAGTTCGCCCAGCGTCAGCGAGTGCACGCAGGTCTCGGCGATGTTCCAGGTGGCGGTCGTCTCGTGGGCGTTCATCCACTGCTCGACGAAGAACGGTTCGATGTGCATCCCGGGCTCCTCAAAAGTCGACCGCGACGCCGCGGGAGGCGGCTCATCGCCTATCGTAGAC
>CAZJGT010000157.1:0-5572 GCA_964545565.1 uncultured Thermoleophilia bacterium
CGCGAGGCTACTACTACGACGCCGACGCCGTGCGGAACGCGCCGCGCGCGGCGCGCGTGGAGAACGGCGCCGTCGTCTCGGCGACGGGCGTCAGCGGCGTGCGCTACCGCCGCCAGATCGAGCTCTCGACGGCGCTCAGCGAGCTCGAGAGGGCGGCGGCGCTGGCGGCGCTGGACGACGCTCTGGGCGAGGTGCGCGCCGGTCGCCTCACCGACTTCCGCATGGTCATCCGCGGCCGGCAGCGGGCGACGCACTCCGATGTCGGCGCCGTCTCCGGACGTGCCCGCGAGCTCGAGGAGCGCGGCTTCTACCTGCTCCGCTATCACCCCTCCGGCAGCAAGCCCGGTGACGTGTGGGACATCATGCCGGAGGACACGCAGGGACGCGGCCCGCACTTCGCCCCGTTCCCGGCCGATCTGTGCCGCATCCCGATCCTCGCCACCTGCCCGGCTCGGGGAGTCGTCCTGGATCCCTTCTGCGGAACGGGGACCGCCATGCTGGTGGCGTCGCGGCTGCAGCGCCGGTCGGTGGGGATCGACCTCGCCGGGGAGTACCTCGAGCTCGCGCGGGAGCGCGCCGCGGCGCTCTGATCCCCGGCGCCTCGCTCCGCAGGGCCGTCCGGCGGCATCAGTCGCGCCCTCTCAGCCGACGGTCGCGCGGATCAGGTCCGCCACCTGCGCCGCCGTGAGCGGCCGGCCCCGGGACACGACCTTGCCGTTGACGGCCAGCCCCGGCGCCCGCCACACACCGCGGCCGACCATGCTGGCCGGGTCCGTGATGCGGTAGATGGTGGTCTCGTCGGCGAGCCCGAGCTCACGCAGGGCGTCGTCCACGGCGGACTCCAGGTCCACACACAGCTTCTCGTCACACGCGAACAGCTCGAGGATCATCAGTACTCCATCGTCCACCGCCGGCGAGCCTGCGCGGCGGCCCGCCGTCATCCGTCTCACCATGACGGTATCCGAAGCGCCGCTCGCCGACACTGGACTTTGGTCAAGTGGGACCGCCTGTGCCACGAGTTGATGACCGCGTGGTCAGTCCATGTAGTAGCATCTGCCGGCGGCAGAAGGAGAGGGGACCGGCGGAAGGAGCAGCGCCATGCCTGAGGGCAACATCAACGCCGAGGTCGCGGAGCACCTGCGCGAGCACAGCGGGCACGAAGGGGACGAGACCCAACGACCGAGCAAGCGCCGCATCGAGACCATCGAGATCCTCGAGGCGATCTTGCTCGCCATCGTCGCTGTCGCCACCGCGCTCAGCGGTTACCAGGCGGCGCTCTGGGACGGCGAGAGCGCCAAGGAATACGCCACCTCCTCGCGCCTGCGCACGGAGGCCAACGGGGCGCAGCTCACGGCCAACCAGACCCTCGCCTACAACGGCGGCAACGTCACGGCATGGATCCAGGCGATGGAATCCGGCAACACCGAGCTCGCCGACATCCTCGCCGGCCGGTTCACGCCGGACTTCAAGCCCGCGTTCGACGCCTGGGTGAAGACCGACCCGCTGACCAACCCCGACGCGCCCCACGGACCGAGCAAGATGCCGCAGTACGTGGATCCGCTCACCGAGCAGGCGACTGAGCTCGGCGAAGCGGCGGCGCATGCGTTCGACCTCGGCGTCGACTACCGCTCCACCGGCGAGCATTACGTGCGCGTCACCGTCATCCTCGCCGCCGTCCTCTTCCTGATCGCCATCGGCCAGCGCTTCAAGATCAGGGGCGTGCGCTACTCGGTCAACACCGTCGCGGGGATCTTCCTCGTCTACGCCCTCACCCTCATCGCGACGTACCCGCACCTGTACAGCAGCTGAGAGGAGCGGCCGGCGCTGCGCCTCCGACCGGCCCCGTCGGTGCGTCATCCAGCTCCCGCGGAGAGCTTGGCGGTGATGTCGGCGAACTGCGCGTCCACCCATTTCTCGATGCTGTTGCCCTCGACCACGTCACGCAGCATCCGCGCCCTGTCCGCGCGCTCGGCAGGGTCCATGGTCAGCGCGCGGTGCAGGGCGTCCGCCTGCTGCTCGATGTTGAAGGGGTTCACGTCGAGCGCGAACGCGCCCAGCTCCTCGTGGGCGCCCGCGTACTCGCTGAGCACGAGCACACCGTCGCGACGATTGAGGATGGGACCCTCCTTGGCGACCAGGTTCATGCCGTCGCTGATGGCGTTCACGAGCAGGACGTCGTACTGGGCGTACGCCGCCAGCGTGACCGGGAAGTCGTCCTGGATGCGCAGATCGATCGGCATCCAGTCCGGCGTGCCGTGGCGCGTGTTCACGTCGGCCACCACGCGTTCGACCCGCTCGCGATAGGTGACGTACTCCTCGACGTCCTGGCGGGACGGCTGCAGCAGGGCGAGGAACGTGAGGCGCTCCTTGAACTCGGGGTGCAGATCGAGGAAGCGGTCCAGCGCGACGAATCCCCGGATGATGTTCTTGCTCAGGTCGAGGCGATCGACGCGAAGCAGCAGGAACTCGCGGCGCTTGGCGAGCAGCTTGCGCTCCGCCGCGTAGGCGCGGCGCGACTTCGCGGCCGCGCGCAGCGACGCCGGGTCGATGCTCACCGGGTAGGCGCGCACCCAAACGTCGCGGCCTTCGTATCGCACGATCCCGGCGGCCGCGTCCACCTCCAGCTCGAGGAGATCCTGGCAGCAGCGCAAGAAGTTGCGCGCGTAGCGCAAGGTGTGGAGCGCGACGACGTCGTTGCCGAGCAGGCCCCGGAAGATCGCCTCGCGGATGTGCTCGGGCAGCACGCGCCAGTAGTCGCTCTGTGGCCAGGGGATGTGGACGAACTGATGCAGAAACGCGTCCGGGCACGCCGCGCGCACCTGCGGTGCGACGCAATACAGCTGGTAGTCGTGCAGGAAGACGAGGGCGTCGCCGCCGTCGCCGGAGGCGTCGCGGCGGCGGCGCCCGTCCGGCCCGCGCCGCACTTCGTCGATGACGGCGCGGGCGAAGAGGTCGTTGACCACCACGTAGCCGTTGTGCCAGGCATCGAGCTCGTCGGCGCCGATATCGGGGTGCCTTCCGAGATCCCACAGGTAGTGTTGGATGAACCACAACATGGGGTTGGCGACGACGTTGTAGTACTTGTTGTATGCGTCGGGGTCGACGGCGACGTATCTCACCCGATAGGAGTCGCCGTCCAGTTCGACGTCGACCGCCCGCTGCTCAGCCGCCAGGCGGCGCTCCTCATCGCCCAGCGCCGCCGCGACCCACGTGCCCGGGTGCTGCCGCAGCATCTCGGTGAGCACCGTGACGAGGCCGCCCGGGCCGCGCGTCACGACGGGCTCGCCGGAAGGGTCGCTGTGGAAGGAGATCGGGCCGCGGTTCGCGGCCACGACCAGACGACGCTGCGGAACGTCGATCACCGGCACGCTGTGAGCCCCCTCGTTCGCCCTGCTGGACTCCTATCTTACCCCCCGAGGTCGACGAAGAGCCGCGAGTCGCCGTGCAGCAGGCGCGACGTGAGGAGCATCCTGCGGAGCGGCTCCTCGTCCAGCGGCGCCACGATGCGGTGCCGCTGCGGGCCGACGCGTACCCGCGGACAGCGCTGGACGCCCTCGGCGCAGAGAGCACGAGGTAGCCGGTGGTCCGCTAGACTCCGGACATGGGTGCGACCTCGCCACCGGCGTCGCTGACGATCGTCTCGGACGGCATCGTGCTGGCCGGGCGGCTCTTCCGGCCGACCGGCCGGCTCGCCGGCGCCCTCCTCGTCTGTCACGGCGCCGGCAGCCGCAAGGAGAACCACGAACTCATGGGGGAGCAGGCCGCCGCGGCCGGTCTGGCGGCTCTCACCTTCGACTTCCGCGGCCACGGCGAGAGTGGTGGCGTGATGGGGCCGGACGGCTGGAGGGACGCCGTCGTCGCCGGCGAACGGCTGCTCACCGAGTCCGGCGCCCCGTGGCTGGCGGCGCGCGGCGCCAGCATGGGCGGCTGCATGCTCCTGCTCGCAGCGCGTGCCCGTCCCGGCCTGTTCCGCTCGCTGGTCCTGCTGTGCCCCGCGGACGGCGAGTCACTGCTCGCCGGCCTGGATGAGCTCGAGGGCGACCCGGACGGTTCACCGGGCGGGCCGGACGGCCGCGAGTACGCGGCCCGTTTCGACGGCGCCGCACTGCGACCGTTCCTGGGCGGCCTCGATCTCGTCGGGGCCGCCCGCGACCTGCCGCGCGTGCTGCTGGCGCACGCGCGCGACGACGACCAAGTGCCGTTCGCGCACAGCGAACGCCTCTCGAAGGTGCTCGCTCCGCCGCGTGCGTTCATCGCCCTCGGCACGGGCGGCCATCACGGCCCTGGGCGCTCGGCGTTCGTGGCGCGTGCCACGATCGACTGGGTCCTCGCGAACGGGGCCGAGGGCTGAACCGCCGGGGCCGACGTCGTGTGGACCGGCGGCCCCTCCTCAGGCGCCCAGCAGCGGCAGGACGCGGGCGATCACGCCGCCGACGGCCAGCGCCAGTACGATGGTGCCGGTGCAGATGACGGCGGTGCGCCGCCAGCCCAACTCGCGCCCCAGCACCGCGATGGTGGCCACGCAGGGCACGTAGAGCGCGTTGACGGTCGCGTAGGTGACGATCTGCGAGGTGCTCATGAACGAGGAGATGTTGACCACGGCGCCCCCCGCCTGCACGGCGGCGAAGACGAGCAGCAGTTGGAGCGCCAGCTCCTTGCGCAGGATCGCGAAGACGAGGGTCAGCCCGGCGACCATCGGCAACAACAGCCACTCCTCCACGATCGGCGCCAGCACGGGGCCGAGCTTCCAGACCCATCCGGTCTCGTAGAGAAGCCCGAGCGCCATGCTGCCGAGCAGGATGATGGGGGCGGCGTCCCAGACGAACTCGCGAAATCGCCACCACGTCTTGCGTGCCACTTGCCGCACCACCGGGCGGCGGAAGGGGAACATCTCCATGACCAGCATGCCCTTGTCTCCCGGCATGAGCCGGTTGAGGGCGAGTCCGGCGAGGATGATGACGATGAAGATGACGGCGTAGGTGAACAGCGCGTACTGCCAGCCGGCGACGCCGGCGACGGCGCCGATGATGACCGCGGTCCGCGCGCTGCACGGCGTGAGCGTGGCGAGCACGGCGGCGATGGTCCGCTCCCGTTTGTTGCCCAGTGAACGGGTGGCGATGATGGCCGGCACGTTGCAGCCGCCGGCGGCGATGAGCGGGATGATGGCGCGCCCGTGCAACCCCACCCGATGCATGATGCGATCGCTGAGGAACGCGGCGGCGTTCATGTAGCCCGTGTCCTCCACCACGGCGAGGATGAAGTAGAACGTGAGGATGTACGGGATGCCGACCGCGAGCGTGGCGAGGATGCCGCCGTCGACGCCCCAGATGACCACCCTGCCCACGGTGCCGTCGCCGAAGATCGCGGTGACGACGTTCAGCACCAGCGGCGAGATCCACGCCGTCCAGGCCGCCGTGAGCACGCGCGCGAGCAGGTCGCCGACGATGAACAGGGTGGCGAAGACCGTGGTGATGACGGCGATCATGATCGGGATGCCGGTGCGCGGCGCGGTCGTGAGGCGCCACCAGCGGTCGGCGGCGGCGCGAGTGTCCTGGGCCGCCGCCGCCAGCGC
>CAZJGT010000158.1:0-5495 GCA_964545565.1 uncultured Thermoleophilia bacterium
GTCGGCGCCTACAGTTGCGGGGCAGCGCCGGCCTTGCACCGGCTTCCCAGCAGCTCGGGGATGCCGCGCAAGGCTACAGCCATAGGAGCGTGAGCGTCAATCCACGCCGCTCCCCCCAGCCCGGCTGCAGAAGAGCCGCCTGAAGGACGCCCTACCCTCCCGAGGATTCAGATGGATCGGGCTCGACGCGAGCCTCTGCGACCTTCGCGGCGCACTCGGGGCAGATGCCGTAGACCTCGAGATGATGACCGTAGACGGAAAACCCTGTCGTCGTCTCGAGATGCCGCTCAAGGATGGACAAGTCGCCCTCACCGTCGAACTCGACGATTTTGCGGCACCTCCCGCACACGAGCGGATGGCCGTGGCCGACACTGATGGCCGTGTAGCATGCCTCCGACTTGTCGGTGCGAACGCGCACCAGGAGCCCCATGTCGGTCAGCAGCGTCACCGTGCGATACACGGTGGCCTGGCTCGTGCCCCCCGAAGCCAGGGCCTCGGCGGCCTCGGCGATGGTGGCGGCCCTGCCACACGTGGAGAAGTACTCCCACACGCGGCGCCTCTGCAGCGTGAAGGGGATGCCGAGCCGAGCGAATGCATCTTCGACGGCGCTCGAACCGTCGTTCTCAAGCTGGTCGCTCATCACACCCATTATCGCATGCAGCTATTCCCCGTCACATGCCGATGTTCGGAGCTCGGCGCAGAACTCGGCGTCTCCCAGATGACGGTACGCCGTGACGTGACGCAAATGGAGGCCGAAGGCCGGCTCACGCGCACCTATGGTGGCGCCATGCGCACACAATAGAGACCGGACGGCGACCTTCAGTATCACCCGCTGACAATCGGCGCGCCTGTAGCAGACGGAGCAGCTTCCATACTTGCGAATGATTCTCATTACGGTTACCATGCTCGCGTCATTCAACAGAGGCGTGCAGCCTTGCCGGCGCATGGGTGCTACGCGCGCCGGCATGGAAGCCACAGGCATCGTCGAAACGTGGTCTGCCGCCGGAAGGGAGCCTCCGTGCCCGTTCGTCGCGTACTGTTTCTCATCGTGGTCGCCTGCCTCGCGGTCGCCTGCCTGGCGCCCGCCGCCTGGGCCCTGACCGCCGGCGTGAGAGTCGAGGCTTCTGCCGAGACCGTCGCGCCACAGACAAGCGTCACCGTGCCCGCCAAGTCGACCATCTACGATTCCTGGGGCAACCCGTACGTCACCAAGAGAGCCAACGCGCTAACGGCGCTCGCTCTGGCCGCCGACGCCCGCGACTTCACCTGGGAAGCCGCGTACAACGGCACGTTCATCACGTCCATCGGCGGCTTCTCGTCGCTGCCCGACTGGAGCCAGGGATGGGTCTACACGGTCAACGGCGCCGGCTACCCGATCATCGACGTCTCGGCGATCGACTTCTCGCTGAGGAGCGGTGACCAGACGATGTGGGCACAGTCGCCCGACGCCACCTTCGGCCGCGGCTCCGCGGCCCTCGTCGCCGACCCCGGCAAGACGCGGTTCACGACCGGCGAGGATCTGACGATCACCGTCAAGGCCGACGACCTCACCAAGGTCAACAGCCAGAAGGACTACGACCGCTATGGCCTGAGCGACCCGAATCAGATCCAGACACCCAGTCAGTTCACCCCCGTCGAAGGCGCCATTCTGCACGTCGGAAGCGCCATGTACACGACACCGGCCGACGGCACCGTGACCATCGCCGCTCCCGCCGCCGGCACGATGCGCATCTGGGCCGAGAAGCCCATGGATGCGACGACCTGGTTCGTGCGTTCGTCGCAGACGCGGGTCAACGTCGCCGACGAACTGACGCTCACAGACATCGGCCGCTCGCCGTCCAAGTTCCGCGTCGGCAAGCAGCGAGTGAAGACCTCGTTCACGTTGTCCAGAGCGGCCAACGTCGTCCTTCGGGTGCGCAACGCGCGGAACAAGACCGTGTGGAGCAAGACCGTTCGCAAGGGCACCGGCGCCGGCTCGTACTCGTGGAACGGCAAGGGCAAGGACCGCCGTTACGTGCCGCGTGTTGCCACCTACACGCTGCAGGTCCGCGCCGTGGATACGTGGGGTCGTTCGACCGCGTGGACGACACTGAAGCTGCGGACGCGCTGATCACGCACGCCGCTCGGCTTCGAGATCACGTCTCATGAGACGGATCCTGACGGCCGCCGCCGTACTCGCTCTCCTCCTGCTCGCCGGCTGTACCGGCGTACGTTCGAGCGAGCCCTCGGCGGCGGCCTCAGGCCGTCCTCCGAGCGCTGATGAGGTGCGCCTCATCGTCTCCCGAGACTTCGGTGCTTCGCTTCTCACAGACGTCACCGCCCCGGCCGCGGCCGACCTCAGCGTGATGCGCCTTCTCGCCGAGAACACGCGGGTCGAGACGCAGTACGGCGGCGGCTTCGTCCAATCCATCGACGGACTCACCTCCACCTACGGCTCCGTCGCCGATGCCGACGCCAAGGACTGGTTCTACTGGGTCGACGGCATCATGGCCGACATGGGCGCCGGCGACTTCGCCCTTAAGGGTGGTGAGACTGTGTGGTGGGACCACCACTCCTGGGCTCGCGCCATGTACCTGCCGGTAGCTGTCGGCGCCTTCCCGGCGCCGTGGGCCGGCGGCGAACTGCCCCTGACGAGCGGCGGCGAGACGGCCGGACTGCAGGCCTGGGCCGCAGAGCACGGCTTGACCCTCGGCGCGGCCAAGCGCCTCGGGGCCAGGCCGCCGGCCGCCGGCATCATCGTCGCGACGGCCGCTGAAGCCCAAGCGACGCCGTGGCTGCGGGAGCGCATCGCCGGCGCCGACGGAGGAGTGGAGCTCCTCGAGGCGCGCGACGACGGCATCTTCCTTCGCGCTCTGGACGGCACGCCCGGATCGGCCGCGACCGGTGCATGCCTCGCCCTGCCCAATCCCGAGGATGGCGCCCGGCCGCTGCTCCTCCTGCTGGTCCAGGACGCCGACGCTCTGGACCCGATGCTGGCGTCGCTGACGCCGGCGAGTCTCTCGGCCCGCCTCGCCGTCGCCGCCGTCGACGGCATGCTCGAGCCGCTCCCGTGGGAGCCGAAGTGAGCACGACGGGGGCGGACGCGACGGTGGCCTCCGGCTTTGCGGCGCACGCCGGCGTCCGACAGGCCGCGCCGGATGCCGCCGCACGTCCGACGCATCGCCTGGGGGAACGCCACACGCGCCGCGCCGCCGTACTGAGACGCGAGGCGCGCGACCGCTCAGGCATCCGCAGGCTGCGACCCGGAGTCGCGTTCGCTTTCACGCTGACACTCGCGGGAGCGGCCCTCATCGTGACGAACCCCCTTCAGTCTGCCGTGCTCCTCGTCCTGATCGTCGCGGCGCTGGCCACGAGCCGTCTTCTCAGGGCCTCATGGCCCTACGTGCGCATCTCGCTGTACATCGCCGCGGTCGTGCTCGTCGTCAATCCGCTGTTCGGCGCCGGCGGCCTCGACGTGCTCTGGAGCTGGGACCTGGGGCTGTTCGAGATCAGTATCACCATCCAGGGCATCGTCTTCGGTATCTCGAGCGCTCTACGACTGGCCGGCGTGATCCTCGCCTTCTCGCTGCTCAACCTCGCGGTGGATCCGGACGATCAGCTTGCGCTCATGAGCCGGCTGTCGTTCCGCTCCGGGCTCGTGCTCTCACTCGCCTCTCGCCTGCTGCCCGTCTTCTCGCGGGACGCCACGCGCATCACAGACGCACAGCGCGCGCGCGGCGTCCCCCTTGACCAGAGACGGCGGCGCGACCGCGCCGCCGCTCGCCTTCCTCTGCTCGCCTGCATGCTCACGCAGAGCCTCGAGCGCACCGTCGACGTCGCCGCCTCCATGGAATCGCGCGGCTACGGCGCCGGCCGCCGCACCCTCTGGGTCCGGCGCCGGCGCTGGGCCGCCGCTGACGTGATCGCGCTCGCAGCCACGGGCGCCGTGGTCGCCGCCCTGGTGGCCGGCGTCGTCGCCGGCGCCTGGTCCTACACCTTCTTCCCGCTCCTCGAAGACCCCTGGACCGCGATGCCGGCGCCCGTCTGGCTCGCCGTGCTGGCGGGTCTGCTCATCCCTCTGATCGTGACGAGCCCGTGGCGCCGCTCGCGATCCTAGAAGGCGTCACCTACACGTACCCCGAGGCGCCACACCCGGCGCTTCGGGACATCGACCTATCCTTCAACCCGGCCGAGGTCGTGCTCATCGTGGGAGGTTCCGGCAGCGGCAAGTCGACCCTGCTTCGCTGTTTCAACGGGCTGGTCCCGCACTTTCACGGTGGCACGTTCGGCGGCCGGGTCACCGTCGCCGGGCTCGACGCACGGACGGCTCCCCCGCGGCAGCTCGCCCGGAGCGTCGGCCTCGTTTTCCAGGACCCGGAGAGCCAGGCCGTCATGACCACCGTCGAGCGAGAGCTCGCCTTCGGGCTCGAGAACACCGGCGTGGAGGGCAGCATGATCGCGCGTCTGGTGGAGGAAGCGCTGATCTCCACCGGGCTCTCGCACCTGCGTCACGCGACGCTGGCCGAGCTCTCCGGCGGAGAGCTCCAGCGCGTCGCCCTGGCAGCCGTCATCGCGATGCAGCCGGAGCTTCTGGCGCTCGACGAGCCCACCTCGCAGCTCGACCCCGTCAGCAGCGAGGACCTCCTCGCCTCGGTGCGCCGGCTCTCGGAGGACACCGGCGCGACCATCCTCCTCGCCGAGCACCGGGTGGAGCGCTGCCTGCACCTCGCCACCCGTGTCCTCGTGCTCGAAGACGGCGCTCTCGTGCGAGACGACGAGCCGGACGCGTTCGCCCGCTGGGCCGCCGTTCGGCGTCCGGCGTGGCTCACACCGGTGGGACGGTTGTTCAGCCGGCGTCCGGACGTGGGTCCGGACGTGTCCGGAGGCAACACCGGCGACGGCCACACCGCTCTGCCGCTCACCGTCAAGGACGCCCGGACGCTCCTCGCCGCCAACGGCTGCTGGGACGCCGTACGCACTGCGCCGCATGACGTCGCCGCACCCGGCGAGACCATCCTGCGGGCCGAGAAGCTGACCATCGGTTACGAGCGCGACCTGCCGCTGGTGGAGGGTCTCAGTCTGGACCTCCGGCGCGGTGAGGTCGTCGCGCTCATGGGTGAGAACGGCGTCGGGAAGTCGACCTTGATCAAACATTTCAATGGGATGATGCGGCCGCTGCGCGGCCGCATCATCCTTGATGGCCGCGACGTCGCGACACTCCCCATCTCGCTAGCGGCGCGGGAATGCGCCACGCTCGGCCAGAACCCCGGCGACTACTTCGTCAAGGAGTCGGTGGCGGCCGAGATCGACTATTCGCTGGCAACGCTGGGAATCGACGGTGCCGAGCGCGCGCGGCTTCACACCCGCATCGTCGACGACCTCGACCTGCGCGACCTCGAGGGTCGCGACCCACGAGAGCTCTCGGGCGGGGAGCGCACGCGCGCCGCCCTCGCGACCGTGGCGTGCGCCGAGCCTCCGCTGCTCGTCCTCGACGAGCCCACGAGGGGCATGGACCC
>CAZJGT010000159.1:0-5490 GCA_964545565.1 uncultured Thermoleophilia bacterium
CGGCCGGCATGCGCAAGGCCGCCAAGGTGAGCGGCGTCGAGTACTACTCGTACCTGCGCAGCGTGCAGAGCCTGGACCGCGCCCACGTCGCCGTGATCGTGGTCGATGCGACCATGCGTTTCGGAGAGCTCGACCTGTCCATCTGCACCGAGGCGACACGCCGCGACTGCGCCACGGTCATCGCCGTGAACAAGTGCGACATCGCCGATCCCGATATCGAGGAGATCGCCGGCATCGCCCGGCGCAAGCTCCGTCAGAAGCCGCCGGTGGTCGCCGTGTCGGCCACGACGCACCGCGGCGTCAAGGAGCTTCTGGCGACGGTGGCGCGGCTCCACGGGCTCTACACGGCGCACATCCCGACGCGCGAGCTCAATCGCGCTCTCAAGGATCTCGCCGGCGACCGTCCCACCCCGATGAAGCACGGCAAGCGCCTCAAGATGTACTACATCGCCCAGTACGGCACGTCGCCGCCCCGCATGGCCATCGAGATCAACGACAGGACTCTGGTGACGCGCGACTTCGGCTTCTTCGTCGAGAACCGGCTGCGCGCGCGGTTCGGACTCGACGGCGTACCCCTGATCATCGACTTCAAGGGCAAGAAGTGATCGTCCTCCAGGTCGTCGGCTTCGTCGTGCTGCTTGTTCTCGCCTATGTCCTGGGAGCGATCCCCTTCGGCCTCGTGGTCGGCAAGGTGTTCTACGGCGTCGACGTGCGCCGGCACGGATCGGGCAACGTGGGGACGACCAACGTGTTCCGCGTGCTCGGCAAGAAGGCCGGTGTGGCGGTGCTCGTCTGCGACATGCTCAAGGGCTACGTCCCGGCGGCGATCGCGGCGGCGCTCTTCCACCCGTGGTTCGCCATCTTCATCGCCGCCGCTCCCGTGGTCGGCCACATGTACTCGATCTTCCTCAAAGGCAGGGGGGGCAAAGGTATCGCCACCGGGGCCGCCGTCGTGCTCGCGCTCGTGCCGGTGGTCTTCGTCATCGTCCTGGCGGTCTGGATCATCCTCCTGCTGACCACCCGCTACGTGAGCCTCGCTTCGCTTGTGGCGGCGTTTCTGGTGCCGGTGCTCACCATCGGCTTCGACGAGCCCGCGCCGTACAAGATCGCCGGCGTGCTCGTCGCTCTCATCGTCTGGTGGGCGCACCGGGACAACATCAGGCGCCTGCTCGCCGGCGAGGAGAACCGGATGAGACCGCCCTGGGCCGGCGGAAGCAGACCCTCCGACGGTCGAGAGGAGAGCGCGACGTGAACGTCACCGTGATCGGTTCCGGAAGCTGGGGCAGCGCCTTCTCCCGATTGCTGGTGCGCGGGGGGCACGACGTCCAGGTCCTCACGCTCAGCAGGGAGGAGGCGACGCAGCTCGCGGCGGCGCGCGAGAACCCGCACTTCCTGCCCGGTGTGCGCCTGCCCGACGAGCTCCGCTTCGTCGCGATGGAGGACGCAGACCTGAGCGGCTCGGGACTGCTCGTGTACGCGGTGCCGACGCAGGCGGTCCGGGAGGTCGCCCGGTGGGTCGCGCCGCGGCGGGCGCGGGAGGCGCTGCAACTCTCGCTGGCGAAGGGGTACGAGATCGGATCGCTCAAGCGCCCGACCCAGGTGATCGAGGAGGAGACGGGGGCCGGCGCCGCCGCGCTCTCCGGCCCCAACCACGCGGAAGAGGTCGGCAAGGACATGCCGTCGGCGACGGTCGTGGCAGCTGCCGACGAATCCGTCGCCCTGGTTCTCCAGGAGGCCATCACCAGCGACACCTTTCGCGTGTACACCAACGACGACGTCGTCGGTGTGGAGTTCTGCGGGGCGGTCAAGAACCCGATCGCCGTCGCCGTCGGCATGTCCGACGGCCTCGGTTTCGGCGACAACTCACGCGCCAGCCTGATCACCCGCAGCGTCGCCGAGATGACGCGGCTGGGCATGATCCAGGGGGCGCACATCCAGACGTTCACCGGTCTCGCCGGCATCGGCGACCTCATCGCCACCTGTACATCACGGCACAGCCGCAACCGGCTCGCCGGCGAACTCCTCGCCAAGGGCGCGTCGCCGGCCGAGGTGGAACGGCAGGTCGGCCAGGTCGTCGAGGGTCTGCACACCGCCTACGCGCTGCACGACCTCGCGAAGCGTCTCGGTATGGACATGCCGGTCACCGAGAACGTGTACCAGGTGCTCGAGAGCAACCGCACGCCGCGGGAGAGCGTCGCCGACCTCATGGGCCGCTCGCCGAAGAAGGAGCGGCACTGACGACCGCCGCATTGCTGGCCGTCACGGCCGTCTGGTAGACTCCACCGGGCCGCGGCGTCGCCCGCGCGCCCGCCCTGCGCCACATCCAACCCGCGGCGGCCCCTCCCGCGCCGCGTGTCCCCGGAGGACTGCATTGGACAAGCGGAACTACCTCTTCACGTCGGAGTCGGTCACCGAGGGTCATCCCGACAAGCTCGCCGACCAGATCTCCGACGCCATCCTCGACGCCATCCTCAAGGACGACCCCTACGGGCGCGTCGCCTGCGAGACGCTCGTCACGACGGGTCTCGCCTTCGTCGCCGGAGAGATCACGACCGAGACCTACGTCGACATCCCCAAGATCGTCCGCGCGACGGTCAAGGACGTCGGTTACACCAGCGCCCACTTCGGCTACGACTACGAGACCTGCGGCGTCATGGTGGCGATCGACGAGCAGTCGCCGGACATCGGCCAGGGCGTCACCACGGCGCTCGAGGTCCGCACCGACGTCAATGACGACGACGCCCTGGATACGCAGGGCGCCGGCGACCAGGGCATGATGTTCGGCTACGCCTGCACCGAGACCGCCGAACTCATGCCGATGCCCATCCTGCTCGCACACAAGCTCTCCAAACGGCTCGCCGACGTGCGCAAGGCCGAGATCCTGCCGTATCTGCGCCCGGACGGGAAGTCCCAGGTCACGATCCGCTACGAGGACAACAGGCCCGTCGAGATCGTCAAGATCGTGCTCGCCACCCAGCACGCGGAGAGTGCCGATCTGCAGAGCATCATCTACCCGGATCTGCTCGAACACGTCGTCGAGCCCATCCTGCCCAAGGACATGTACGACCCGAGCAGGCTCGAGCAAATCGCGGTCATCAACGCCACCGGCAAGTTCGTCATCGGCGGGCCGATGGGCGATTGCGGTCTCACCGGTCGCAAGATCGTGGTCGACACCTACGGAGGCGCCGCACCGCACGGCGGCGGCGCCTTCTCCGGCAAGGACCCGAGCAAGGTCGACCGCTCCGGCGCGTACGCCGCGCGCTACGTGGCCAAGAACGTCGTCGCCGCCGGTCTGGCCGACCGCTGCCAGTTGCAGGTGGCCTACGCCATCGGCGTCGCCCATCCAGTCTCGGTGATGGTCGACTGTGAGGGCACGGAGAAGGTCGATCTCGCGATCATCGAGGGGCTCATCTCCGAGCACTTCGACCTGCGCCCGGCGGCCATCCTGCGCGACCTCGACCTGCGCCGGCCGGTCTACCGGAAGACGGCCGCGTACGGGCACTTCGGCCGCAACGACCACGACTTCACGTGGGAGCGCACCGACAAGGCCGAGGCGCTGCGCGCCGCCGCGGGCCTCAAGGCCTGAGCCGGCGGCGCCGGGGTGACGGCGGCGCTGCGTGAGCTTCGCCGCCGTCTTCCCGCTCGTCCGTACGCGGGCCTTCGCCGAGGCCTTCGACTACGAGGTGCCGCGCGAGCTCGCCGGGCGTGTCGTCACCGGTGCGCTGGTCGCCGTCCCCCTGGGCGCGCAGACGGTCGTCGGCGTGGTCCTGGAGGTCCGCGCGCGCACGGCGCATGAGGGGCGCGTCCTGCCGCTGGGCGACGTCCTGCGCATCCCCGCGATCCCGCTCGAGCTTCTGGACGTCGCCCGCCTGGTGGAGCGGCATTACCTGACCTCGTTCTCCGCGGCGCTGGCGCTCGTCTGCCCGCCGACCGCAGCCCTCAAGATCGTGCGCCAGTACGAGCTCACCGATGCCGGACGGGCCGTCGCCGACACGAGGGGAGAAGGCCGGCTCCTGGAGCTGGCGGGTCTCCGGCTCCAGCGCGGCCGGAGCACGCCCGCCGCGGAGCGGTACCGGCGCAAAGGTTGGCTGCGCGTCGCGTACCGCGTGCACGTGGTCGGCGTCACCCCGCCTGGCCGGCGACTGCGCAGAGGCTCCGGAGCGCCGGCCCGGCTGGGGGCCCGGCAGCGCTCGGCGCTCGCCCTCGTCGACGAGGCCGGCGCGCTTGATGAGCGCGAACTGCGCGCTGCCTCCGGGCTCTCCGCGGCGGGCCTGCGTCGCCTCCTCGAGGACGAGGTGCTCGTCGCCGAGGCGCCTGACCACGAGCCGGCCGGCGATCCTTCACCGCGGGAGCAGACCCAGAGCATTTCGGGTCCGGCCGCGGCGCAGGCAGGCCGCCTGCGGTCCTGCGCCACCCTCTCGGACATCCCCGACCTCCTGGAGGAACAGCGCCGGGCCCTGCACGCCATCCTCTGCGAGGCGCGCGCCGGCGACGAGGTGTTGCTCCACGGCGTGACGGGCAGCGGCAAGACCGAGGTCTATCTGCAGGCCGCGCAGGCCGCCCTCGACGCTGGGCGCTCGGTGCTGCTCCTGGTCCCCGAGATCGGCCTCACCGGGCAGACGGTGGCGCGCGTCAAGCGGCGCTTCGCCGGCGAGCAGGTCGCGGTGCTCCACTCCGGCCTTTCCGCTGGGGAGAGGCTGCTGGCCTACCGCGCTCTGGCGCGCGGCGAGATCCGCATCGTGGTGGGCGCCCGCTCGGCGGTGTTCGCCCCGCTCGTCGACCTCGGGCTCATCGTGGTCGACGAGGAGCACGACACCTCGTACAAGCAGGAGAGCGAACCCGCCTACGACGCGCGCACCGTCGCGCGCTGGCGGGCGGCCGCCGACGGCGCCGTCGTCGTGCTCGGATCGGCCACTCCGAGTATGGAGAGCTTCGCCCGCGTCCCGTTGCATGCGGATCTGCGTCGGCGTGTGGACGGGTCACGGCCGCCGGCTCTCGAGATCGTCGACATGCGCGCTCACCACACCGTGTTCTCTCCGGCGCTCGCCGAGGCGCTGACGGCCACGCTCGACGCCGGCGACAAGGCCATCCTCTTCCTCAACCGGCGCGGCTTCGCCTCGTACCTGGTCTGCGCGCACTGCGGTCACGTGTGGGAATGCCCGCGCTGCGACGTCACGCTCGCCCTGTTCGGGGGCCGCAGCCTGCGCTGCCGCACGTGCGGGCACACCGAGCCCGCTCCTACGGCGTGCCCTGCCTGCGGCAGCTCCGACCTCGCCCGGCACGGCTACGGCACCGAGCGTCTCGAGCGCGAGGTCCGGCTGCTGCTGCCCGGCGTCGATCTTCTGCGCCTCGACTCGGACGTCGCCGGCTCCTATGCGCGTCTGCAGGCCGTGCTCGGCCGCTTCGCCGAGCCGGGCCCCAAGGTCCTCGTCGGAACGCAGATGATCGCCAAGGGGCACCACTTCCCGGATGTGACCCTGGTCGGCGTGG
>CAZJGT010000160.1:0-5468 GCA_964545565.1 uncultured Thermoleophilia bacterium
GAAGTGCTTCACGACGAAGCCGCTCATCTCCACGAGCGTGACCGGAACGGCCACGAAGAGGGCCTTGCTCAGCGGTCGTGGCTCGCCGAGCAACCAGGGGAGCAGGCAGAGCACGTACCAGAGAACGCCGTAGTTGGCGGTCAGCGAGAGCGCGCCCAGCGGCAGCGTGAACCAGCGCGGGTGCGGCCAGCCGATGGCGGCCCGGCGCGAGAAGTCGCGGTCGAGGCGATCGAGGCGGCCGGAAGGAGGAGGCGGCGCGGCGTCTGTGGAGCCGTGGGCGGAGGGCATCGGAATCGGCGTCTAGTATACTATCCGCCTGTTCCCGCCACCCTCCTTCGATGGACGTCCCCATGCGCACAACGGTCATCGTCACCGCCCTCGGCCCAGACAGCCATGGGCTGCTCGCCAAGGTCGCGACGACCATCGCCGAGCAGAACGCCAACGTCGACGACGTGAGCCAGACGGTCGCCGGCGGCGTGTTCACGATGATCATGTTCGTCTCGTTCGACCAGGGCGAGACGACCATGGCGGCGCTCAAGGAGGCGCTGGAGGCGACGGGGACCCGCATCGGACTGCAGATCAGCGTGCAGCACGAGAACATCTTCAAGTTCATGCACCGCGTCTAGCGAGCGCCGGCCTTGGTCTTCATCACCGTCCAGGAGATCCTCGAGACCGTGAGCATGATCCGGTCTGAGAACCTCGACGTTCGCGCTGTGACCATGGGCATCTCGCTCGACGACTGCTCCGAGCGTGAGGCCGGTCGCACCGCGAAGCGCATCCACGCCAAGATCGTGCGCCGCGCCGGCCGTCTGGTCGAGGTCGCCGCCGAGTTGCAGGAGAAGTACGGCGTGCCGATCGTGAACCGGCGCGTCTCGGTCACGCCGATCGCCGACGTGGTGGGCAGCGACGACCCGCTCGCCTACGTCGAGGTCGCGCACGCACTCGACGCGGCCGCCGGCGAGGTCGGGATCGATTTTCTCGGCGGCTTCAGTGCGCTGGTCCAGAAGGGCTTCACGAGCAGCGACACCGCCCTCATCGAAGCGATCCCCGACGCCATCGGCGCCACCCGGCGCGTGTGCTCGTCGGTCAACGTCGCCTCTACCCGTGCCGGCATCAACATGGACGCGGTGCTGCGTATGGCCGACGTGCTCCTCGCGGTGAGCAAACGCACGGCGGAGCAGGATTCCATCGGCTGCGCCAAGATCGTGACCTTCTGCAACGCGCCGGAGGACAATCCCTTCATGGCCGGCGCGATGCACGGCAGCGGTGAGGCCGAGGCGAGCATCAACGTCGCCATCTCCGGGCCGGGCGTGGTGCGCAACGTCGTCGCCGCCCATCCGGGCGCCTCGTTCATCGAGCTCGCCGATCTGATCAAGCGGACGACCTTCAAGATCACACGTGTGGGCGAGCTCATCGCCCAGGAGGCGTCGCAGATGCTGGGCGCCGAGCTCGGCATCATCGACCTTTCGCTCGCTCCCACTCCGGCGGTCGGCGACTCCATCGCCGAGATCCTTGAGTGCATGGGTCTGGAGGCGGTCGGCGCTCCGGGCACGACCGCCGCCCTCGCCATGCTCAACGACGCCGTCAAGAAGGGCGGTACCATGGCGACGTCGTCCACCGGCGGCCTCTCCGGCGCCTTCATCCCCGTGAGCGAGGACGCGGCGATGGCGAGGGCCGCCGCCGAGGGCCACCTGCCCATCGAGAAGCTCGAGGCGATGACCGCCGTCTGCTCGCTCGGCCTGGACATGATCGTCGTGCCCGGCGACATCTCCCGCGACGCGCTCGCCGGCACCATCGCCGACGTCATGGCCATCGGCATGATCAACTCCAAGACCACCGGCGCTCGGCTCATCCCGGCGGCCGGCAAGAAGGTCGGCGAGTGGGCCACCCTCGGCGGACTGTTCGGTGAGGGGCCGGTCATGAGGGTGAGCACCGCGGGGAACAGCGCGTTCGTGCGTAGGGGCGGGCGCATCCCCGCGCCTCTGCAGAGCCTGACCAACTAGGGCGCCGCCCGAGAGCACTCGCCGCAGTCACTGCTGGCGGCGGATCTCCTCCATCAGGGAGTGGATGCGCTCCGCCGATTCGCTCATTCCCAGCGCCCGGGCGACCTTCTCGGCCTCGGTGAGCTGGAGCACGGCATCGACGGTCTGACCCTGACGGCGGGATTCCGTCGCCTGATCGATCTCGAAGGTGAGCAACTCGGTGAGCATGCGCCGTACCTCGGCATCGTGGAGGTCGACGATCTTGTTGCTGGTGGTGACGATGATGTCCGAGAGCGGCACCAGGTGGACGCCTGAGCCGGGCGCGTCGCGCAGGGGTGGTGCCGGAGGTGCGGCTTGCGTCGCCGCCTCGCCGTCTGGCGCCTGGGACGGCCCCGTCTGCTTGACGCTGAGATCGGGACCCCAGTCGAGGCCGAGGCCGCCCGGCTGGGGCGGTCGCTCGGATCGCGGCGCCACGCCGGCGGCAGCTCGCTCCACCGCGGGGTCGATGGTGACGTCCTCGACCGGTTGCTCGACCTTGCCGAGGTCGGCGAACGTGTCCTGAGGGGCGTCGTCGAGGAACGAGCGGTCGGGCCGGGCTTCAGGCGCCTCGGGATCCGCGCGTCGCTTTCTGGTAGAGACGATGAGGGCGACGACCAGCAGCAGCACCGCGAGGGATGCGACGGCTATCCCGATGAGCTGTACGGTCGTCATGTCTCGGGCCCCGGTCGTTCGTGCCTGGCGCCTACGAGTTCGCCTTTGCGCCCCTCATTCCCTGCCCGGCGTAGAATGGCCGGGTGCTCGATCGCGACACCATCACGGCGGCGCTGGACGACCTGGGCGAGCCCCCCTACCGGGCTCGCCAGGTCTACGAGGCGCTCACCCGCGGACTGGTCACCGACTTCGCCGCCGTCACCACGCTTCCGCTCTCGCTGCGCGAGGCGCTGGCGGCGCGGCTGACGCCGGTCTCGCTCTCTGAGGTTGAGACGCGCGCCGCTCCGCGAGGCACGACGCGTAAGACGCTCTTCTCGACCGGGGACGGCCACCCCGTCGAGGCCGTCCTCATGCTCGTGGCGGGCCGCGCCACCGTCTGCGTCTCGACGCAGGTGGGCTGTGCCGTCGGGTGCGCCTTCTGCGCCTCCGGCCGGCTGGGGCTGCGGCGGGACCTGACGGCCGAGGAGATCGTCGACCAGGTGCTCCACTTCGCCCGCGTCCTTCGCGCGGAGAACGATCGCCGGGTCACCAACGTGGTCTTCATGGGCATGGGCGAGCCGTTCCACAACTACGATGAGACGCTCCGCGCCTGTCGCCTGCTCAACGACCCCGCGGGGTTCGGGCTGGGCGCTCGTGCCATCTCCGTCTCGACGGCGGGCGTCGTCCCCGGCATCGACCGGTTCGCCGCGGAGCCGCTGCAGCTCAACCTGGCCGTGAGTCTGCATGCGGCCGGCGACGACCTGCGCGACCGGCTGGTACCGCTCAACCGGACGTACCCCCTTGAGGACCTCTGGGCCGCCTGCGGACGGTACGTGGAGCGCACACGGCGCAAGTTGCTCTTCGAGTACGTCGTCCTGCGCGGTGTCAACGACACGCCGGCGCAGGCGGCGGCGTTGGCGCAGCGTCTGCGTCGCCCGCTCTACCACCTCAACCTCATCGCGTACAACGAGACCGGCGGCGAGTTCACGCGTCCGGCGGCCGGCGAGATCGAGGCGCTGCGGGCCCGGCTCGAGCACGCCGGGGTGAGCGTCACCGTGCGGCACTCACCCGGCGGCGACATCGAGGCCGCCTGCGGCCAGCTGGCGCTGCGCCGCGACGAGGGCTGAGCACGGCGCGTCAGGCCGGCGGCAGCGCAGCGCGGTACTCGGCTGCCACGGCTACTGGGTCCCTGGTCACGATCGCGATGTCGCTCCCGAGCTCGAAGCTCCCGACGGTCGCCGCCCGCGGCGCCATCTCCAGGTGCCAGTGGAAGGGGCCACGCAGGTCCGCCGGCGCCGTGTGCAGCCAGAGGTTGAGCGGCGCGCCGGCGGTCGTCGTCTTGACTGCGACCAGGATCCGTCGCAGCACGGGGGCCAGCGAGCCGACGTCGGCGGCGCGGAAGTCGGCCTCGTGCATCGCCGGCGCCAGCCACACTTCGCCGTTGAAGCGGCTGGCCTCGGGCGTCCACGCCGCCACGTCGCCGGCGATCACCAGCCGCTCGCCGGCGGCCTCCATCTGGTCGCAGAGGACACAGCTGCCGTAGCGGTCGCGATGCCGCTGGGCCTCGAGGAGCTCGTCGAGCAGCAGCGGCGGCACCACCGGAGTCGCGACCAGCTGCTCGTGCGGGTGGTCGAGAGAGGCCCCGGAGCCGGTCCCGAGATTGCCGAAGAGCGTCACGGCGGCGCCGCCGTCGTCCAGCTGGGCGGCGATCCGGCGCTGCCACATGCCCAGGACCTCGGAGAGACCGTGGTCGCCGAGGTCCTCGAGCTGGGTCTTGTGCCCGGGAGCGTGCAGGATGACTTCGTGACGTCCGTTGAGGGCCGGGTACTTGTTGGGCACCACGCGCACGCGCCAAGCCGGGCCGTCGCGAGTGCCGCCGTCCGGACGCACGGCGTCCACCTCCGGCGGTGTGAGCGTCTCGTTGCCGGCGCAGAACGGGCAATGCTGGACCGCGTCCTGGTCTTCTTGCGGATCATCCGCCGGGCGCGCCGCTCGTGCGGGAGCGACGATCGAGAGCTTGCCGTTGACCGGATTGCGGCGGAGCTCACCGCCGTCCGGCGCCCTCACGGCGTGTCTCCGGCGGTCGCCATCGCGAAGCCGTCGCGGCCGCCATCCTTGGCCCGGTACAAGGCGCAGTCGGCCCGCTTGAGCGCGGCGTGGCCGTCACGGTCACCCGCGGCGACGAGCGCTCCTCCGGCCGACACGGTGACGCGCAAGCCGGCTTCCTCGGCCGGGGCGAACCGCGAGTCGTGGACCATGCGCACGAGGCGACGCCCGTAGAGGGAGAGATCCTCGGGCGTCGCGAGGCGGCAGATGACGACGAACTCGTCACCGCCGTAGCGGGCGGCGATGTCCATCTCGCGCACGTTGTCGGAGAGGATGCCGGCGACGAACCGGATGGCGCCGTCTCCGGCGCTGTGCCCGAGGCTGTCGTTGACGACCTTGACGTCGTCGATGTCCACCTGGATGACGCCGTAGCGACTCCCCAGCCGGCGATACATGGCGAAGTGCTGCGCGAGGGCGGCGTCGAGGTAGCGCCTGTTGAACAGTCCGGTCAGCGGGTCCGAGATGGCGGAGTCCGTGAGCTCCTGGATGCGGGAGGTGAGCTGCTTGCCGACCACGCTCTCCAGCTCTCCGAAGATCTCCACGCCGTAGCGCTCGCCTGCCATCTCGAAGGACGTGGTCTTGACGTAGACCGCCAGGCGCTTCCCGTCCTTACGTCGCAGGAACACCTCGCCGATCCGTCGCTCCCGGCCTGTGTCCAGGCAGTCCTGCAGCGGGCATCCGTCGAGACAG
>CAZJGT010000161.1:0-3812 GCA_964545565.1 uncultured Thermoleophilia bacterium
TTGGTGGCGAGGGACAGAATTGAACTGTCGACACCACGATTTTCAGTCGTGTGCTCTACCAACTGAGCTACCTCGCCACCGGGAGAAACGAGCTCCCGGAAGAGCCTCGCCATGCTAACCGTGAGGCTGCAGGCGGTCAACCGGGCGTGGCGCGCGCGCCGATACGTCCAGATCGACCGCCCGAAGGGCTCCTCACCCCTCGGAGGTGTCCAGTTCCGACTGCAGGATCACGCTCTCGGGCTCCTCTTCGGGGAGGAACACCTTGATGAGGTCGTGCTCCTTGCCCGGCGGCAGCAGGCAGAGCACGTAGTCGCCGGGCAGGATCTCCGTGGACCCGCGGGCGACGAGCGCTTTGCCGGCGCGCACGATGGCGGCGAGCAGCACGCCCTCGGGCAGGTCGATGTCCTGCACGTAGGTGTTGGCGAACGGTGAGGTGTCGCCGACCTCCAGCTCCACCAGCTCGAGGTTCTGCTTGCGCAGCGAGAGCAGGTGCACGAACTTGTGCACCGGCAGCTCGTGCATGATCAGGTTGAGCAGCGCCGTGGTGGCGCAGATCGTGGCCTCCACGCCGAGCAGGTCGAAGGTCGGCTGGTTGAAGGGGTTGTTGACCCTGGCCACGACCTTGGGCACGCCGAACTTGAGCTTGGCGACCTGCGCGATGATGATGTTGTCCTCGTCGTCGCCGGTCACGGCCACGACCATGTCGCAGCGGCCGATGCCGGCCTTCTCCAGGACCCACACCTCCGTCCCGTCGCCGAACACGAGCGTCTCGTCCCCGAGCTCCTCGGCGATGAGGCTGAAGCGCGCCGGACGTTGCTCGACGAGCACGATCTCGTGGCCCAGCCGCATCAGCTGGCGCGCGGTGTTGAGCCCGACCTTGCCGCCGCCGACGATGAGCACGAACATCGCTCAGCCCTCCGGAACGGGGAGTTGACAGGAGCGGACGGCGTCGAAGAGCGCGATGCGCACGTCGCGCGTGGGACACACGGTGCGGATGCCCGCCTGGGCGAAGAGCTCGGCGCGCAGAGGATCGTACACCCGCGCCACCACGCAGCGGATGCCGTACTTCTTCTGCGCCACCTGGGCGATCACGATGTTGGTGTTGTCTCCGTCGGTGCAGGCGACGAACGCGACCGCCTGCTCGATCCCGGCCTCGCGCAGGGTCTCCCAGTCCAGGGCCCGGCCCACGACGAACTCGCCGGGGAAGTCGTCGCCCAGCAGGTGGAACGCCTCGGGGCTCTCGTCGATGATCGAGACGTCGAACCCCTGCGTCACCAGGTCTCGGGCGAGGCCGGACCCCACACGGCCGCACCCGGCGATCACGACATGCATCGCACTCTCCTCACTTGTTCTGGCTCGGCTGCTCCGGCGCCTCCGCCACATCCGCCACACTGGAGCCTTCAGTAGGATAGTCCTTCGGGACCAGATTGAGGAGCACCTCGCAGGGAGCGTGGTCGAGCACGAAGTCGGTGGTCCTCCCGAAGATCAGGTTACCGATACGTCGCTTGCGTGTGGCGCCGAGCACGATCACCTCGCTGCGCCGCTGGGCGGCCTCTTCGACGATCGCCCGTCCGGCCTGGCGCGCGGTCACCACGTGCGGCGTGAAGCGCACCTTGAACTGATCCGCGATGGTCGCCGCCGCCTGGAGCGCCCGCGTGGCTTTGGCGCGCTCCGCCACGAGGCTGGCGTCCATGGGCAGGTTCAGCGGCACCTCGATCACGTACAGGCCGTCGATGGCCGACTTCTTCTCCGTCGCGAGCTGGCAGGCGAGCACCATCATCTCGTCGCTGATGCGCGAGCCTGTGATGGGCACGAGGATCTGGTCGAAGTCGATGTCGGCCTGCATGCTGACCGGCACGACGACCTTGGCGACCGTCCTCGTCAGCGAGTAGCCCTTGGCCTTGCGGTAGACGACGTACATGACCAGACCCACGCCCATCCAGATGAAGCCGATCGTGCGCCCGAACGGATGCGTCGCGACGACGACGCACCAGACGGTGAAGGTACCGAGACCGCCGATCACCGCCAGCACCGGCAGCGAGAAGGACCCGAAGCGGATGTTGAGGGGCGTACGGAACGGCCGCGGCGCGTCGGGCTCGGTGCGGCGCAGCCAGATCACCGACACGTGCGCGACCGTGAACGAGATCATGGCGCCGAACGCGTAGAGGTCGGCCAGCAGCTTGATCGTGTCGCCCGGCAGCATGAGCAGCACGCAGGCGACCATCCCGAAGCCGATGATGGCGACGTACGGCGTCATCCGCTTCGGGTGCACGCGCCCGATGAAGGGCGGCACCTGGCGATGCTGGCCGAGCGAGTACGCGAGGCGAGAGACGCCGATGAGGCCGGCGTTGGTGGCGATCAGCAGGATCGTGGCCGCGAGCACGCCGACCCAGGGCATGAGGATCGTCTTCAGCCAGCCGAGGTCCGTCGGCAGAAAGCGCACGATGCCGACGACCGGATCCTCCTTGTAGACACTGCCGAGCAGGGATCCGTACAGTCTGGTGTACCGCTGCCCGTCGCGTACGAAGACCTCTGTTCCGGGCTTCTCCGCGACCGTGACCCAGCCTCCATCGGCGGTCTGCTCCGCCGGGACGTAGACGTCGCTGCCCTCGTTGCCCGGCGGCGGCGCGCCCTTGAAGGCGAACGGCCCGTTGGGCTCCGCCGCGTCCTTGGCGACCACGGCGACCCGCGCCGTCTTGCCGGTCGCGGCGTCGATCGGGAGGACATTGGCCCTCACGGGCATGGCCGAGAGAGCCGTCAAGGAGATGCCCAGGTACACCACGAGCACGGCGACGAGCACGTAGTTGATGGCGCGCGGCACGTCGCGGTCGGGGTGCGATGCCTCCTCGGCCATGTTGGAGACGGTCTCGATGCCGGTGTAGGCGATGGTGCCGATCGAGATGCCGTAGATCAGCTGCGTCCACGTGGGGGCGACCCCGAGATGGATCTGGTCGAGCAGCAGCCGGGGCGCGAGCAGCACCACGACGCCGACGACCATGAGCAGGATCTGCGTCGCCAGGTCGAGCAGCGCAAGGATGATGTTGAGGCGTGCCGCCTCCTTGATGCCGACCACGTTGATCACCACCAGGAGGGCGATGGTGACGACGCCGCCGATGGAGTTGTACGGCTGCGTCTTGAGGAGCGGCCAGAAGACGGCCAGATAGTTGGGCACGAAGTAGGCGCTGATCGCGACGGTGACGATGTAGTCGAGCATCAGCGCCCACCCGGCCGCGAAGCTCACGAGCTCGTTGAAGGCGCGGCGCGCGAAGCTCGAGGAGCCGCCGGCCTCCGGCACCATGGCGGTGGCCTCCGCGTACGACCAGGCGGTGGTGCAGAAGAGCAGGCCGGTCAGCAGGAAGACGGCGGGCGTGACGCCCAGCGCGTACAGGGCGACGACGCCCAGCGCGTAGTAGATGGAGGAGCCCACGTTGCCGTAGGCGGTGCTGAAGAGCGCGGGGACGCCGAGGACCTTCTGCAGACCCTGGCCGTCGCGCTGCTTTCTACGCGCCATCGCGCCTGCTCCCGGGCATCAGCGCAGCGTCCACCAGCGCAGCGCAGCGAAAGCGAGCAGCAGGACGCCGGCGACGAGCTGGATGGAAGGCGGCCACACGCCGCCCCAGACGCCCCGCACGATGAGGAGCACCCCGAGGACGCCGGTGATGAGCGCGATGATCTGTCGTGTCTTCAGCATGGCAGGCGAGCGGCCGGCCCGCCGTAGGCGAGCCGGCCTCTGGAGAGCAAATGTACACCCGGGAAAGTCGTCCCACAAACGCCGAACGAGCCGGTCGGTCCCCCGGCGGAGGACCGGCGCG
>CAZJGT010000161.1:3912-5439 GCA_964545565.1 uncultured Thermoleophilia bacterium
CCGGCGCGTGCTCATCAGGCGCGGCCGGCGCCGCGCCGGCGCCCCCCGCGTCCGCTACTTGATCAGGAACGGGACCACGAGCAGGGCGACGATGTTGATGACCTTGATCATCGGGTTGATGGCCGGGCCGGCGGTGTCCTTGTACGGGTCGCCGACCGTGTCGCCGGTGACGGCGGCCGCGTGGGCGTCGGAGCCCTTGCCGCCGTACTCGCCGTCCTCGATGAGCTTCTTGGCGTTGTCCCAGGCGCCCCCGCCCGAGGTCATGCTGATGGCCAGGAAGATGCCGGTGATGATGCAGCCCATGAGCACGCCGCCGAGCACCTCGTAGCCGTGCGAGCGGAAGCCGATGCCGATGATGATCGGCGCGAGGACCGGGATGGCCGCCGGCAGCAGCATCTTGTTGATGGCCGACTTGGTGACGATGTCGACGGCCGTGGCGTAGTCGGGCTTGGCGGTCCCGGCCATGATGCCGGGGATCTCCCGGAACTGGCGCCGTACTTCCTCGACCACCTGGCCGCCGGCCTTGCCGACCGCCGTCATGCAGAGCGAGGCGAAGAGGTACGGGAGCATGCCGCCGATGAAGAGGCCGGCGAGCACCCACGGGTTGTCGATGGCGAATGAGAGCTCGCCCTTGAAGTCGTACTTCTGCAGGAAGTGATCCTGCAGGTCGAGCGTGTAGGACACGAACAGGATGAGGGCGGCGAAGCCGGCCGAGCCGATCGCGTAGCCCTTGGTGATGGCCTTGGTGGTGTTGCCGACCGCGTCGAGCGGGTCGGTGGTCTGACGCACGGTCTCGGGCATGTCCGCCATCTCGGCGATGCCGCCGGCGTTGTCGGTGATGGGGCCGTAGGCGTCGATGGCGACGATGATGCCGGTCATGGAGAGCATGGCCATGACGGCGACGGCGATGCCGTAGAGGCCGGCCTGCCCGCCGCCGGCGGCCGTGTAGCTGACCAGGATGCCGGCGGCGATGACGAGCACCGGCAGGGCGGTGGACTGCATCGAGACGGCGAGACCCTGGATGATGTTGGTGGCGTGGCCGGTGAGGCTCGCCTTGGCGATGCTCTTCACGGGGTTGTAGCGCGCCGCCGTGTAGTACTCGGTGATGACCACGATGAGCGCGGTGACGACGACGCCGGTGACGGCGGCCAGGAAGAGGCGCGTGACGCTGGGCACGCCGAAAGCCGTCGCGGCCGCGTTGCCCAGCATCCACTCGGTGATCGGATAGAAGAGCGCGATGGCGATGACGGCGGAGACGGAGAGGCCCTTGTAGAGCGCGTTCATGATGTTGTTGCTCTTGCCCAGCCGCACGAAGAAGGTGCCGATGATGCTGGCGATGATGCTCACGCCGCCGATGACCAGCGGGTAGAGCACGGCCGGCTTGTAGACCACGTCGGCCTCGACGTTCATGATCAGGCCCTTGGCGAAGCCGGTGACGTCGACCTGGCCGCGGAACGTGAGGAACGCGAGCAGCATGGCCGCGACGGCCGTGACGGCGTAGGTCTCGAAGAGGTCGGCGGCCATGCC
>CAZJGT010000162.1:0-5437 GCA_964545565.1 uncultured Thermoleophilia bacterium
GCCGATGTCCTGGGCGAAGGTGCCGTAGAAGACCAGGTGGCTGGCGATGCGGTAGCACTCGCAGAGCAGTACCCGGATGAGCTGCGCACGGTCCGGTACCTCGATGCCGCAGAGCTTCTCGACGGTGAGGACCCACGGCAGGTTGTTGGTCACCCCGCCCAGATAGTCGACGCGGTCGGTGTAGGGGATGAAGGTGTGCCAGCTCTGGCGCTCGGCCAGCTTCTCGGCGCCGCGGTGGTGGTAGCCGATGTCGGGGATACAGTGGACGATCTCCTCGTCGCGCAGGCCGGCGATGATCCGGAAGGGCCCATGGGTGGCGCCGTGCTGCGGCCCGATGTTGAGGTACATCAGCGTCGGATCGTCGTCGCTGGTCGGCAGGCCCCATTCCTCGGGCTTGAAGCGAAGCTGCTCCTGCATCTCGTCGACGGTCTCATCCGGGAGGTCGAAGGGGCCATACTCGGTGCCCCGGGACGGGTGCTCCTTGCGCAGCGGGTGCCCGTCCCACCAGGGCGGAAGGAGGAGGCGCTTGAGGCCCGGGTGGCCGGCGATGTCGATGCCGAACATCTCCCAGACCTCGCGTTCGTACCAGGCGGCGGCGGGCCATACGCGGGTGACGGAGTCGACCCGCGGCGCGCCCGCCTCCAGCGCGACCTTGACACGCACGTCGGCATTCCGTTCGTAGGAGACGAGGTGGTAGAAGACGCTGAACCCCGCGTCGGGCAGTCCTTCGCGGTGCTTCCGCGAGCGCTCGTCGACACCGCCGAGATCGTAGAGCATGGCGAAGGGCCGGGGCGCCGCCGTGCCGAGGTACGCCAGCACCTCGGCGGCGTGCTCCGCCGGCACCCAGACGGTCGGGATGGCGTCGGCGGTCGTCTGCGGCGTGAGCGGAACGTCCGGGAACCGAACCCGGAGCTCCTCGAGCACGGCCGGCGATGGGGCTTCGCCTCCGCCGGCCGCCGCGATCGGCCACTGGCACGGCTGCACGGCGCCCTGCTCGCGCTCCTGCGGCGCGTCCGCGCGCCACTGTCGGTCGTCGTTCCGCTCGCGCGGTACGTCGTCTGTCACAGCTCGTCCGGGGGCCGGAGCTCGTCGGTCGCCACGACGTCGTCGTGGCGCAGGTCGCGCATCGAGATGCCGCGCGGCTTGACCACTTGCTGGTCGCCGACCACCCAGCTGAGCGGCCGGCGCTCGATCGAGACCTGGGCCTGCAGGAGCAGCAGGCCCTCCATCAGGGCTGTGGGCGCCGGCGGACAGCCCTGCACATAGACGTCGACGGGCAGGAACGAGTCCACGCCCTGGACCACGCTGTAGACGTCGTACATCCCGCCGGAGTTGGCGCAAGAACCCATGGAGATCACCCAGCGAGGCTCCATCATCTGGCGGTGCAGCTGGACGACGATCGGGGCCATCTTCTTGAACACCGTGCCGGCGACGATCATGACGTCCGCCTCCCGCGGCGAGATGCGGAGTACCTCGGCGCCGTAGCGGGCGATATCGTAGCGCGGCGTGAGGCTGGTGGCCATCTCGACGAAGCAGCAGCTGAGGCCGAAGCCGAAGGGCCAGAGCGAGTTCTTGCGTCCCCAGGCGACCAGCCGCTCGAGGCTCGACGTGACGACGGGGACGTCGCCGGCGCCGGGGGGTGCGCCCTCGGTGTCGAGCAGCCGCCCGAGCGCCTCGGCCGTGCGCGACGGCCCGGGTCCGCGTCGTGGCTTCATCGCGTGTCTCCCGGGGCGCTCGTCACGGTCGCGTCGCCGCCCGTGGTCGCGTCGCCGATCCGGGTGGCCGGAGCTGGCCGCCGGACGGGCAGAGACCGCGCGGCGACGTGTGCCGCTCGGCGCCGCCGACCGGCGGCTCCCCAATCCAGCCCGCCGACCCGCCAGAGGTACACGAGGCCGGCGAAGAGCAGGAGCACGAACACCAGGAGCTCGAGGTAGCCGGGCCAGCCGAGCCGCCGCGCGGCGACCGCCCACGAGAAGATGAACACGGCCTCCAGGTCGAAGATCACGAAGAACAGTGCGACCTGGTAGAACTCCACCGACAACCGGCGCGGCAGCGGACCCGCCGGCTTGATGCCGGATTCGTACGGCTCGGTGTCGGGCGCGTGGTCCTGCCGCTCCCCCAGCACGTGGGACACGCCCAGGATCAGCGCCGCGACGAAGAGCACCAGCGCGGCGTAGAGCGCTACCGGCCACACCGCCGATCCTAGGAGGAATCCGCCCACTCTGCCCTCGTCACTCGTCGATCTCTTGCCGACGTCGCCCTTTATGTCGCATCATGCCCATGGTAGAGAGTAATCAGTATCAACCCGGACGGCCCGTGTCCATGATGAGTTGGCCGTCGGCGCTGTGATCAGCGCGGAGAGGCAGCGGAGGTCGAAGACGGGGACCGGGGAGTGAGCCGACCGTTCGTCCGGCCCGCGAGAGCGCGTGGCCGCACGGCTGCGCCGTGTGCGAGGGTCGTCGCTCCTGCCTGCGTCCTCGCGCTGGGACTGTTCGTCTTCCTCACGGCGGCCGTTGCGGTCTCCGCCTCGCCGCCGTCGACGCCTGCCGGCGGCCTGCAGTCGCCTGACGCGGACCTGGCTGCGCCCGAAGGCTCCGGGTCGTTCACACCGGCGCCGGCTCCCGG
Organism: uncultured Thermoleophilia bacterium; assembly: GCA_964545565.1. GTDB lineage: Bacteria > Actinomycetota > Thermoleophilia > UBA2241 > UBA2241 > CAIXSE01. The sequence continues at coordinate 2,626 of CAZJGT010000162.1, forward strand.
TTCCCCGGCGCCGGCGTCGACCTATCCTGCCGGTTCCGGCGGCCGGGTCTACGCGGAGACCTGCTCCGGGTGCCACGGGCCGAGGGGCGAGGGCCTCGTCGGCCCGCCGCTCGCCGCCGCCGGGTTCGCCGGCCTGGTCGGCCCCATGGTCACGCAAGGAGGCATCAGCATGCCGCCGTTCGCGGGCGTGCTGAGCGATGCCGACGTGAACGCCGTGGCCGAGTTCGTCGCCCAGGAGCTGGCCGATCCGGCCGCCCGGGAGGCCGAGGTCGGCCCGGGCGGCGACCTCTACCGGCTCTACTGCGCCGGCTGCCACAGCGCCACCGGGCGCGGCGGGGCGCTCACGCGGGGGCGCAACGCCCCCGATATCTCCCAGTACCCCGCCGCAGAGGCGCTCGCCGCGATGATCCTCGGTCGCGGCAACATGCCGGCCTTCGCCGGCAACACGCTGGACGTGACGCAACAGGCGGCCGTCGCCCTCTACGTCGACGACGTCGTGGTGGACCCGGCGTCGCCCGGCGGACGAGGGCTCGGGTACCTCGGGCCCGTGCCCGAGGGCGCCGTCGGGGCCGTCGCCCTGCTCCTCCTCATCCTGATCGCCGTCTGGCTGGCGTGGCCGTCGCGAAAGGCAGTCCCGTGACGACGCCGGCAGAGCATCCGCCGCGCCGCCCCGCCGGGCCGTCCACGTGGCCGGTCGCCCTCGGCCTGGTGGCGACCATCGGGGGGGCGATCGGCTTCGCCGTCGCCTTCATCACCGGCGCCGGCAACGGCTGGCTCGGCGGCACGCTGGCGCTGGCGCTGCTGGGTCTCGGCCTCGCGCTCGCCTTCTGGGGGCGCGACCTGGCCGGCGACGAGGTCATCTCCGGCCCCTACCCGGTGCCCCCCGACGACACCGCCGGCCAGGCGGCGCTGGCCACGCAGCTCGACGACCACGCTTCCGTCATCACTCGTCGAGGCTTCCTGGCCAAGCTGCTGGTCGGCGCGGCGGCCGTGTTCGGGCTGAGCCAGGTCGTCCTGCTCGGCGCCCTGGGCCCGTGGCCGGGGCAGAGCCTCTCCACCACAGGCTGGCGCAAAGGGCGCCGTCTGGTCACCGCGGACGGCGATCCGGTCACTCGTGACGTGCTCGCGACGGGCGGTTTTCTCGTCGCCTTCCCGGAGGGCGGGGAGGATATGGCCAACTCCCAGGTCGTGCTTCTGCACTTCGTCAACGGGGAGTTCACGCCGCAGGCCGGCCGAGAGACCTGGAGCCCGGAGGGCTTCGTCGCCTACTCCCGACTCTGCACGCACGCCGGTTGTCCGGTGGCCCAGTATGAGGACGTCGCGCACGTGCTGGTGTGCCCGTGTCACCAGTCCACCTTCGACGTGTTGAACGGGGCGGAGCCGGTGACCGGACCCGCCGGTCGGCCGTTGCCGCAGCTGCCGCTGGCCATCGACGGCGACGGCCATCTCGTCGCGCAGAGCGACTTCACCGTCTCCGTAGGCCCCGGCTTCTGGAACGCATCGTGAGCGGGCGCGACCGGCTGCCCGCAAGGCGGGGCGACGAAGGGGCGCCGCCTCGCAACCCCGACCTCAGCAGAGGACTCGGGCGCGCCTTCGGCGTGCGCAGCTCGCCGGTCCGACCGCTCGCCCGCTGGCTGGACACCAACCTCGGCGGCAGTGGGTTGCTGCGAGCCGAGCTGCGACACATCTTCCCCGACAGTTGGGCGTTCTTCCTCGGCGAGATCGCCATGTACTGCTTCATCGTCCTCGTAGCGACCGGCGTGTTCCTGGCCCTGTTCTTCGACCCCTCGGAGGCGCCGGTCGTCTATCACGGCTCCTATGGGCCGCTGGCGGGGGCGGAGATGTCCGCGGCCTACGATTCGGCGTTGGGGCTCAGCCTCGACGTCCCCGCGGGCCTCCTCGTGCGCCAGGTGCACCACTGGGCCGCGCTGGTCTTCGTCGCCGCGCTCATCATCCACCTGCTGCGCATGTTCCTCACTGCCGCCTACCGGCGGCCGCGGCGCATCAACTGGGTGATCGGCCTCGGCCTGCTGTTCCTCGTCGGCTTCAACGGCCTGATGGGCTACTCGCTTCCGGACGACCTGCTCTCCGGCACCGGCCTGCGCATCTCGTACTCGATCACCGAGTCGATCCCGTTCGCGGGGCCCGCTCTGGCTTCGCTGCTCTTCGGCGGCGAGTTCCCGAGCGGGAGCATCATCGCGCGCATCTACCCCGTGCACATCCTCCTGCTGCCGGCGGCGATCGCCGGACTGCTCGGGGCGCATCTCGGCCTGCTGTGGCTGCAGCGCCACACGCAGTTCCCGGGTCCCGGGCGCAGCGACCGGACCATCGTCGGTACGCCGCTGGTCCCGGCGTACGCGCTCCGCAGCGGCGGCTACCTGCTCCTGTGCGCCGGCGTCCTCACCGCCTTCGGCGCCTTCCTCCAGATCAACCCGGTGTGGCTCTACGGCCCCTATCGGGCGTGGGATGCGACCACGGCCGCGCAGCCCGACTGGTACATGGGCTGGCTGGAGGGCGCCGTGCGGCTGTTCCCGGGCTGGGACCTCCAGATCGGCGGCTTTCTGCTGCCTGCCGTCTTCTGGCCGGCGGTGATCCTGCCCGGTCTCGTCTTCACGCCGTTGTTCCTGGTGCCGTGGCTGGATTGGGCGGCGACCCGGGACGGCGCCTTTCACAACGTGCTGGCGCTGCCGGGCCAGCATCCCGTGCGCGCCGCACTCGCCGCCGGGTTCGTGACCTTCTTGAGCGTGCTCCTCGTGGCCGGCGGCAACGACGTCTTCGCGGTGCTGCGCGGGTGGTCCCAGCCGGTGCTGCT
>CAZJGT010000163.1:0-5215 GCA_964545565.1 uncultured Thermoleophilia bacterium
CCCGCCCGGGTACCGGAGCACGCCGTGGCCGGTGGCGCTCTCCCAACTGAGCTGGCCGCCCGCCGGTCCTGACCCATTGCAGTGCGAACAGGTGGACTGCGGAAGCGTGACGAGGAAACCTGCGAAGACCGGGAAGACAGAGATTGTGAGAATGCGAGACATCCACTGGCTGGGCTGCCGTGCTTCGGCGTCGCGTGGTCGCCGAGGGGCAGGAAGGAGGCGAAATGGACGCAACGACGTGGCTGTGGCCGGGGGGCTGGGGTAGCCCAGTCGGGATCGCCATCTTCATGGCAGGGCTCGGGATCTTCTTTGCCGGCTTCGGGCTCTTCTTCGCGGGGCTCGGCCGGCTGAACCGCAGCAACATCGCCAAAGCCGAGGACGAACTCAAGGAGCGTGAGCGCCGCTGACCGGCGTCCGCCCGGCGGACAGGTCCTCCTCGAGGCGGACCAGCCCCGCTCGCAGCCGATAGCGCAGAGGGCCCACTGCTCGAGGTCCGACGACGGTCCGAGGGACATCGTCGGCTCTGTAAGTGCGTGACAGAAGCCCTGTCATGACCGTGTAAATTGCCGAAACGGCGGGTTTGCCGGGCGGATCCCGCGGACACGGCCTAAGCAACTGCTATGCCTATCCGAGCCGGGCGAGCCCGGCTCTTCTGCAAGGGGTGAGCGCCATGAAAGCGATCGTTCAGGACGCCTACGGGTCAGCGGACGTCCTTCAGTTCCGCGATGTCGACCTACCCGAGATAGCCGACGACGAGGTGCTCGTCCGCGTGCATGCGGCCGGCGTGGACCGAGGCGTCTGGCACCTCATGACCGGCCGACCGTACCCGGTGCGTCTGGCGGGCTACGGGCTCCGCTCCCCCAAGACTCCGGTCCTCGGTATGGACCTGGCCGGGGTAGTGGAGGCGGTGGGTCAGGACGTGACCAGGTTCCGGCCCGGCGACGAGGTGTTCGGCATCGGCAAGGGCGCGTTTGCGGAGTACGCGCGAGCTCCCGAAGACAAGCTCGCGCCCAAGCCGGCGAACCTCAGCTTCGAACAGGCGGCCGTGGTGCCCATCTCCGGCACGGCCGCCCTGCAAGCCCTGCGCGACCACGGCCGGGTCCGGCCGGGGCAGCAGGTCCTGATCATCGGCGCCTCAGGAGGAGTCGGGACCTTCGCAGTGCAGCTCGCCAAGGCGGTCGGTGCGGAAGTGACGGCCGTCTGCAGCACAACGAAGGTCGACCTGGTCAGCTCCCTGGGCGCCGACCACGTGATCGACTACACCCGTGACGATTTCGCGGAGGGAGAGTCACGCTACGACGTGATCCTCGACATCGGCGGCAACTCGTCGCTGTCACGACTCCGGAGGGCCCTGGCTCCCAAGGGGACTCTGGTCATCACCGGAGGCGAGAACGGTGGCCGGTGGCTCGGCGGCACCGATCGGCAGATCCGCGCCCTCGCGCTGTCCCCCTTCGTGGGCCAGACGCTCACGACGTTCATCGCCAAGGAGGACTACAGGGACCTTCTGGTCCTGAAAGGGTTCATCGAAGCGGGCGAGGTCACCCCGGTCATCGACCGGACGTACCCGCTGCGGGAGGCCCCGGAGGCCATCCGCTATCTGGAGGAGGGCCGCGCCCGGGGCAAGATCGTGATCGCCGCCTGACCGGTCGGTGACACACACACCTGATGAACCAGGTTCAACAAGAGGGGAGGCTCCCATGACGAGTCGACTCAACGACATAGCTCCACGCAAGGCAGCACTCATCGCGGGGTACGGCTACCTGCTGATCTTCGTCCTGGCGATCTTCGCCAACTTCTTCGTGCGCACACGGCTCATCGACCAGAACGATGCCGCGGCGACGTTCACCAACATCGCGGACTCCGAGTTCCTGTTCCGGCTCGGGCTCGTCGGCTTCCTCATCGTGTTCGTCGCCGATGTGGTCGTCGCCTGGGCCCTCTACATCCTCTTCAGGGCGGTGAGCCAGGAGGTGTCGCTGCTCACGGCGTGGTTCAGGATCGTGTACACCGCCTTCCTCGGCGTCGCGGTGATCTTCTTCTTCGTCGTCCTGCAACTCGTGAGCGGCGCGGGGTACCTGGGCGCTCTCGGCCAGGGTGCGCTCGATGCGCAGGTCAAGCTGTCACTGGATGCGTTCAACTACGCGTGGCTCATCGGGTTGGTCGCCTTCGGCATCCATCTGATGCTGCTCGGCTCCCTGATGCTCGCGTCCGGCGCCGCCTCGAGAGTGCTGGGCATCCTGCTGGTCGTGGCGGGCGGCGCCTACGTGTTCGACACCCTCGCCCACGCCCTGCTGTCCAACTACGCCGACTACGAGACCGCGTTCATGATGATCGTCGCCGTGCCGTCGGTGATCGCCGAGCTGGCCTTCGCGGCGTGGCTCCTGACGAGAGGAGGACGGCAGCAGGAAGCGGCGGAGACGAAGACCACGTGCGCGCTCACCTCCCAGCCGTGCTGACCGCGCACGAGGAGCGCGCTCACCCCAGGCAGCTCAGGAGCGTGGCCGGGAGCCCGGCCACGCTCCTGCCCCTTCGCCGGCGGCGAGTCCGCCGGGCGAGGCGTTGATCTCGTCGGCCAGCGCCAGGACCTCCTCGTTCGCAGGGATGTCGCTCATGCTGTGTCCGTAGTGCACGAAGCGCGCGACCCCGGCCTTGTCGATGAGTACCTGCGCGGGCATCCGTCCCAGCTTGAACAGGTTGACCTGCTGCCCGTAGAGCTTGAGCACGCCGTGCTCGGCATCGGGCAGGCCGACGAAGGGCAGCGACTCCTTGGCGAAGTAGTCGGCGAACGCGGCGGCGTCCTCGGGGCCGACCACCACGACTTCGACGCCGCGGTCCACGAACTCGGAGTAGTCATGGCGCAACTGCGCCATATGCCGGCGGCAGAACGGTCAGGTGAAGCCGCGGTTGAAGACCAGCAGCACGTTCTTGCGGCCGCGGTAGTCCGACAGGCTGACCGGGCTGCCGGAGAAGTCGGCGAGGCTGAACTCGGGTGCGAGCTGGTTCAAGGACACGCGAGGCATGGTGGTCTCCTTCTGGCGCGACGGGATGTCGCTGTGCGACTCACTCCTATCACGCCTCGTCATCCTCGGCCAGAGTCCTCCGCCACACCGCCCGTCAGCCGGCGGCGATCAGCGCCACCCCTGCGAGCGCCGTCGCGATCCCCAACTGCTGGACCCGGGAGAGACGCTCGCGCAGGACGATGTAGGCCAGAGCTATGACGAAGACGGGGTAGACCGCGCTCAGTACCGAGACGATGCTGAGGTAGCCGAGGGTCGACGCCACCGCGAACAGCTGGTTGCCTGCGATCTCGAGTGCGCCGATGGCCAGGATAGGCACGGCTGCGGCCCTCGTGAGCTTCAGGCTCGGCCGCACCACGACAAACGCAAGCGCGAAGATGGCCGTGCTGGTCGATCGAGAGAGGAAGACGGTCCAGTACGGGTCCGACTCCCCGCCCTTGGCGTAGAGGACCAGGACGACGCCCCACACGACCGCGGTCATCACGGCAAGCACGATGCTCGCCTTGCTCGTGGCCTGATGGCAGGCCCCGGCGCTCTTCTCTCGTGAGGCCAGGACGACGCCACTCAACGCGATCGCGATGCCCGCGGATTGCATCACAGAAGGGCGCTCCCCGGCCGCGAGACCGGCGATCACCGGCACGGCGACGCTGAGACTGATGATCGGCCCGATGATGCACATCACGCCGATGGCCAGCGCCTGGTAGGACGCAGAGATCGTGACGACGGAGAGCACGCCCGCGGCGAGCGCCGGCAGCAGTACCTCGTCCGGGAGCGCGCGTCCGCGAGCCAGCACGATCACCGCCATCAGGCTCAGACCCGCGAGCTGGCTGAAGACGAGCACCGTCCACAGGGAGGTCCGGCGCGTCTGGCTGCCGGAGAGGAAGCAGCTGCCTCCCCATGACGCCCCGGCGGCGAGGGCGAGAACGATGGCCAACATGGCCGCAGGCTATCAGACGGACCGGAGCCGCTCCTCACCTCCGAGCACCACGACCACCATTGCATCACGACTACTCTGTGGTACTATGTACCGGTAGTCAGCAACGCTGAGTAGTCTGAGGTGGTGGTGTTCCGTGGGCAAGCAGATGACGGAGATGCTCAAGGGGACGCTGGAGGGCATCGTCCTCGCGATCCTGTCCGCGCGCCCCGCGTACGGCTACGAGATCACGGCGCGGCTGCGGGAGCAGGGCTTCTCCGACATCGCCGAAGGCACCGTCTATGCGCTGCTCATCAGGATCGAGAAGAGAGGCCTGGCCGACGTGGAGAAGATTCCCTCCGAGAAGGGTCCGCCGCGCAAGGTCTATTCCCTCAACGCTCAGGGACGGGAAGAACTCGAGGAGTTCTGGAGGACGTGGGGCTTCCTCGCGGAACGGCTCGAGCGACTCCGCGAAGGAGGCAGGTAGTCATGGCCGACACAGACAAGGGCGGCTTCATCTCCAAGGTCATCGGCGACAAGCGACGGTGGCGGGCTTACAAGGCGCGCGTCAAGCAGCTTCCGCCCGGCTATCGCACGGCGGTCGATGCGATCGAGCGGTACCTGATGCACTTCGGGGTGCTGGACGCCGACAGCGCGGCCTCGTTGTTCGAGGACGTCGCCGACCTCTTCGAGCAGGCCGCGGCGGACGGAACGCCGATCCGCGAGATCGTCGGGGACGACCCCGTGGAGTTCGTGGACGCGCTGGTCCGCAACTACTCGAAGGGCGGCTACGTCGACCGGGAGCGGAAGCGGCTGGTCGACGCCATCGAGAGCGTCGAGAAGGAAGAGCAACCATGACGAACACGCATGAAAGAGGACCCGCGATCCATGTGCAGGGCCTGCAGAAGTCGTACAAGGAGCTGCACGTGCTGCGCGGCGTGGACTTCGACGTGGCCCGGGGCAGCATCTTCGCCCTGCTCGGCTCCAACGGGGCGGGCAAGACCACGGTCGTGAAGATCCTTTCCACCCTGCTCAAGGCCGACGCCGGGACGGCGAGCGTGAGCGGGTTCGACGTCGCCACGCAGGCTGCCGACGTGCGCCGGTCCATCAGCCTCACCGGGCAATTCGCGGCCGTCGACGAGGTCCTCAGCGGGCGGGAGAACCTCGCGCTGGTGGCTCGCCTGCGGCACCTCAAGCACCCGGGCGCGATCGCCGACGATCTGCTGGGCCGGTGCTCGCTGACCGACGCGGGCGCCCGCAACGTGTCGACGTATTCGGGCGGCATGCG
>CAZJGT010000164.1:0-5202 GCA_964545565.1 uncultured Thermoleophilia bacterium
CTGCCAGGTCTGCGCGATCGAGCACAGCGGGGGAGAGGCGCCCGACGAGGACTAGGCGTCCTCCCGCTCGGCACGTACGACGCTTGCCCGGTATACTTCTCAATCGGCCGCGGACGGCGACGCCGGCTCCGCGGCCCGCGAGCCCGCGTCCTGGGCTCGTCCGTGTGAAGCAGTCGTCGCGGGCGGCGTTCCCGGTCCCGCGGCCCGGTACGGATCGAGACAGAGGCACATGACCGACTCCAGCAGCGGCACCGACTACCTGCGGCAGACCACGCGCTTCGAGCCGGCCGCCGTGGAGGCGCGCTGGATGAGGCGCTGGCTGGCCGAGCACCTCTTCCACGCCGAGCCGGATCCGACCCGGCCGGCGTACTCCATCGTCATCCCGCCGCCCAACATCACCGGCGTCCTGCACATGGGGCACGCCCTCAACGACACCATCCAGGATGTGCTCACCCGGTACCACCGCATGCTCGGCGAGAACGCCTGCTGGCTGGTCGGCACCGACCACGCCGGCATCGCGACGCAGAACGTGGTGGAGAAGATGCTGCGCAAGGAGGGCCTGACCAAGGAGGATCTGGGCCGCGACGAGTTCGTCCGCCGGGTCTGGGAGTGGCGTCGTGAGTACGGCGGCACCATCATCGAACAGCTCAAGCGTCTCGGATGCTCGTGCGACTACGACCGTGAGCGCTTCACCTTCGACGACGGCTATGCGCACGCCGTGACCAAGGTCTTCGTCGCCCTGTACGAGAAGGGCTTCATCCACAAGGACAGCTACCTGGTGAACTGGTGCCCGCGCTGCGGCACGGCCATCAGCGACCTGGAGGTCGCGTACCGGGACCTGCCGGGCACGCTGAGCCACATCCGCTACGATATCCGGGGCGGCGGGAGCGTGACCATCGCCACCACGCGGCCCGAGACCATGCTGGGCGACACGGCGGTGGCCGTGCACCCCGACGACGAGCGCTACAGGGACGCTGTCGGCAGGATCGCGCTCCTGCCGCTGCTCGGACGCGAGCTCAAGATCGTGGCCGACGAGCGCGTCGACCCGGCGTTCGGCACGGGCGCCCTCAAGATCACCCCGGCGCACGACCTCACCGACTTCGAGATCGGCCGCACGCACGGGCTGGATGCCGTCCAGGCCATCGGCCAGGACGGGCGCATCACCGAGGCCGGCGGCCCGTACGCCGGCCTTGAGGTCGAGGAGGCCGCCGAGCGCGTGACCTCGGACCTTCGCGCCCTCGGCGCGCTCGTCAAGGTCGAGGAGTATGCCCACAGCGTCGCCACCTGCGACCGCTGCGGCACCCCCATCGAGCCGCTCATCAGCGAGCAGTGGTTCATGGGCATGGACGAGCTGAGGAGGCCGGCCACCGAGGTCGTCCGGGACGGCCGGGTCAGGTTCACGCCCGAGCGCTGGGCGCGCGTGTACGTCGACTGGATGGACAATCTGCGCCCCTGGTGCATCAGTCGCCAGCTCTGGTGGGGCCACCAGTTGCCGGTCTGGTACTGCCCGCACGGCCACCTCACCGTGGCCGAGAGCGAGCCGCAGGCCTGCGCCCAATGCGGCGCTACGGAGCTCACGCGCGAGACCGACGTGCTCGACACGTGGTTCAGCTCGGCGCTCTGGCCGTTCGCGACGTTCGGCTGGCCCGACCAGACCGAGGACCTCGCCTACTTCTATCCGACCGACGTGCTGAGCACGGCGCGCGACATCATCTTCCTGTGGGTCGCGCGCATGATCATGATGGGTCTCGAGTTCATGGGGGATGTCCCGTTCAACGACGTCTACATCCACTCGGTGATCCAGGCCCCCGACGGGCGGCGCATGAGCAAGAGCCTCGGCACCGGCATCGACCCCCTCGAGATGATCGACGAGCACGGCGCCGACGCCACCCGCTTCGGCCTGCTGCTCATGAGCAGCGCACAGGACGTGCGTTTCAGCGAAGAGAAGATCGCCATGGGCCGCAGCTTCGCCAACAAGCTGTGGAACGCGGCCCGGTTCGTGCTTCTCGGCACCGAGGGATACGCGGCCGTGCGCGGTGAGACCGACCAGGTCGACCGCTGGATCGCGAGCCGGTTCCAGCGTTGCCTCGTCGCGGTCGACGAGGCGGTGGGCGTCTACGACTTCACCGCGGCCGTGGACATGCTCTACCACTTCGTGTGGGACGAGTTCTGCGACTGGTACCTCGAGCTCGTGAAGGTGCGCCTCTACGGCGACGACGAGGCGCAGAAGGCGCAGGCAGCAGGGCACGCGCGCTGGATGCTGGACCGGATCGTGCGCCTGCTGCATCCGTTCCTGCCGTTCGTCACCGAGGAGATCGCCGAGCAGTACGGCGCGGCCCCGCTGCTCCGGCAGCAGCATCCGCGTCAGGACGAGGCGCAGCTCGCGCCCGACGACGAGAAGGCCATCGGCGAGCTGCAGGTCGCGGTCGACGCGCTCCGGCGGCTCCGCGCCGAGGCGGAGATCTCGCCGGGTCGGGTGCTGGAGGCGGTGTTCGTCGGCGAAAGCGACGAAGCGGCCGGGCGTTACGCACCGTACGCCGGCGCGTTGCGCGCGCTCGCACGGACCGCCGTCGCCTTCGGCGGCGAGCCGGCGGCGGGCGCGACCGTCGTGATCGTCCCCGGCGGTCGTCTCGAGGTGGCCGCCGCCGTCGACACCGGAAACGAGATCGCGCGCCTCGAGCTTCAGCTCTCGAAGGCCGAGGCCGAGGTCCGGCGCGGTGAGGACAAGCTCGGCAACGAGCAGTTCGTGAGCCGCGCTCCTGAGGCCGTGGTCGCCAAGGAGCGCGACAAGCTCGCCGTGCACGTCAGCGAGCGTGACGGACTCGTCGCACGTCTGGCGCGGCTGCGCGGTCACTGATCGCACCGTGAACGCCGCCGCCGGCAGGCCGGAAGCACCCGGATGGGCCGCGTACCTCGAGTCGCTGGCGGCGTTCGGCATGCGGCCGGGACTGGAGCGCGTGAGTGAGCTCCTCGCGCGCCTGGGACGGCCGCAGGACGCCTATCGGGTGATCCACGTCGTCGGCACCAACGGCAAGTCCTCGACGACCCGCTACTGCGAGGCCCTGCTACGTGCTCACGGCCGGCGCTCCGGAGCGTACCTGTCGCCGCACATCACCGGCTGGACCGAGCGCGTGATCGTGGATGGGAGCCCGATCACGCAGGCGGTGTTCGGGGCGGCCATCGAGAGAACGCGGGCGCAGGTCGCGACGCTGCCCGCCGAGATGGGTGAGACGACGCAGTTCGAGGTCCTCACCGTCGCGGCTCTTCTGGCCATGGCCGAGAGCGGGGTGGAGGCGGTCGCCCTCGAGGCAGGGCTTGGTGGCCGCCTCGACGCCACGAACGTGGTGGACGCGCCGGTGGTGGTCCTCACCAACATCGCGCTCGAGCACACCGAAGTCCTCGGCCCCACCAGGGAGCTGATCTTCGCCGAGAAGGCGGCGGTCATCAGCGGCGGCGACGTCGTGTTCGGCGAGCTCGCCGGGCTTGAGCCCGACGCTCGCCGCGCCTGCTCCGCCGCCGGCGCTGTGCCCCACTTCCTGCGCGCCGAAGCGGGACCGGGCGACATCTCGGTGTCCGGGTCGCCCGCGGACTTCACGGTCACGTTCGCCGCGGCCGGCGGGGCGGAGCACTGGGCCGGGCTCAGCGTGCCGACGCCGGCCCTCTACCAGGTCACGAACGCAGCGCTTGCCGTGGCCGCTACGCGTCTGCTCCTCGGGGGGCTGGACGAGGATGCCGTCCGCCGGGCGCTGGCCTCCACCGGGGTGCCCGGCCGGCTGCAGGTCGTGGGAGAGCGTCCGCTCGTGCTTGCCGACGGCGCGCACAATCCTCACGGCGTGGGCGTACTCGCCCGGAGCCTCGCCGCCGTCGCCGTGCCGCACCCCTTCGTCGGCGTGCTGGCGATCATGCGTGACAAGGACTACGTCTCGATGCTGCGCGGGTTTGTTCCGCTGCTCGACGCCTTCGTCTGCACGCAGGCGAGCGAACCACGGAGTCTCGCGGCCGGCGAGCTGTCGGCGGCGGTCCGAGAGGCGTCGACCGCCGCCTGCCCGGGCGCACCCGGAGCGCGGCTCCGTGAGCCTGCGGCGGTGGAGACCGTCGCCGACCCGCACGCGGCCCTGGCCCGTGCTCGCGAGCTCGCCGGCCCCGGCGGAAGTGTGCTCGTGGGCGGTTCCCTCTACCTGCTCGAGGACCTGCGCGACGTGCTCGCAGCCGACCTCTGAATGCGGTTGTGGGGCTGCGGACGTCGGATATACTGGCGCCCAGTCTCCGGGAGGGGTGAATGGCACAGAAGCGGGCGCATCCGGTCGTGCGGTTTCTGGTCGCGTTCCTGATCGTGATCGCGATCGCCGCCGCCGCTTTCTTCGTGGGGTATCTCATCGGGACCCGGCTCGCGTTCGTGGCACCGATCGTACCCAGCGTGTTCTGACTCCGTCGTCCCACTGCATCAGGCAGGAGGCCTCATGGCCGCAGCACACGCCGACCAGCTGATCGTCGTCACCGGCGCCACCGGCTACGTCGGCGGCCGCCTCGTGCCACGGCTGCTCGACGCGGGACGCCGTGTGCGCGTCGTCGTCCGCGACCCCCGGCGACTGCAGGGGCGCGACTGGGCCGGGCGGGTCGACGTCGCGACCGGCGACGTGCTGCGTCCGGAGACGCTCGAGGAGGCCCTGCGCGGCGCCGGCGTCGCCTACTACCTCGTGCACTCGATGGCGAAGGGCGCGGGCTTCCACGAGCGCGACCTGGCCGCGGCGAGAGCCTTCGGCCTCGCCGCCGCCGCTGCCGGAGTCGAGCGGATCGTGTACCTCGGCGGCCTCGGAGATCCCGCCGCCGACCTCTCGCAGCACCTGCGCTCGCGGCAGGAGACCGGTGAGGCTCTCCGCGAGACCGGCGTACCCGTCACGGAGTTCCGGGCCGCCGTGGTCGTCGGCTCCGGGAGCATCTCCTTCGAGATGATCCGCTACCTCACGGAACGCCTTCCGGTCATGGTCTGCCCGCAATGGGTGTATACGCGCGTGCAGCCCATCGCCGTCGACGACTTGCTTCGGTACCTCGTCGCGGCTCTGGACGTGCCCGAGAGCGCCGGCCGCGTCGTGGAGATCGGTGGCCACGACGTGCTGACCTACGGGGAGATGATGCTCGGCTACGCCCGCGCTCGCGGCCTGCGCCGCCACCTCCAGCCTGTGCCCGTGTTGACGCCGACGC
>CAZJGT010000165.1:0-5169 GCA_964545565.1 uncultured Thermoleophilia bacterium
GTCGAGACGCTCATCTTCGACGAGGCCACGGATTGCCAGCATGGCGCGCGAGAGCTCGCCGCCCGAGGCGGTCTCGCGCAGCGGGCGCGGCGGCACGCCGGGGTTGGCGCCGAAGACGAACTCCACGTCGTCGGCGCCATGCGGCCCAAGGGCGCTCCACCCGTCGCCACGTGAAGTGACCTCCACGGCGAAGCTGGCGTGCGGCATGGCGAGGCCGCGGAGCTCGTCCTCGATGCGCCGCGCCACGGCCGGGGCGAGCCGCCGCCTGGCCGCGCTCAAACGCGCGCCGGCGGCGGCGGCCTCCTCCTGGGCCGCCTCCACGCGCGCGACCAGCGACTCCTCGTCGGCGGCGGACCCCTCGAGCGCCGTGAGCCGGAGGCGGGCCTCCTCGAGGTAGACGAGCACCTCGTCGGCCGAGCCCCCGTACTTGCGCATGAGCGCCTTGAGCTTGTCGTGGCGCAGCTCGAGCGCGTCGCGATGCGCGCTGTCCACGTCCAGCCCGTCGATGTAGTCGCGCACGGCCGCCGAGAGGTCGTCCAGCTCGATGGTGAGCGCGCCGAGCCGCTCCGCCAGCGGCTGCAGATCCTGGTCCAGCAGAGCCGCTTCGTCCACGAGGCGCTGCGCCACGCGCACGCCGTCCAGCGCCGCGCCCTCCGACTCGCCGGCCAGCAGCGCGAGCGCGCCGCCGGCGCGCTCCAGGAGCTTGCCGGCGTGGCGCGCCCGCTCCCGATCGTGCGCCAGCCGCTCGTCCTCACCCGGCTCCACTGCCGCGGCCTCGATCTCCTCCACCTGGTAACGGAGCAGGTCGAGCTCGCGTTCGCGGTCGCGCCCCGCGCCGCGCAGGTCGTCCAGCTCCCGCGTGAGGCTCCGGGCCCGCCCGTAGGCCTCCGCGTAGGCCGCCTTGAGAGGGTCGACCGTGTCGGCGACGGCGCCGTCGAGCAGGTCGAGCTGGCGCTCGAGCTGCAGGAGCCGCGTGTGCTCGAGCTGCCCGTAGAAGGCCAGACGCCGGCGCAACGCGTCTTCGACCGCGGCGGCCGAGCTCAGCAGCCCGTCCATGCGCGTCCGCGAGCGGCCGCCGTGCGGCAGCTCGCGGGCGACCGCCAGCGTCTCGTCGCCGTTCTCGAAGAGGGCCTGTACCAGCGCCCGGGGGGCGCCCGGGCGTACCAGCTCGTCGCCGCCCTTCTGGCCCATGAGCAGGCCGATCGCCTGGGCGAGGAGCGTCTTGCCGGCTCCGGTCTCACCGGTGATGACGTTGAGGCCCGGCGAGAACTCCAGGCGGGCGCCGGCGATCAGCACCAGGTCGTCGATGCTGAGCTCAGCGAGCATCTCTGCGGTCGAAGAGCTTCTCCTCGACGTTCTGGTAGAACGAACCCTCGTTCTGCATGAGCAGGTGCGCGACCTGGGCGCCCGCGGACACGCGCACCTCGTCGCCGCAGCAGAGGCTGCCGACGGTGTCGCCGTCCACCACCACCTCGGCCTGCTGCAGCGGCGAGACGTTGCGCGCCGTGATCTCGTGTTCGGGCCGCAGGATCACCGGCCGGAACCCGAGCGAGTGCGGCGCGATGAAGTTGAGCACGAGCACGGCCGCGTTCCACTCCACGATGGGGCCCCCGCACGAGAGGCTGTAGGCGGTGGAGCCCGCGGGCGAGGCGATGATGAGACCGTCGCAGAACATGCTGCCGACGGTGACGCCGGCGACCTCGTACTCGAGCTGGAGCACGTGGCGCGGCGCCACGCGGCTGAGGATGACGTCGTTGACGGCGCTGTAGCGCTCGCCGTTCAGGTGGACGTCGACGGTGAGCAGGTCGACGACGCGATAGTCGCCGGCCAGCATGACCTCGAGGCCGGCCTCCCAGCCCTCGCGGGGCAGCGACGCGAGAAAGCCGACGTTGCCGAAGTTCACTCCCAGCGTGGGCACGTCGCTGCCCAGAAGACGCCCCAGGCTGCGCAGGATGGTGCCGTCGCCGCCGAACACGAGGCACAGGTCGGCGCCGCGCAGGCCGGCCTCGTCGACAGCCCGGTAGCCGAGCGCGGCCGCGCCCGGATGCTTCTCGGCCTCGTCGTCCGGCATGAGCAGCTCGAGGCCGAGCCGGCGGGCGGCGGCGACCAGTTGCGTCCGCGCCGCCGCCGTCGCCTCGGTGAGATGGTGCGTGAGCACGGCGACGCGCCGCAGAGGCTCACCCACCGACGGCCTCCACGGCGCGGCGGACGAGCTCGACGGCCGACTGCGGCGCCGGTCCGGCGCTGCGTGCGTCCCTGAAGAGGATGAAGTACTCCACGTTGCCTTTCGGTCCGGGATGACCCGAGTCGCAGACGCCGGTGACCACCACGCCCCGCTCCTGGAGCCAGGCGGCAACCGAGGTGAGCACTTCGGCGTGCACGGCGGGGTCCCTGACCACTCCCCCCTTGCCGACGCGCTCGCGCCCGGCCTCGAACTGCGGCTTGACCAGCACCAGCCCCCGGAAGCCCTCGCGCAGGCATTCTAGCACCGGCGCGAGGGCCACCGTCAGGGAGATGAAGGAGAGGTCGGCGGTGACGAACGACGGGGCGTACGGGAGACGTTCGGCGCTCAGATGCCGCGCGTTGGTGCGCTCGAGGACGATCACGCGCGGGTCCTCGCGCAGCCTCCAGTCGAGCTGCCCGTAGCCCACGTCCACGGCGACCACGCGCGCGGCGCCGCCCTGCAGCAGCCGGTCGACGAAGCCGCCGGTGGAGCTGCCGAGGTCGAGGGCGTCCTCGGCGCGCACGTCCACGCCCAGACGGGTGAGCGCCGTGTCGAGCTTGTCGCCGCCGCGCGAGACGTAGCGGCGCCGCGCGGCGACCTCCGTCACCACCGTCTGAGCGACCTGGGCGCCGGGCTTGTCCACCATGCGCCCGTCGACGGACACCTCGCCGGCGAGCACCGCCGCGCGAGCCTGGGCGCGCGAAGCGAAGAGCCCGCGGGCGACGAGCAGCGCGTCGAGCCGCTCGCGCATGCGGACGTCCTACTGGGCGCGCGTCAGCGCCGGGCTGCCGCGCGCGCCCGCCGCGAGCGCGACCGCCTGCGGGGTGAGCCCGACGTCGGCGAGCACGCGGGCGCGGTCGCCGTGCGGCACGAACGCGTCGGGGAGTCCGAAGCGGATGACCTCCACCGCGCCCCCGACCGTCTCGAGCACGGCGCTGCCGAACCCACCGGCGAGGGTGTTCTCCTCGACGGTGACGATGCGGCTGTGCCGCGCCGCGAGCTGCTCCATGAGCCCCACGTCCAGCGGCTTGACGAAGCGCGCGTCGACGAGCGTGGGCGGGGCGCCGTGCGCGCCCAGGATGGCCGCCGCCTCGCGGGCGATGCCCACGCCGGTGCCGATACCGACGAGGGCGACGTCGCCTCCCTCCTGCAGGACGACACCGCGCCCGACCTCGAGCGGAGCGATCGCCTCCGGCTGCACGAAGGGCGCGGCCATGCCTCGCGGATAGCGCAGCGCCGCCGGGCCGTCACCGGCGAGCGCCGTCGCGAGCATGCGCTGGAGCTCCTCCTGGCTCGAGGGCGCCATGACCGTCATGCCGGGGATCAGGCGCAGGAACGAGAGGTCGAACGCGCCGTGATGCGTGGGGCCGTCGTCGCCGACGAGGCCGGCCCTGTCGACCGCGAACACCACGGGCAGGTGCTGCAGGCCGACGTCCTGGATGAGCATGTCGAAGGCCCGCTGCAAGAAGGTCGAGTAGAGCGCGACGACCGGGCGCATACCGCCGATGGCGAGACCGGCGGCGAAGACGGCGGCGTGCTCCTCCGCGATGCCGACGTCGTAGAAGCGGTCCGGGAACCGCCGTTCGAACGCCTCCAGACCGGTGCCCTGCGTCATGGCCGCGGTGATGGCGACGATGCGCTCGTCACGTTCGGCGAGTTGCACGAGCGCCAGGCCGAACGCCTCCGTGTAGGTCGCGCCGGCGGCCGCCACGGCCTTGCGCGCGCCGTTGCCGAGGTGGAACGGCCCGGTGCCGTGGAACGTGTCGGGCCGCGCCTCCGCGGGCTCATAGCCCCTGCCTTTGATCGTCTTCACGTGGACGACCACGGGGCGCCTCGTGTCGATGGCCTGGCGGATGCTCTCGCGCAAGGCATGCATGTCGTGGCCGTCCACCACGCCGATGTACGCGAAGCCGAGCTCCTCGAAGAGCATGCCCGGGACGAACAGCGCCTTCATGGACCCCTTGACGTCCTTGCCGAGCCGATACGCCTGGCGACCGATGGCGGGGATCTTGGCCACACCGTGCTCGAGGTCCTCGCGCAGTCGCGTGAGCGTGGGGTCGAGGCGGATGCGGTTCAGGTAGAGCTGCAGGGCGCCCACGTTGGGGCGGATGGACATCTCGTTGTCGTTGATCACCACCACGAGCGGCGTGCGCAGGTGGCCGGCCTGGTTGAGCGCCTCGAAGGCGACGCCGCCCGTGAGGGCGCCGTCGCCGAGCACGCACACCACGTTGCCGGCGCCGTCACGGGCGAGGCGCTCGGCCTCGACGAGTCCGAGCCCGTAGCCGATGGACGTGGACGCGTGCCCGGTGCCGATCATGTCGTGCGGCGATTCCGTCCGGCACGGAAAGCCGGAGAGACCGCCGTACTGGCGGATGGTGCCGAAGCGGTCGCGCCGCCCGGTGAGCAGCTTGTGCGTGTAACACTGGTGGCCCACGTCCCAGACGATCTTGTCCGCGGGGCTCTGCAGGACGCTGTGCAGGGCGACGGTGAGCTCGACGGTGCCCAGGCTGGCGGCGAGGTGGCCGCCCGTCTCGCTCACGCAGGAGAGGATGACCTCGCGGACCTCGTCCGCGAGCAGCGTCAGCTCTCGCTCTGAGAATTGCTGGAGGTCGGCGGGGTCGGAGATCTTGTCCAGATACCGCATCGTCACCGGAGTATAGCACCGGCCTTTCGGCCCGGACGCGGGGACGTCAGCGCCGCCGGTCGTGGATGAACCCGGTCACCACGGCGAGATCGGACGTGTCACCCGGGAGCTCAGCGAGCCGCGCCTGCGCACGCTCCCGGGCCTCGTCGGCGAGCGCCGCCGCCCGCGTCATGCCGAAGCGCGAGACGTACGTCACCTTCTCGAGCGCGCGGTCCTTGCCCACGCTCTTGCCGAGCTCGGCCACGGCGCCCGTCTCGTCGAGGATGTCGTCCACGATCTGGAAGAGCAAGCCGAGCTCGGC
>CAZJGT010000166.1:0-5111 GCA_964545565.1 uncultured Thermoleophilia bacterium
GAGGTGTGCAGGAGGAACTCGGTGACGGCAGGTGGTTGCTGCTCGAGCACCTCACTCGCGAGGTAGCCGGCGATGTCGTCGCGGTGGCCGCTCATTCCGGCGGTCATCTCGCTCGCCGACGTCCCCCTCCCGGCGAGGATGGCCAAGCTGAGGCCAGCCGCCCAGCCCTCGGTCACCTCCGTGAGGTGAGCGGTCGTCTCCGCGTCGGCGATCACGCCGTGGAGACGCAGGAGCTCACCGGCCTCCGCACAGCTCAGCGCCAGCTCGGGAGGGCCCAACTCGAGCAGCCGGCCCTCGGTGCGCGATCGGGCGAGACGCAGCGGAGGCGCGCCCCGACCGCTCAGGCAGACGTGCGCGCAGGAGGGCAGTTGCTCGACGAGCAGGCCCACGATGCTCCAGCATGCCTCGTTGGTGAGGAGGTGGGCATCGTCGATGACGAGGACGAACGGCGCAGCGCCGGCCACGGCGGCGGCCAGGGCCGGCAGGATGCGCGTCTCCACGGGCGGTGGCGCGAGCCCCAACCACTCCATCACCTGGGGATCCACGTCGATCACGCCGCCGAGGGCCGCCGTGAGGTACTGCAGGAGAAGCAGCGGGTCGTTCACGTCCGCGGCCGCCTGCAGCCAGGCGAAGGGGGCGGTGCCGCTCGCCGCCCACTGCGAGAGCGTGACCGTCTTGCCGAAGCCGCCGGGAGCCGAGACGACGATGAGAGGGGCCTCGGCGGCCGAGAGCCGGCTCAGAAGACGCTCGCGGCGCACAAGCGCGAGGAGGGACTGCGGCGGCCGCAGGCGTGACTCGAGGAGGATCGGCACCGCCGGGTGCGTTCGTCCATTGCCGCGCTCCGCCCTCGCGCCGCGAACCCGCATTCCCCTGGCGTCTGCCCGCCGACTTGCTGACGATCGCATGAGCGCACCCCACACACGCGAGATGTCAACAAGTCAGTGTACTCCGACAGGCGCTCGTACGCCGTTGTGGATTGCTACGTCCCGGCTCCGGTACTCCCTCGATGCCGCGTCTGCGCCGGCGTCTCTTACCGCGCCAACGCCTGCGCGCCCCCGATGTGCGCGTTCATCTCGTGCGGCGCGTAGACGGAGAGGATGTACTCATCGTCGGCTCGCGGGGACATGCGCACGCAAGCCGATTGACCGGCGAGGAGAGCCTTGCCGAAGAAGGCGCTCTCCCCGCAGGTGCACAGGGCCCGCGGCTCGACCGCGTACAGCTGCGCATGCGTGCACTCGGCGCACACGCGCCCGTCGTCGGGACTCGCCGCGGCGCGTCGGACGGCGGTCAGCTCGCCTCGGTCTTGTGTGCTCATCGTGGTGGCCATGATCCCTCCCTTGCATCGGGTCGTCCTCTCGCGACCAAGACTAGCCGCGCAGATGGGACCTGACCTCACCCAAGTCGGGTGATTCGGGAGGATACGCGTGAGTGGCGTACCCGAGGGGCGGCAGTCGCCGGGTGCCGCAAGTGCGGAGCCGCGCGGCAGCCGCGAGCTCGCAGTCAGTGACGCTCCTCGGCGGTCCCGTCGGGCCGGGCGCTGGGCAGCGAGCCGGCGGCCTCGCCCAGCACCAGCGGGCTCTGGTCGACGGCCTCGAACGCCTTGTGCAGCGCGCTGATCAGCGCGCCCTGCGAGTGGCCACGGTAGCGGTAGCGCACCAGCGCCTCGATCTCGCGCCGCTCGGTGAGCACGTTCCGGCCGACCAGGAGGCGCTCGAAGAAGTCGACCGCGGTATGCATCATCAGCGTGGTGCTGCAGGCGATGACGACTCCGGATCCGTCGACCTCGACGACCACGCCGACGCGCCTGTAGATCGCCTGATGGCTCACGTCCTGCGGCAGGCGCGCATAGCCGGAGAACAAGAAGGTGGTCGGCTCGGTCATGCGCCGAATGCTACCACGCACGGGCGCCGGCGCCAGGGTCGGCGCGGCGCGTCGGCACTTGCGCCGCCGCCGCGCGCGTGTATCATGATGCCGCTGCCGCAAGGCCCGGGCCGACGGCGTTCCCACCGGCCCCTCCGCCAGGCCCTGCTCCCCAGCCGAGACGGACCGTGCTCGCTGGGGCTTCGCGCGTTAAGGGCCCCGGCAGACTGGAGAAGGGGGACGAGAGGTGGCAGAGCGCAACGGGCTCGACGGCAAGCTGATGACGGTCGCGGAAGCCGTCGAGCGGTTCGTCCACGACGGCGACCAGATCTGCGTCGGCGGCTTCACCATCAACCGCAACCCGATGGCCGTCACCTACGAGATCGCACGCCGCCGCATCAAGGACCTGCACCTCGTAGCGCACTCCAACGGGCAAGCCCTCGACGTGCTCGTCGGCGCCGGCTGCGTGCGCCGCCTCGACATCGCCTACGGCGGCAACGGGCGCTTCGCGCCCACCTGCATCCGCTTCCGCAAGGCGGTCGAGCGCGGCGAGCTGCAGGTCGAGGACTACACCAACAACATGATGACGCTGCGCTTTCTCGCCGGGGCCCTCGGCGTTCCCTTCATCCCCAGCAAGTCAGGCCTCGGCACCGACGTCGTGCAGAAGGCCGGGTTCCCACACGAGCTGCGCTGCGAGGAGGGCATCCCCTGCGAGAAGGTGATCGTCGTCGACGACCCCTTCGGCCACGCCGATGACGAGGTGGCGCTCCTCCCCGCCCTCACCCCGGACGTCTCGATCGTCCACGCCCAGCAGGTGAGCACCGACGGCACCGTGCGCATCAAGGGGCTCACCTTCGCCGACCTGGAGCAGTGCAAGGCGTCGACCGCGGTGATCGTCACCTGCGAGGAGATCGTCCCCGAGAGCTATCTGCGCCTCGACCCCGACCAGAACGCGCTGCCGCCGTTTCTCGTCGACGCGGTGGTGCCGGTTCCCTACGGCGCCCACCCCACCGCCTGCCGCTACTTCTACGACTACGACCCGGCGCATCTGAACCACTACAAGGCGATCGCCCGGAACGACGAGCAATGGGCAGCCTGGCTCGAGGAGTGGGTGTACGGCATCGAGAGTTGGGACCACTACCTCGACAAGGTCGGCGGCGCGCAGCTCGCGCGCATCCGCGCCAACACCATCGCCGGTTACGCGCCCGGCCTGGATCGGAGGTGAGGGGGATGAGCGACGCACCGACGGCCGCGCCCGCCTACACCGCGCGCGAGATGATGGCGATCGCCGCCGGCCGCTTCATCAAGGACGGCGACGTGCTCTTCGCCGGCACGGGCGTGGCCATGCTGGCCGCCGCGGTGGCCAAGCGCATCCACGCCCCGCACGCGCACATCTTCTTCGAGACCGGGGGCATCGGACCGCCCCTCGACGAACTGCCGATGGCGGTGGCCGACCCGCGCGTCATGGCGTTCAGCAACCTCAACGCGGGTCTGGTCGAGGCGTTCAGCTACGTCGCCAACCGGCGCCTGCACACGATCGCCTTCCTGGGCGCCGCCCAGATCGACCGCTACGGCAACATGAACTCCACGGCGATCGGCGACTACCTGGCGCCGACGGTGCGCTTCAGCGGCAGCGGCGGCGCCTGCGACGCCGGTTCGCTGGCGAGCGGGTTCATCGTGTTCATGCAGCACGGCACGCAGAAATTCGTCGAGAAGCTCGACTACCTGACCACGCCGGGCTGGCTCACCGGCGGCGACTCGCGCAAGCGCGCCGGCTACCGTCGCGGCGGGCCGATCGCCGTGGTCACCAACCTCTGCGTGCTCAAGTTCGAGGAGGCCACGCACGAGATGTACCTGGCCGAACGCTACGAAGGCGTCACGCCGGAGCAGGTGCGGGAGAACACCGGCTTCGCGCTCGACGTCTCGCGCTCGACGGTGACCGTGCCGCCGACCGCCCAGGAGCTGCGGATCCTGCGCGACGACGTCGATCCCCAGCGCCTGATCCTCGGCTGACCGGGCGTCATCGACACCTACGGTGTGGATCCGGGTCTCGATACGAGCGACGCGACCAACACCGCGATGGCCGAGGGACACAAGATCGCGCTCGAGTGTCTCGGCCACCTCGACCAACTGCCGCCGAAGGACGCGACGCTGGTGCTCGGTGCGCTCCAGCTCGAGGACGGTTCCGGCTCTCCGCTGAGCGTCGTCGCCTTCGTACCCTGAGGTCAACGCTCGGGGGCGGGCGGCGCTGAGCCGGGCGGCGCCAGCACCGCCCACTCCCCGGCGTCGTCCACCAGGAACGCGAGCTCCGTGCCGTCGTCGAGGACGACGACCAGCCGGTGCTGATGCGCAGCTGCGGCGTCGCGGCGGCGGTCCTCCACACGGGCCGCCGTCACGCGCGCGAGCGGCACGCTCAGGCGATCGCCGGCGATGGGCACAAAGACGAGGCGGCGGTCGGTGAGCCCGAGCACGCCGCGGCCCTTGCCGCGGACGTAGGGATGACTCGAGCCCTGGTGCTCGGCGCCGGTCAGAGGGACCGTCCACTCCTCGCCGAGGCGCTCCACCTCGTCGCGAAGGGCGTCGGCGCGGCTCTCGGCTGCCGAGCCGAGCCGCCGGGTCACGAGAACGACCGCCGCGAAGATGGCCGCCATCACGCCGGCAAGCACCAGGATGGTGACCACCGTGTCGGTCATGGGGTCCGCTCCCGAGACAGGAGAGGCGCCGCGGTCCTGAGGACCGCGGCGCCCCGCTGATGGCTGGCTCCTCGGGTAGGACTCGAACCTACAACCCTTCGGTTAACAGCCGAATGCTCTACCATTGAGCTACCGAGGACCGTCTCCGGCCGGCAGATTATAGGCCACGGGCCGCGGCCGGACAAATGCGGAGGACGGCACGGGCGCGGCCGGCGCGCGCCGGCTGGCGGCCGCCTCAGTGCCACCGCGGCTCGGTCCACCAGCCGTGGGGCACGCCGTAGGCCCCGGACCCCACCGTCTCGTGGCTGCGCAGTCCGCGGCGGGCGTCCGCGGTGAGCTTCGCCGCCAGCGCCTCCCGCAGCTGCTCGAAACGTGGGCGCCAGTAGTCCTCGTCGCCGGGCGTGCGCCCCGCGAGCTCGTGGCTCGGCACCACGGCCGTGGCGGCGGCCTGAGCGTCCGTATGCTCCTTCCACCACTCCGGGTGCCCGATGCGCGTCCCGAAGCGGGATGCGGGCGCCGCGACATCGGCATCCTGCTCGCTCGCGGGCAGAAACGCCC
>CAZJGT010000167.1:0-5066 GCA_964545565.1 uncultured Thermoleophilia bacterium
GAGGGCCGCGGCCCTCTTCGACGCGGTGGCGACCGGCGGCGGCGTGGAGACGGCTGAGAGACTGGCGCGCGCGGCGCTGGAGGGGGAACGCCCGGTCCAGGGCTGACGCTCGACCGAGGCCTGACGCTCCGCCACGGGCGAACCATCCGTGTGAAGCCAGGGGGGTCGGCATGTCGCGTTCGAGGCATGTACCTGCGGGCGTACGCCCAAGAGTACTCTCGTACCGTTGCCCGTTCGTTCGGACGTACGTGTCGAAACTGGCTACCGGTGCCCGTCCCGGCAGACGAACCCGTCTCGCTGGAGCGTACAGGACCGGCCAGCCTTGATCCGGACTCCTGAAGGGGGCGGCCCATCGCCCGAAGGGAGCGGCGTATCGCTCTCGAGAGAAGCACCGTGGGACGTACGTCTGAAGGTACTCTCGTAACGTTGGACGTACGGTCAGACGTACGTATCCAGAGAGCGACTACCTATGCCCCGGCTCGCCGGAGCGCACGAGACCTGCTGGGCTCGGGGCTCAGCCAGGCTCGAGGGTCAGCCAGGCTCCGGCGGGCGGTACCGTTCGGGGACGCGAAGGTGGTCGATGACCTCCTCGCAGGCCTCACCGGGGTCGAACGGCGCCGGCTCGCTGTAGGGCGGCCACACGTAGGGGCGCTCGAACCATCCCGGCGGGCAGACCAGCTCGTCCACCTGCTTGAGGACGCGCGCCGGGCTGCCTGCGACCACGGCGCCGGGCGGGACGTCGTGCACGACGACGGACCCGGCGCCTACCAGCGCCCCCTCCCCTATCTCCACGCCGGGCAGGATGGTGCTGTTGGCGCCGATCCGCGCCAGTCGGCGCACGGTGGGGCCGCCCTTGCAGTCCTCGTAGCGCGGGCAGCCCATCGGGTGGGGGTCGTCGGTGAAGACGACGTTGGGTCCGACGAAGACGTCGTCCTCGATGGTCACGAGCTCGAGGAAGCAGCCGCTGTGGATGCGCACCCGGCTGCCGATGCGGTTGCCGAACTCGAGCACCGCGTTGGTGCCGACGCTCACGTCGTCGCCCAGGCGGTTGTCCTCGCGGATGCTGGCGCCCTGGCCGGTCTGCAGGCGGTCGCCGATCACGCTGCCGGCGTAGATGGTGGTGAACGGGCGCACGACGGCGCCGGCGCCGATGGCGAGCGGACGCTCGCCCTCGCCGGCGCCCCGCGGCGGCTTGCCGACGATGCAGGGCGGCTGCAGGTCGTGGCCCTCGCCCAGACTGACGTTGGCATACAGGGTGACCGCGTCCGGCGCGTTCGGATGCGCGGTGAAGTCCGGCACGTTGGTCCCCTCCTCCGGTGGCACTAGCGGATCTTGACGGTGACCACGCGGCTCCAGGCAGCCGCGTGCTTCTTGGTCGCCTTGAGGCGCGCGCGCAGGTGATAGGTCTCGCGCTTGGGCGTGCCGAAGCTGCGGCTCGTCCAGCTCCGCCCGTTGCGCAGCTTGACCGAGCGCTGGAGACTGACCGGCCGCCAGCGCCCCCCGCGGTCCGTGTACAGATAGACGCGCTCGCCCTTGAGCGTCGGCTTGACGACGCCGGAGAAGCGGAACACGCTGCCGCGACGCAGGACGTAGCTGGAGCGCGTGGTCCCGACGCGGGGCACCACGTCGAGCCGCACCGGCTGCGTGAGCAGCACCATCGCGCCTCCGTACTGGAAGGAGAGGCTGTACTCGTGCGTGAGCGTCGGCTTGAGCGAGAACACCAGGCGCCGGGTCCAGTCGCCCGAGGACCACGAGACGGAGCGCTCCGTCACCCAGCCACGGCCGGGGACACGGCTGCGCAGCAGCAGCTTCCCCGGCGCTCCGATGCGCACCGTCGCGGTGAGGCGCGACTTGACACCGACCTTGATGCGTTTGTTGCCGAGGGTGGCGGTGGCCGGCTCGCGCCCGGCGCTCAGCGTACGCACGAGGCTGCCGTCGGCGCCGAGCAGATAGGCGACGCTCTGCGCCGCCGAGGCCACGGCGACCCTCGCCGTTCCGAGTCCCGTGAGACCCGCGAGCCAGTCGTGACTCTGCGTCTCGAAGAAGCCGGCCCGCTGCCCGCCGGCGATGAGCAGCGAGTCCGCGGGCACGCCCGTCCAGGCGACTCCGGCCCACGGCTGCGAGCTCGGGTCGGGCAGGCCGGGCAGCGACGCGAACGTGAGCGCGTCGTCGCTGCCGAGCACGTCACTGCCGGAGGCGGCGACGAGGTCCGGCCGGCCGTCGTTCCACGTCGCGTCGGCGGCGGCGGCCACGGACGTGACCGCCCCGGAGGCGCTGCCGGCGACGAACCAGCCGTCTGCGCCCTCGACGAGGATCTCCCCGGCCCTCGAGCCGGCGACGGCCGTCCCGTCCCCCGCGATCGCGACCGACGTGAGCGTGCTCCCGGTCGGTGACGTCATGCGTCTCCAGGTGGCGCCGGAGTCGGTGCTGCTCATGATCAGCCCGTTGTCGCCGACCGCGATGAGGCGGGCGCCGCGAAGGCCGATGTCGTTGATGGTGGCGGCGCCGGGACCCGGCCCGTCGTAGACCGCCCGCCTCCAGGTGGCGCCGCCGTCGCCGGTCACCAGAAGCAGGCCGCCGGAGGCGAGTGCGCCCTGGCCGTCGCCGCCGAGGACGATCGAGGTGAAGACGGTGGCCGAGAAGCCGCTGGGCACCACGACCTTCCACGACCGGCCACCGTCACGCGTGACGGCCACGCGGCCGTCGTCCCCGGTGGCCGCGAGGCTGGTGGCGCCGAAGCCGTAGACGTCGTAGACGGCCCCCGAGGAGCCCCAGGGCAGGGGCACCGGGGTCCATGGAACGGTGGGCGCCGCCGGGACTGCAGCGCCGGCGCCGGCGGCGATCGCCAGCGAGGCGACGAGCGCGACGAGGCAGGCGGGGAGCGCGGCGAAACGGGGCGCGAGGCGCGAGGCGCGGCCGGGCGCGAGGCGCGCGATCAGGCAGGATGTGAGGAGCGCGGCGCGGCTCATGGCGGCGCCGGCGCCGGAGGCGCCGCGTTCGAGGAGCCGCCGGTGTCCTGCACCGGAGGCGCCGGTGTGGCCGCCACGGCAGGCGCCACGGCCGGTTTGGGCTTGGGCTTGGGCGCCAGCGCCCTACGGGCGTCCGCGACCAGGGTCGCGGCGCCGGGGAAGTCCTTGCGCGCCGCCACGACGGCGAGCGCCAGGCGCAGCGCCTCGCGCCAGCGGCCGGCCCGCGCGGCGCTCCGGGCCTCGCCGAGCTTGGCGCGGAGCTTCTCGCCGGCGCCGGCGCGCGCGGCCAGGGCGGCCGCCGGCCGGCTGGACGGCTCGAGCACGAGGAGCGCGGCGGCCAGCCGCCCGGCGCGACTCCACTCCGCCTTGCCGAGCGCCTTGGTCGCCGCCGCCGAGAGGCCCTCGGCGAGCGCGGCGGCGGAGGCGCGTGCATTCTCGCTGGCCGTCAGGGCCGTGCGCAGATCGCCGGCCGGGATGGACTCGAGCGCCGTGAGCACGCCGGTGGCGTCGCCGGCGGCGAGCCGGGCGTCCGCCTTGCCGAGACGGCCGACGACGCCCCCGACGAGGCTGTCCTGGGCCTCGCGCGCGGCGGCCTCGGCCCGGAGCTCACGCCGCGCCCGCTCCTCGAGGGCGCCGGCGTCACGGTAGGGGATCCCGAGCAGCGTGGCCGACGAGAACTCGCCCATCGCCCGGTAGTAGGCGCCGTCGTCCAGCGCCTCGACGCCGCGCGCGTAGTGGCCGGCGGCGACCCACACGAGCACGCCCACCACGGCGGCCACGAGGAGCGCGGCGGCGGTCACCCGCACGACGATCGCGCGCCTCCTGGAGGCCGGGTACGCCTCGCCCCAGTCGTCCGGCTCGGCCGGATGCCAGCCGGGCGGCAGCTCCTGGAGCGTCAACGGCGTGGGGACGAGCGCCGACGCGTTCTGCGACGGCTCACTCATGTCACTCATCGGTCCTATGGTCATGATGACGGTCCCCGCACCTATTTGACGACGAGCGTCTTGCTGTAGCTTGTGGTCGCCGCGACCCAGCCGCCGCCGCTCATGGTGGCCCGGAAGCGGTACTTACCCCGCGCGGTCAGCCTCGTCCTCAGGCGGTACTTGGTGAAGCTGCCGCTGTCGACGTTGACGGCCCGGAGCGCCTTCATGTAGCGCCAGCGGCCGTTTCGGTACCGGTACACCTTGATCTTCACGGTCTTCTGGCCGGCGGCGAAGTGCGGCTTGAGCGAGCCGGTCACGCTGAACCAGCGACGCGCCTTGACCGCCGCGCGCTTGGCGGGCCTGCCCAGCGCGGGGCGCACACCGACCTTGCGGTTCTCGCTGAGGACGCTCCCATACAGGGAGAGCGGCTGCTTTTCGTACAGCAGCCGGTAGTAGGTCGTCACCTTGGGTGAGATGGTGACCGAGAAGCGCCCGAGCTCACCGGCGGCGGAGCTCGTCAGGTAGGGGTCCTGGGCCGGGTCGAGGACCTCCCAGGGGCCCACACCCGACGTCGCGTACTGCACGGTGACGGGCCGGCCCCCGAGGCCGACCGGCCCGCGGGGGTCGCTGAGCTCGCCCTGCAGGAGCGTGGAGCCGCCGTAGGAGACCACGCTCCGCGTCGTGCCGATCCACAGCCCCGTCTGCACGCCGAGCTCGAACCTGGCGCTGAGCGTGTGGTCCGCCGCGACCGCGTTGAACGTGTACTCGCGCGTCGGCCCGACGGACTCGCCGTCGACGAGCACGTCGGCCACGTAGTAGCCCTCTGATGCCGTGATGGTGAAGGTCAGGCTGTCGCCGTAGTTGACGGACGGCGGGTTGGGCGGGCTGATCGACCCGCGCTTCTTGTCGAACGAGGGTGTGATCGTGAAGGCGTCGATGGCGAAGGTGGCGCGGATGGTGTGATCAGCGGTGACGTTCGCGATGGTGTGGCTCGTCACCGCTCCGACTGAGACGTCGTCCACGAGCACGTCGGCGACGTGGTAGCCGACGTCCGGCGTGATGGTGAACGTGGTGTCGGAGCCGTAGGCGACGGTCTGCTTGGTCGCCGGCAAGATGGCTCCGTTGGCGCCGGCGCTCGGCGTGATCGTGAACGTGTCGACGGCGAAGGTGGCGC
>CAZJGT010000168.1:0-5001 GCA_964545565.1 uncultured Thermoleophilia bacterium
TCGCCGGCGAAGATGCAGGCCTCGTTGCCGCCGGTGCCGGCGCGGATCTCGATGATCACGTCCTTGCCGTCGTTGGGGTCGCGCGTGAGCATGCGCACGCGGATCTCCTCGCCGAGCTCGTCCAGCCGGCGCCGGCCCTCCAGGAGCTCGGCTTGGGCGAACTCCCGCATCTCGGCGTCCGAGCTGTCGTCGCCGAGGAGGCCTTCGGCGTCGGCGACGGTCCGCTCCGCCTCGCGGTAGAGCTGCGTGAGCTCGTGGACCGGCTGCAGCTCGGCGTGGGCGCGCGCGGCGTCGGCGTAGCGCGTGCGGTCGCCGAGAACCTCAGGGTCGGCGAGTTGGGCGTTGAGCTCGTCGTAGGAGCGTTCGATCTCGCTGATCAGGTCGTCGATGGTGGCCATGGGCCCAGCTTACGCCATGACCTCCACGCCCTTCACCGGCGGGCGGTCCTGGGGCTCGAGCTCGATGATCTTGTCGAGCGCGGCGAGCGCCACCTCGATCTGCGCGCCGTCGGGCTGCTTGGTCGTCATCCACTGCAGGGCGAGGCCGGGCGCCATGACCACGCGCACGACCCGGCTGTTCTCGTGACGGCCCGCGAAACGGATGATCTCATAGCTGATGCCGGCGATGAGCGGGACGAGCACGATGCGGCTGAGGATGAGCAGGTACCATGCCGGCCGGCCAACGATCGCGAACACGAAGATCGAGACCACCAGCACGATGAGCAGGAACGAGGTGCCGCAGCGCAGGTGCAGCGTCCTGTATTTCTCGACGTTGGCGACCGTGAGCTCCTCGCCGTGCTCGAGGGCGTGGATGCTCATATGCTCGGCGCCGTGGTACTCGAACACGCGGCGCAGGTCCTTGATCTGGGTGATGATCGCGAGGTAAGCGAGGAAGATACCGACGCGCACGAAGCCCTCGACGAGCCAGAACAGGAAGCCCTCGCCGAGCCAGCGCTCCATGAGGCCGGTGAGGAAGAGCGGCGCGATGAAGAACAGGCCGATGGCGAAGGCGAAGGCGATGACCAGCGTGACGCCGATCTCCTTCTTGCCGAGCTTCTCCTCCTCCTCGCCGAGCGACTCATTGGCGGAGATGGTGAGGGCGCGCACGCCGATCGCCAGCGACTCGACGAGAGCGACCACGCCGCGCACGATCGGTACCTTGAGGACCGGATAGCGCTTCATCCAGCTCTCGAGCGGCCAGTGATGGATGCCGATCGTCTCGTCCGGGCGACGCACGGCGAGCGACCACCAGTCGACGCCGCGCATCATGACGCCCTCGATCACCGCCTGGCCGCCGACCTGGGCACGGCGCGCGGCCAGGGCGGGCAGGACGAGTGCGATGAGAGCGAGTCGGCGCATCGGGTGGGTGTGTACGGCCGCGCGGCCGGGCTCAGCCGCGCCCGGCGGCCGGTCCGTCGACGTCCTCGGGCTTGTAGGGCTCGCCGCACGTCATCTTGCCCTCGGGGCAGGTGCCGTACAGGCAGCCGGGGCCGCTCTTCTCGAAGAGGTTGGGGGCGAGGTCCTTGACCATGGCGCGCATCCGCCAGGCGAGGTCGCGGATCTCCCACTGCGCGCGGTTGCAGCAGCGCACACGGAAGAAGTGGCGCAGCTCGCGCGCGTTCATGGTCACGACGATCTTGGTCTCGGCCGCGTTGGGCAGCACGAAGCGGGCGTCCTCCTGGACGCTCTCCCGCGTGCGGCCCTCGGCCAGGCCGAGCTCGACAAGCTTGTCGTAGGCCACGCGCGCGTGCTCCATGGCCTGGAGGAAGACCGCCTCAGCCTCGGCCCCGGCAGCGATGCTCGGCGGCACGACGAAGCTGTCGCCCTCGCCGAAGTTGACGTAGCGTTGCGACTGCTGGTTGTAGCTGGCCACCCGGTGGCGGACCAGTTGATGAGTACAGGCGCGGCTGACGCCGTCGACGGCGAAGCTGAAGCCCGCGTGCTCGAGCGCCGAGTGGTGGCCGCTGCGCACCAGGATGCGCACGAGCTTGGCGACGTCGTCCTCCGCCATCTCCTGCTTGAGGTCCGCGGCCGACACGGGCGCGTAACAGAGCCGACCCGCGATCGCGACGGCGCGGTCCGGGTCGGGGGTGTGCTGCAGGAGAGTGACGCGGAGCTGGGCGCTCATTCCGGCGTCAGGACTTGTCGTTCTTCTCGGCCTCGGCAGGGGCGGCCTCGGCGGCGACGGCAAGGGGCTTGGGCTTCGGGGCCTCGGCCTTCGGAGCGCGGGGCCTGGGCTGCTTCTTGGGAGCCGGCTCCGCCCTTTTCTCCATGCGCCGCTTGAAGCGGTCCACGCGGCCGCCGGAGTCGACGAGCTTCTGCTTGCCGGTGTAGAACGGGTGGCACTGGGAGCAGAGCTCGACGTGCAGCTCCTTCTTGGTGCTGCGCGTGGTGAACGTGTTGCCGCAGCTGCAGTGGACGGTCGCCTCTTCGTACTGCGGGTGGATATCCTTCTTCATCTGGACGGATCCCTTCTGAGCAAACCCGGTGGTGTCGCGCGTTCCGGCCCCGGAGGGCCGAAGCGGGATGATACCACGAACGACTCGTCTATCCGAATCCTCGCCGCCGGGACGTCGGCGAGGTTCGCGAGCACGGCGCCCGAGGGAGACCGCCACGTCCGCCGAACCCAACCGGTACACCCAGGAGAGGATGAAGATGCCAGACCTGCTCGCGCACTACGACGTCGCGGAGGCCGCCCGGGCGCGGCTCACACCCGGGCCGCTCGGGCGCCTGCTCGCCGGAGCGGCGGACGCCTATGCCGTCGGCGCCCAAGGCTCGGACTTCCTCTTCTACTCCCATCTCTGGCCCGACGGGCACGGCCGCAGCGACCTCGCCTTCCTCGTGCACCGTCAGCACATGAGCGAAGCCTTCGCGACGATGCTCCGCCTTGCTCGCGAGGCGCCCGAGCGCGACCGGCCTGCGCTCTACGCCTACGTGAGCGGCTACGCGGCGCACCTGTGTCTCGACGCGTGTGCCCACCCGTGGATCCTCTACTGGACCGGGGACGTCTCCGCCGGCGTGGACTCGCCCGAAGCCGCCAAGGCCATGCGCCGGCACGGCACCCTCGAGGCGTCCATCGACGTCATGCTTGCGGCGCGACATCGGCCCGCCGGCTTCTCATGGCGGCGGAGCCGGCTTCTGCTCTCCCTCACGGCCTCGCGACGGCGAGCGGTGGCGCGCCTCTGGCCGGTGGTGATGCGTGACGTGCACGGGGTGACGTTCACGACACGCGAGACGAACGCGGCGCTCCTCACCATGGCGCTCGTGTACGGGCAGATGACCGACCGGCGCTCGCCACTCTCGCTCCTGCTGCGGGTGGGCGGACGCCGGCTGGACCCGCACGACATCGCGCGGACGCAGGTCTACCCGGCCCGACCTCATCCCGCCGCAGTCGCGCTCCTCGGCGAGCGGCGGGAATGGCGGTATCCGTCGAAGCCTGACGAACGCCGCACCGAGACGTTCGCCGAGCTCTGCGATCGGGCGGTCGACGAGACGCTCGCCTGCCTCGGGGCCGTCGCGAGCGTCGCGTTCGAGGATGGCCGTATCGAAGATGCGGTCGCGGTGATCGGCGACCGCAACATGTTCACCGGCGTGCCGTGCGACGATCCACGAGCGCCGGTGGCCTTCGCCCCGGGCCGCGACGCGCTCTGGGGAGACGCCTGACCGGCGCCGGCGTCAGCGCGAGTTCTTCTGCAGCGCGCTGAGGAACTCGGCGTTGTTCCTCGTCTCGCGCGTCTTCTTGATCAGCAGTTCGATGGCCGCGGCGGGATCGAGGCTGTGCAGCACGGAGCGGAGCTTCCAGACGGCGGCCGCCTCGGCCGGCTCCATCAGCAGCTCCTCCTTGCGCGTGCCCGTCATCTCGATGTCGATGGCCGGGAAGATGCGCTTGTCCGCGAGCTTGCGATCCAACCGGATCTCCATGTTGCCGGTGCCCTTGAACTCCTCGAAGATCACCTCGTCCATACGCGACCCGGTGTCGACCAGCGCCGTGGCGAGGATGGTGAGCGAGCCACCCTCCTCGATGTTGCGCGCCGCGCCGAAGAACTTCTTGGGCGGGTACAGCGCGGTGCTGTCGACGCCGCCCGAGAGGATACGGCCGCTCGCCGGCGTGTTGAGGTTGAAGGCGCGGGCCATGCGCGTGATCGAGTCGAGGAGCACGACCACGTCGCGGCCCATCTCGACGAGACGCTTGACGCGGTCGAGGACGAGCTCCGTGACCTGCACGTGGTTCTCGCTCGGCTGGTCGAAGGTGCTGGCCACGACCGTGCCGACCACGGAGCGCTGCATGTCGGTGACCTCTTCGGGGCGCTCGTCCACGAGCAGCACGAAGAGGTCCACGTCCGGGTTGTTGGCGGCGATGGAGTTGGCGAGCTTCTTGAGGATCGTCGTCTTGCCGGCCTTCGGCGGCGAGACGATCAGGCCGCGCTGGCCCTTGCCGATGGGGCACAGCAGGTCCATGATGCGCGCCGCCGTGTCGTGCTCGTCGGTCTCGAGCCGGAGGCGCTCCTCCGGGAACAGGGGCGTGAGCTTCTCGAACACGGGGCGCTGACGCGCGGTGTCGGGGTCCACGCCGTTGACGCCGTCGATCTTGAGGAGCGCGTTGTACTTCTCGTTGTCCTTGGGCTCGCGCACCTGACCGAGGACCTCGTCGCCACGCCGGAGGGCGAAGCGCCGGATCTGGCTGAGGCTCACGTACACGTCGCGGTCGCCCTGGCTGAATCCGTTCGTGCGCAGGAAGCCGAAGCCGTCCGGCAACACGTCGAGGATGCCGGTACAGGGGATCGACGGGCGGTCGTCGCGCGGCTCGCCGCCGCCCTGACGCTTGTCGCGCCCGCGCCGGTTCTTGCTCTTGCCCTGGCGCTGCTGGCCCTGCTGACCGCCCTGCTGCTGACTCTGCTGCTGACCGCCCTGCTGCTGCGGCTGGCGCTCGCCCTCGCCGGCCGGCTTGCCGCCGGACCTGGCGTCGTGCTGCCGCTCCGCCGGAGCATCGGTCTGCACGGTG
>CAZJGT010000169.1:0-4983 GCA_964545565.1 uncultured Thermoleophilia bacterium
CGCGCTCGTACCAGAAGCCCTCGCAGGCGGTGCAGTAGAGGCCGCCGTAGGTGCGTTTTTCGATGTCTCCAGCGGCCTTCAGCTTCTCGACGAACCCCTGCACGAACGACTCGTGCTCCGGGTCCGTCGTGCGGATGAAGAAGTCGTTGCCGGCGCCGACCGCCGCGGCGAGCTCGCGGTACCGCGGCGCCATCTCGTCCACGTGCTCCTGCGGCGTGAGCCCGCGAGCCTCGGCCGCCTGGGCGATCTTGGTGCCGTGCTCGTCGGTGCCGGTGAGGAAGAAGACGTCTTCGCCGCGCTGCCGGTGAAAGCGCGCCAGCACGTCGGCGGCGATCGTCGTGTAGGCGTGCCCGTGGTGCGGCTCGCCGTTGACGTAGTAGATGGGCGTTGTGATGTAGAAGGTCATGCGCGCAAGTCTACCGCACGGCGCGCGTCGAAAGCGTCGCCACGCCACCCGCGGTTCTGCAGGTAGCTCTCAGCTGCGGCTGCGTGAGGCCGCGGGCTCAGCCCTTGTCGCGCGCGGCCTTCGCCGCCTGCCCGTAGCTGCCGATGCGCTCGCCCAGGGACCAGTACTCGCCCTCGACGTAGGCGATAGGGGTGAGTGCCCTGGTCTTCACCCTGCCGCGCGAGTCGAGGACCTCTTCGTCGTACTGCACGGCGACGATCTCGGCGAGGTAGAGGTCGTGCGCGCCGAGGTCCAGCTGGTGGCGCGCCACGCACTCGATGTTGATGGGGCACTCGGCGATGAGCGGCGCAGCGATGTGCTTCGCAGGCTGCGCCGTGAAGCCGAGCTCCCCGAACTTGTCGTGCGTGGCGCCCGACCAGACCCCGGCGAGGTCGACCTGCTCCAACTGGTCGGCGCGCGGCACGTTGACCACGAACTCGCGCGCCGCGTTCACCAGCCGGTGCGAGTGCCGGGTCGGCCGGATGGCGACGCTCAGCATCGGCGGCGCAGAGCACACGGTGCCCACCCACGCCAGCGTGATGATGTTGTCCTTGTCCTTGCCGTGCCCGGCGACGCTGAGCAGCACCACGGGCGTGGGCAACAGCGCGGTCGACGGCTTGCGCTCGATCTTCAACGGAGTCCTCCTCGGCCGCAGCAGCGGGTCGCTCGCTATCGTATCCCACGCCGGAGGATCGTCCTTTGCTGGCGCCGTCGCCACGACATTCGTAGAATGGCAGGGCCGAAAGGAGCCTCGTGCGCAGGCAGTCATTGGACAAGACCGACATCGCCATCATCGGCCATCTGCAGATCGACGGACGGCGGGCCTACACGTCGATCGCCAAGGACCTCGGCATCTCCGAGGCCAGCGTGCGCCAGCGGGTGGCGCGGCTGCTGCGGTCCAACGTCATCCAGATCGTCGCCGTGAGCAGCCCCCTCGACCTGGGACTGATGTGGGCGCAGATCCACCTGCGCGTGAAGGGCGACCGCATCGAACAGGTCGCGCAGGCGGTCGCCGAGCTCGCGCAGGTGGACTACGTCAGCATCTGCGCCGGGGACTTCGACATCATCGCGGGCGTCGTCGCCCACGACCGCGAGGAGCTCCTCGACGTCCTCGTCAACCATGTCCGCGTCATCCCCGGCATCGAGCAGGCCGACTTCGTCCTCAACCTCAAGATCCTCAAGGACAACTACGAGTGGTCGCCGGGTGAGCCCGCGGCGACCGCGTAGAGGAGGCGAGAGCATGGGCGACCAGACGCGCCCCAGCGTGCACACCCCACCCCCGGGTCCTCGCAGTTCGGCGCTCATGAAGCGCGGCGACGACATCCTCCTCGGGGTCTCGCTCATCGGCGGCTGGCCTCCGAGCCACTTCGTCAGCAGGTACCGCGACGGCTGGTTCATCGAGGACGTCGACGGCAACCGCTACCTCGACTGGATCAACGGCTGGGCCAGCGCGCCGCTCGGCGGCAACCACCCGGAGTTGGTCGAAGCCGCGCTCCAGGGCCTCAAGGACTACGGCACCGAGTGCCTCTCGGCCCTGCGTGTCGAGCATCAGTGGCTGCTCGCCGAGAAGCTGCACGAGCTGGCGCCGCCGCCGCTCACCAAGGTCGTCTACGACACCACCGGCAGCGAAGTCGTCGAGAACGCGGTGCGCATCATGCGTGAGGCCGCCGGCCCGGGTCGCCCCTTCGTCATCACCTTCCTCGGCAGCTTCCACGGAGGCAACTACGGGACCGGCGCGATGGGCCCGCACAACGCCCACTACAACCACGCCATCGAGCCCTTCATGAGCGGCTGGATCAACGTCCCCTTCCCCACCTGCTACCGCTGCCCGTATCATCTCGAGCATCCCGACTGCCGGCTCGCCTGCCTCGACTACATCGAGGAGATGATCCTCAAGTACAAGGCGACGCCCGACAGCATCGCCGGCGTCAACGTCGAGTTCATCCAGGGTGAGAACGGCGTGCAGATCCCACCGCCGGAGTGGCCCAAGGCGCTCCACGACCTGTGCCGGAAGTACGGCTGGATCCTCTACAACGACGAGGTGCAGGAGGGGGTCGGCCGCACCGGCAAGTGGTTCGCGATCGAGCACTGGCCCGGCGTGGAGGCGGAACTGCTGAGCCTCGGCAAGGGCATCAGCGGAGGGCTCATGCCGCTGGCCTGCACACTCGGCTCCGACCGCATGAGCGAGCCGGCCGGCGAGCTGTACACGGGCGGGACGTTCGCGGGCAATCCCGCCGCCTGTCTCATGGCTGCCAAGCTGCTCGAGATCATGGCGCGCGACAAGGTGCTCGACAACGTCGCCGAGCTCGAGAAGGTCGCCAAGGCCAGGTTCGGCGCGATGAAGGACAACTACGAGATCGTCGGCGACGTACGCGTCATGGGCGCCTACATGTGCGTCGAGTTCGTCGAGGACAAGGCTACGAAGGAGCCGGCGCACGACCTCACGCGCGAGATCGTCTACGCCATGGAGCGTCGCGGCGTCGTGCCCATCTACGAGCCGGCGTTCAACTACTTCCGTCCCACGCCGGCTCTGAACCAGCCGCCCGAGCTGTTCGCGCTCGGCTGCGACATCGTCGAGGAATGCGTGGCCGAGGTGAGCAAGGCGCACGCCAAAGGCGTGAAGTAGCCACTTGACCGCTCCGCCCAGCCCCGATCACCGGGAGACGTGTCCATGACCTACGAAGACCTGCCGTTCAGCGGCATCGCGACCTTCTTCAAAGCGCCGCACATCCCGGCGCCGACGACGGTCGACGCCGACGTCGCCGTCGTCGGCATCGGTTGGGACGAAGGCACCACCAACCGGTCTGGCGCTCGTATGGGGCCTCGCGCCCTGCGCGAGGCCTCCACGCTCTACGCCTTCCAGAACGGGCTGGAGCCTTTCTACGACGGTGAGGCCGGCGTGGAGCTGCTCGGCGACGTCCGCTGGGCCGACGCCGGCGACGTCGCGCTCGGCCCGATGTGGTCGCCCGAGCGCTATCACAACGCCGTCGTCGACCGGCTGCTGCCGATCATGAGCGCCGGCCTCTTCCCCGTCACGCTGGGCGGCGACCACTCCGTCGCGTACCCCGTCCTCAAGGCGTTGTCCCGGGCCAGGAACGGCGAGCCCGTCCATCTCGTCCAGTTCGACACGCACATGGACTACTGGGAGGAAGAGAACGGCCAGCGCTTCTCGCACGCGAGCCCGATCATCCGCGCGCACGAGGCCGGCTGGCTCTCTGGCCTGACCCAATACGGCATCCGCAGCCTGCACACGAGCGGTGACAACATCGCCCTCGCCAGGAGCCGTGGCGCCCACATCTACTGGTGCCAGCAGGCCAAGGACATGCGCGCCGACGACCTCGTCGAGCACCTGCCGGTGAGCGGCGACGTCTACATCACCTTCGACATCGACGCCCTCGACCCCGCGATCGCCCCCGGCACCGGCACACCCGAGCCCGGTGGCTTCAGCTACTACGAGGCCAAGGAGATCCTGCTGGCCGTGTGCGCCCGCTGCAACGTCGTGGGAATGGACCTCGTCGAGGTCGCGCCGCAGTACGACGGCCCCGGCCAAGTCACGGCGCTGCACGGCGCGCGGCTGATCCTCGACACCGTCGGCGCCGCGTTCCGCCGCCGTGCCGCGTTGGCACGATAGGCTCCAGTAGGTAACGAACCCACACTCACGACCCTGCTACACTACGTTCACAGGGTGCCCGGCTCATGCTCCTTCAGGGACCATGGCGCCGCGTCGGCGCCAGAGGAAGGAGGACGTCCATGAGCGGCATATCCGGCTTGCTGGTCACGGTGCGCAGCGCCAAGCAAGGCGCCGAGATGCAGCAGGGCAAGTTCAGGGAAGAGTACCTGCAGGAGATCGCCTCGCTGCGCATCAACCCCGAGGACATGGCCGAGCTGGCGCTCTCCGAGGGAGAGCCCGCCCGGCTGGCCAGTGCCCACG
The DNA here is from genome assembly GCA_964545565.1 of uncultured Thermoleophilia bacterium. GTDB lineage: Bacteria > Actinomycetota > Thermoleophilia > UBA2241 > UBA2241 > CAIXSE01. Next base: position 4,377 of record CAZJGT010000169.1, read on the forward strand.
GTGAAGTGATCGTGACCTGCCGCCCCACCGACGTACCCCGAGGGCTGTTCTTCCTGCCGGTGGGACCGCTCGCCAACCAGCTCTTCAGCGCCGCGGACACGGACGGCACCGGCGTGCCGGACTGGAAGCGGCAGCAGGTGACCATCGCGCCCGGCGGCGCGAAGGCCGAACACCACGACCCTCAACGCTAGAGAGGAACCGGGGAGACACATGGACGTTCACAGCGACGTGGTGTGCACCATTTGCGGGTGCCTCTGCGACGACCTCCAGGTCGAGGTGGAGGACAACCGGATCACCAAAGTCAAGATGGCCTGTGCGATCGGGCGCAACCACTTCCTGCACGCCCAGTCGGACGTGCCGGTGCCGAGCGTCGGCGGCCGGGAGACCAGTCTGGACGACGCCGTCTCCGAGGCGGCCCGCATCCTCAAGAACGCGCGGTATCCGCTGGTGTACGGCATGAGCAGTGCGCCGACCGAGGCTCAAGCGGAGATGGTCGAGCTCGCCGAGCTCCTGAAGGGCTGTCTGGACAACCCCTCTTCTTACTGACACGGCCCGGGCGTCATCGCCCGCCAGCAAGTTGGGCTGGCATCGTGCACGTTGGGAGAGA
>CAZJGT010000170.1:0-4975 GCA_964545565.1 uncultured Thermoleophilia bacterium
GCCATGGTAGATGCGTTCGAGGTCCGGCACCACTCACGGCATCACGCACGGTGCCGCCAGAGACACCACCGGTGGTGTCTCTGGCGGTACAACCGGTGGTTTCGCCGACGGTACAACCGGTGGTAGCGCCGCTGGTACAACCGGTGGTAGCGCCGATGGTACAACCGGTGGTGCCGCTTGTGATGTCGCCTGTGGTGCCGGAGCCGAGGACCATTACCCTGCTGCGGCTTGGCCGCACGGGGCTCACGTGGTCCGGGCGGCCCGGCGACCGTCTGCGCGGCGACCGTCTGCGCGGCGACCGTCTGCGCGGCGACGGTCTGCGCGGCGCCGCTCCCGGCGCCCAGCGCTCAGCGCACGGGCACCCAGTCGCTGCGGCTGGTGACGACGCCGCTCCAGCGCACCTTCCACGTGGCGCCCTCCCGGGCGCGCACCCGGACGACGTAGGAGCCGTCGCTACGGGTACGCGCCTTGGCCGCCACCACCCAGCCGCGGCCGGGCCGGCGCGCCAGGACCACGAGCGCCTTGGCCACCAGAGCACCCATGCGCTCGCTGGTGAGCCGTCCGCGCAGGGTCAGGGTCGCGCCTTTGCGCACCTTCGCCGGCGCGCGCATGGTGAGCAGGTTGCCGCCGGCATACGCGTAGTAAGCGGGCTTGCGGCGCCCGCGCAGCGTGCGCAGGCCCGAGTAGTTGCCCCACGAATCGCGATACGAGCCGCCGGCGGCGTGATCCTTGCGCGGGAACCACAGGAGGAGCCGCACGCGGTCGTAGCGTGCCGCGACGCGGAACGCCGCCTGGAGGTAGGCGGCCTGCCGCGCGTCGCTCACGTAGACGCCGAAGAGACGGCTGGGCGCCGTGGCGTAGGCGAACTCGGTGAGGTAGAAGGGCTTGCCGGGGAAGACGTCGAGCAGCGCGCGGAGGTTGGCGAGCCACACGGTCTGGGCCGGGTCGCGGGGCATGGCGCCCGGCCCGATCCGCTTGTTGCCGGCCACCGGGTACGGGTGGTGGGCGAAGACGTCGAAGTACTCCCCGGCGCCGGTACGCTGAAGCTGCCGCGCGAACCGCTGCGGGCTGGTGCGCAGTCGCGTGTTGTCGCCGGTGGGGCTGGTCTCGCCGGCGATCACCTGGGCCGCCGGATCGCCGGTGCGCACGCCTCGCGAGAAGGCCGCCAGCATCTTGGCGTAGCGATGCGCCGCGAACGCGGAGTCCGACGAGGTGCGCTGCGGGTAGAAGTACGTCCACAGGTTAGGCTCGACCCAGCACGAGTAGCCGAGCACCCGGCCCTGCAGCAGCGCCGAGAGATGCTCCGCAAAAGCGCGAAGGTCGTCCAGCACGGCGAGCGACGGCGGGTAGTACGAGTGGTAGACGCCCGCCCGGTCGCCCTTGACCGGGTGGGCCCACAGGGCGCGGTCCGAGGCCCAACGGGGTGGGTGATAGACGAGGACGATGGCCTTCATGCCGCGCGCGTGGATGGCGTCCACCGCGGCCGTCGCGCGCGCGAGGTAGCCGGCGTCGTACGCGCCGCGCCGTGGTTCGGCCACGCTCCAGGCCAGGTTGATGCGCACCACGTCGGCGCCGAGGCGCTCGTGGAACTCGCGCACCACGCCGGGCCCCGAGCGGTCCCAGGACGAGAGCAGGCCGGGATCGCAGATGCCGCGCAGCACCGGCGCTTCGCGCGCCTGCGCGGCGGCCGCGCACAACGCGCAGAAAGCGACGCAGACGAGAACGCTCAACGCGATGGCCGGACCCGCTCGGCGCACGCACACCTCCTCCCGTACCTCCCTCTCTGCGCGGCAGTGTACAGCACGCAGCATCCCGGGGGTCGTTGGCGCCGGCCGCAGGCACGCCGGCGCCGTCGCCAGTACTGACAACGCCTCCGCAGCGGCCGGCGCCCCGGTCCCGCCGCGCTCGGGCTCAATTGCCGAGACCTATGTGCCGAAGTAGTATTGACGCGAAGTCGGGAGAGAGAGTGACGAGCGACCAAACCGCGGGCATCGACTATAGGCAGTACCTCACCGTGCTGCGACGCCACCTGCTGGTGATCGTCATCGCAGCGGTGGCGCTCGCCGTCGGCGCCTACGCGTACGCCTCGTCGCAGACTCCCATGTACGAGGCCACCTCGCTCCTGCTGTACCAGCCCCAGTTGGACATCACCGACCCCCTCGGCGACTCCGGCTACGGCAACGCCGTGGGGCAGGAACTCCAGCTTCAGAGCGCCATCACCATGATCCTCGGGCCCGAGCTCGACAAGCGCGTCGAGTCGGGGCTCCCCAAGTCGGCGGCGGACGCCTCGTACTCCGTGTCGGCCGCCGTCGGCGCTTCGGACATCGAGTCGAGCTCCGGGGTCGGCAACACGATCACCATCTCGGTCACGTCGCCCGATCCGGAGGTGGCGGCGGAGGTGGCCAATCTGTACGCGCAGGAGTTCGTGGACTACCGCGTGGAGAGGGATCGCGCCCGCATCGCCGCCGCCCAGGAGGTCATCTCCCAGAAGCTCAAGGAGTTCCAGACCGAAGCCCAGAAGGCGACCTCGGACTTCTTCATCCTCACCGAGCGGATGCGTGATCTCGAGATCCTCTCGGCGACGGCGACCGGCAACTTCGAGTTCGCCGTCCCCGCGTCGCCGCCGAGCTCGCCGTACGCGCCGGAGCCGATGAGATCGGCCATCATGGGCGCCGCCATCGGGCTCGTGCTCGGCGCCGTCTACGCGGTGGTGCGCGAGAAGTTCAACACCCGCCTCCGCAGCTACCGGGAGGTCGGCGAGATGATGGACCTCCCTGTCGTGGGCCGTATCCCGGTGATCCCCCAGGCGAGCATGCAGAAGGGCCCGCTGATCGTGGTCACCGAGGCCGAGGGGCGAGCCGCCGAGTCTCTCCGGGCGCTTCGCGGCAACATCGAGTTCGTCAGCCTGGGCGCGGAGAACCGCGTGCTCATGGTGGTCAGCGCGCAGAAGGGCGAGGGCAAGAGCCTGGTCACCGCCAATCTGGCGACGTCCCTGGCGCTCTCGGGCAAGAAGGTCGTGCTCATCGACGCCGATCTGCGGCGACCGCGAGTCCATGCCCTGTTCACGGTGCGCAACGCCAAGGGCGTGTCGTCGGTCATCGCCGGCATCGCGACGCTCGAGGACTCCCTGCAGAGCGTGACGCCGCTGAACACCACCAAGGTGCGCATGGGCGGCAACGGCGACCGCCCGCGGCCCACCGACGACAACTACGGCGACCAGGCCCGTCTGTGGCTGCTCACCTCCGGCCCTATCCCTCCCAACCCGGGAGAGATGGTGGCCTCACAGCGGTTCCAGGACCTCGTGGCGTCGCTGGCGGCGATGGACTTCGACTACGTGCTCATCGACTCGCCGGCCTTCATGCCCGTGGGCGACGCGACCGCTCTGGCCAGATCCGTCGACGGGATCCTCCTGCTCGTCAACATGAACAAGACGCGGCGCCCCATCCTCGAGGAGGCCAGGGAGTTCCTGGCCCTGCTCCCGGCGCCGCGGCTCGGCGTGATCACCGTGGCCGACCAGAGCGGCGGGGAAGAGCGCTACCACTACTACGCCGGTCGCGACTGAGACGGACCGGCGGTCGAGCCGGTGCGGGTAGGCCGGCGGGTCGGCGCGTGGGCCGCGGGCCCCCTTAGCCCCAGCTGTCGTCGCGGGGCTGCGCGGCCCCCTTGGGCTGCATGATGTTCTTCGCGCGCAGGCCCAGGCTGCGCCACCCGAAGTGCGCCAGCTCGCACAGGCCGGGCAGCGGATCGTCCAGCGAGAGCATGCCGTCTACCTTGGTGCCCTTGAGCGAAGTGAGCCATTCCTTCGCGGAGAGCTCACCGCGGGCGATCTCGCGCAGGCAGTCGGGGACGTCCTTGGCCGCGTAGATCCAGCGCGGTCCGTCCACCTGCGCCGGGACCACGGTCGAGCGACCCAGGGCGTCGTTGTAGGCGATGAACGAGACGTTGACGCCGAGGACGGCCGCCAACCGGTGCCACGAGATGTGACGGGCGTTGACCTCCATGAACTTGAGCCGCCCGTCGCGTGGGTCGCGTTTGAACTCCACGCCCGAGATGCCGTGAAAGCCGATCTCCCGCAGCAGGGCGAGGCCCTCGTCGGCAACGTCTTGCACCCAGCGACTGGCGCCGAACCGGCAGACCCCGAACGTGCGCGGGTGCTGCCGGAGCTTGTGGCGGATGAAGGCGGCCAGGGGCCGGGAGTCGGCGTCGAGGTACGACAGCAGCGTATAGAGCTGGTCGTCTCCTCCCGGGATGATCTCCTGGAGCATGATGGCGCCGCAGTCCTCCGCCTTGGCGTAGGCGGCTGGGAGGTCCGCCGGCGACTCCACGCGGATCACCTTGCCGAGGCGACGACGGCGCATGGCCAGGTGCTCCGCCGACTTCATGATGGCCGGGAAGGGAATCGACCGCCCGGCGTCGGCGAGGTCCGCCGCGGAGTGCAGGAACACCGTCTTCGGCGTCCCCACGCCGGCGCGCTCGGCGGCCTCGATCTGCTCTTCCTTGTCGGCAAGGCGGCGCATCGACTCCCAGCGGGAGAAGGGAAGGTGGAAGAAGGGCTCAAGCTCGGCGGCCCGGCGTGAGGTCACGTAGACGCAGTCGTCCTGGCAGGGAAAGAGGACGGCCTTCTGCGGCAGGCGCCGGCCGATGTCGACGAGGGTCCGGATGAAGTCGTCCTCGTTGTAGTGCGGGTCGGGGCACACGCCGTGGGCGGCGTGGCGGGAGAGGAGCCCGGCGGACCACGGGTCGCTGTCCAGGGCCAGCACCGGCACCCGCTCCTGCGCCAGGTTGCGGATGACGCCGACACCGGTCGGGTTGAACACGCCGATCACCACCGCCGGCGGCGTGGCCGCGGCGTCTGCCATGAAGCGCCCGAACTTCACTTCTCCGCCCCCCTGACGGTCGACGACGTGCAGGTGACGGGGCCAGTCTACCCCCGTCGCGGGCCGGCGGGGGTGCGGAGGCTCGGCCGGCCCGCGAC
>CAZJGT010000171.1:0-4952 GCA_964545565.1 uncultured Thermoleophilia bacterium
GCACTTCACTCGTAATGAAGGGGTCCCCGGTTCGATTCCGGGCGTCGGCTCCACCCCCATCACCCATCCACGCCGCCTGCGATCGTGTTGACCGACAGCGTGATCGGCGCCGGCTGCGAACGGCGACGGTCACGGGGTCCGGCTACCGGCCGCGGCTCTCTGACTGTCTTGTCTGGAGGACAGAACCATGGAGTCTCTCATTCGTTCGCTTGACTTCGTCGCCGTCCCATCCACCGACCCCGTCCGCACGCGAGCGTTCTATGTCGAGACGCTCCGCCTGCGCGCCGACGACCGGGCGCGGTACGAGTTCTGGGTCGGCGACACATGCTGCGCCATCTGGGAGCCCGCGTCCATAGGCCTGCCGTTCATTCCCCTGGGGACCGGCAGTCTCGCCCTGCACGTGGACGACGTGGCCGCGGCCAGAGCGGCCCTGGAGGAGGGCGGCATCCGGTTCCTTGGCGACACCATCGACACCGGCGTGTGTCACATGGCTCTCTTCGGCGACCCGGACGGCAACGGCCTCATGTTGCACCGCCGCTACGCGCCGCGGGACTGAGCGCCGAGAGGCACAGCGCTCATGCTTGCCTCGGCGGCGGATTGGATAGAATCGGTGGTGGACCGCCCACACCCCCCCGTGAAGGAGACCCTCCATGGCGTACGCACAGGACTTCGAGAAAGCCCTCCAGGTGGGCCGTCCCCCCAACGTCACGTCGCTGTTCCCCAACTCCAGGGCGCTGCTCGTGAGCGGCAAGGTCGTCGACAGGGCGATGCGCGCCAAGGGCAAGGCCATCGCCATGGCCGCCAACGGGCGTAACAGCTTCGTCATCCGCGGCGCGCTGCGGGCCGCGCAGCGGGCCAACGCCGCGCTCATCGTCGAGATCGCCAAGTCCGAGGGCGGGCAGAAGGCCTACTGCGCCGTCAACTACTGGAACATGGCGCGCATCGTCGACGCCCTCTGCAACGAGATGGGCATCACGATCCCGGTGGCGATCCACGCCGACCACTACGGCATCAAGAACGACAAGGACCTCGCGCAGGCCATGACCGAGGTCCCCACCATGTTCGAGGCGGGCATCACCTCGATCGCCATCGATGCGTCACATCAGCCCAACGACCGGAACCTGCTCGCCAACCTCGCCGTGAACCCGCACATCCCCACGTGGTCCGGGCTCGAGACCGAGGTCGGCGAGATCAAGGGCTCCACGGGACTCTCGACGCCGGATGAGGCGCTCTTCCTCATCCAGGGGCTCAACGCCCACGGCATCTCCGCCGACTGGATCGCCCTGAACAACGGCACCACCCACGGCATCGAGGCGTCCTCCGCCGGCATCCAGGTAGAGCTGACCACCAAGGTCCACGAGACCCTCACGCCGTACAACGTGAGCGGCGCCCAGCACGGCACCTCCGGCAACAGCTCCGAGCGGCTGCGCGAGATCGCCGCCAAGACCCACACCACCAAGGCCAACGTGGCGACCGCCCTGCAGATGATCTCCTGGGGGCTCGAGGTCGACGACTACGGCAATGCGCAGCTCGACGCCGACGGCAACTTCTACAAGGTCAAGGGCGAGGGCGTGACCGAGGAGATGTGGGCCGAGGTGGTCGCCTACGCCGACGACAAGGGCTGGAAGAAGGGCGACTACAAGAACCTCAACCTCCCCTTCGAGAGCAAGTTCCTGGCGCAGCCCAAGGAGATCCGCGAACGGATGAGCAAGCGGGTCGAGGACTTCGCCTACAAGATGATGACCGAGGTCTTCAACGGGACGGACACGGCGCCGCTCGCCGTCCGGGCGATCCTCGACGCCGGCTCCTACGACCTCGGGCCGAAGGCCGAGCGCATCGAGGACCCGGCGGAGTGGACCGAAGCGAAGATCGTCGAGCGAGCCAAGACGCTGGACGTCGACAAGGGCTCCGCGGGCGACTTCGACGACTGATCAGGCGTCTTCGACGAGCGCGCCGTAGGTCTGCAGCCGCCGGCACTCTAGTCCCCCACACCCCCCAGCGGCGCCACTCGCGCAGCGCTGCGAGGTCGGGGGGAGCGCGATGCCGAGCTCTGCCGTGCTCATCGCCGCGCCGCCTTCCGACCGCCCTCCGCGGGCGCGAACACGGTCGCCTCGCCCGGGCGCAGGATGCGCACCTCGACCTCGGGAGCGAGGTGCGCCGCGTAACGCGCGAACGCCTTGGGCCACTCGCCCCACTTCGCGTTCAGGGCCGGCGGCAACCACGGCGGGTACAGCGTGCCCCAGTGCACCGGCACGCAGGCCGCCGGCCGCAGGCGCTGCAGCGCCTTGGCCGCTGAGAGCGGATTAAGATGATCGTCCGGCAGGCGCGGTCCCCAACCGCCGACCGGCAGCAGTGCGAGGTCGAGCGGCGCCAGCTCGTGCATGCCGTCGAAGAGGCCGGTGTCGCCGGCGTAGTAGGTGCGCAGGCCGCCCGAGACGACGTAGCCGAGGGCGTCCGACTCCACGGCCATCGGGTAGCGCGACCCCGAGTGGTCGGCGGGCACGGCCCGCACGCGCACGCGAGCCGCGTGCCCCCCCGGTGCGTCACGGCCGGCATCCGGGTGGCCGACCTCCACCTCGTCGCCGGCCGCCATCTCGATGGGCACGAAGCCGAGGCGCCGCACCAGTGAGCCGAGTCCGCGCGGGACCACGACCGGCGTGCGCCTGTCGATGAGGCGCAGCGACGGCACGTCGAGGTGGTCGAGGTGGGCGTGCGAGATGAGCACCGCGTCGAGGTCCCGGCGTACCTCGGGCCCCGGCAGTGAGGGACGCCGTATCAGCACCCCGATGCGCCGGCGCAGCAGAGGATCGGTGAGCAGGCGGACGCCGTTCGTCTCGAGGAGCACCGTGGAGTGCCCTACGAACGTCACCGAGAGGGGTGGCGTTGTCGCCTGCGTGCCCATACGACAACTTTACCCGAGACCGCGGCCACCGTCGGTGCTTGGCCGCCGGCGTGTGTGGATCCCGGCGGACGGCGCGCCGCTCCCGCTACAGCTCGAGCAGCGTCCGGATGTTCGCCTTGGCCTCCTGTGGACTGGGGTCGCCCGGGAAGGTGGTCTCGGCCTCGAACACCCTGCCCAGCCGGTGTTCGCCGCGGACCTCGTGCATCACCAGCGGGTCGCTGAGATCGGCGAGGGAGACGCCCACTGCCTCTGCTACCATCCGCTTCGCCTCCGCCAGCCTCATGCCCCTGGCCATCTCGAGCCGCGCCACCAGATCTCCGGCGGCGCGCAGCCCGTTCATTCCCGAGGCCACGGCATGGGCGACCGGCATCCCGAAGATGTCGCCCGACCCGACCTACAAGCCGTCCAGGCGCAGGATGTCGACGCAGGCGCGCGAGCAGCGCGAGATCGCGTCGACCGGGGCGAAGGCGTTCATCGGCACGCCGCCGACGCCCATGCCGACGTTGGCGTGCACCGGGATGCGAGCGGCCACCATGCAGGGCTTCATGAAGGTGAGTGCGCGAGCGACGTTCCAGGCGACGGTGCGGCTCGTGTTGACGTTGACGGCCGGCCCGAAGACGGTGGCGCCGGCCTGCTGCACCATCTCGAGCTGGCCGGCCGGCTTGAGACCGGCCAGCCGCACGCCCTTGTACTCGAGTCGCCCGTGTGTGCCGAGCACCAGCTCCCCGGACATGCCGACCATGATGCCCATGGCCGGGTAAGCGGCGCGCAGGCGCTCCACGGCGAGCAGGGTCGCGAGGAAGTCCCCGTCGCCGCCGGCGCCGGCGGTGTCGAAGTTGATGCCGTCGGCGCCGGCCTCCCACATGGCGCCGGCGACATGGACCATGTCGTCCGCGGCGAGCTCCACGGCCTCTTCCTGCGCCGCACGCGCTTCGTCGATGCGCATCGCCGGAAGCAACTCCGACCAGTTGCCGCACGGACCGTCCGGGCGCGAGTAGCGGCCGAGGTCCGGCTGGGCGCCGTAGTGCACGGGGATGGTGACGCGCTCCTGCGCCTCCTTCATCGCCTGCTGCTCGGCGCCGACGATCGTCTTGACCGCCTTGTACGAGTAGTCGATGTGGTAGAGCTCGCAGGAGTCCGCCGCCAGGCACTGCTCGTACTGCAGCAGGGCGTCCACGCGGCTGCCCTGCTGCGGTGTGCCGGAGCCGTCGAAGCTGAGCACGACCTCATCGCCGATGTCGACGGCGGTGAAACGGGCGCGGCTGGCGAAGATGTCCAGGAGGTGATCCAGCTCATCCGCGTTCAGCCCCGGGACGCGAGCCTTGGCCGCGGCGACCCGCGTCCCGTCTTCGAGCTCGCTTCTGATCTCGCTGCGCGTCAGCTCGACGGCGGATCCGTCCCCCTGGCGCGTGATGACACGTGGCTCCATGCGTCCCCCGGTTTCGGCGGCGCGACGCTCCGGCGGCATCGCGTCCGCTTGGCCCCGATGCTATGAGCCTCCGCGCCGAGAGGCAACGGCCGATACTTGGGCAAACGTCGCGAGTGCGCCTTGCGAAATCTGCCGTCGGCGTGAGTGTGAGCGCCTCAAGCGCCCATACCGGCTGCCGTGACGCACCGACGGCAGCCGTCTTGACACCCCGTGATCCGCCCCATACAGTCCCAACGAGAGCTGTTAGTTAGCTGAATAACTAACGCGACCGTCCCGCGGCCGCACGGACCGGAGGAGCCATGGCACAGCGCATCCCCACACGTCTCGGCGACGGCTCGCTCACCGAGATGACCCGGGCGGAGATCGAGGCCGACCTGCATGCCGGCTCGGAGGCGGCGGTGAAGAGGGCCAAGGTCGAGCCCCTCACCCAGGACGACCTCGACCACCTGCGCGACATCTTCACCTCGCCAGCGAAGTTCAGCGCCGTCGACTACGGCGACGAGGTCGTGCTCAGCTTCGACGGCTCCGGCAACGCCGATATCTCCTCTCCCGTCCTCGAGCAGGTGATCTACCAGAACCACCACGGCGCCGACATGATCGAGCTGTGGCACCACGACTACT
>CAZJGT010000172.1:0-4942 GCA_964545565.1 uncultured Thermoleophilia bacterium
CCGCCCGCGGGCGGACCTACGGTCACCCCTGGGAACATGCGCTCCGCCTTTGCCTTGCGGCTGGGGCTCACCCGGCGCGGTCGGTGAGCCCCGGCCGCAACGCGGGTAGAGTCCCCGTGACGAGTGGCGACCCCCAGCCCAGGAGGCAGCGGTGAAAGCGGTGCGCATCCACGAATACGGCGGCCCCGAGGTGCTCGTGTATGAAGAAGTCCCGACCCCCGAGCCGGGACCCTCCCAGATCCTCGTGAGGGTCGCCGCGGCCACGGTCAACCCCGTCGACGTGTCGGTACGTGAGGATCGGTTCCCCACGCCCAAGCAGCCGCCCAAGACCCTCGGCTCGGACGGCGCCGGGGTGGTCGAGCGGGTGGGCGAGGGGATCGACTCCGTGCGGCCCGGCGACCGCGTCGCCTTCAGTGGTCTCGGCATCGGCAGCGAGGGCAGCTACGCCGAGTACGCCCTCATCGCGGAGACGCAGGTCGTGCACCTGCCCGAGGGCCTCTCGTTCGTCGATGCCGCGGCCATCGGCATGGCCTTCCCGGCCGCCTACTACGCCCTCGTGACGCGCGGCGCGCTGCGCGAGGGCGAGACGGTCCTCGTGCAAGGCGCCTCCGGTGGCGTCGGGTCGGCGTCGGTGCAGCTGGCGAAGGCGCTGGGCGCCCGGGTGCTCGCCACGGCGAGCGGACCGGGCGCCGCCGACCTCGTCCTCGGTCTCGGCGCCGAGGCCGTCATCGATTTCCGCACGGAAGACGTGGCCGCGCGCGTGCTCGAGCTCACCGACGACAAGGGCGTGGACCTGGTGCACGAGCTCGTGCTGAGCGTGAACCTCCCGCTCGACGTGAAGCTCGTGGCCAAGGGAGGACGCATCGTCGGCACCGGCCAAGGCCCGGGACCGGATGCCACCGTTCCGATCGGCGCTGCCCTGTCCAAGGACGTCTCCGTGCTCTTCATGAACCTGAACAACGCCGGGCGCGCCGGGATCGCGGCCATCGCCGCCGAGATCGCGGCGATGGCCGCCGAGGGCAAGGTGAGGCCGGTGATCGGGACGGAACTGCCGCTCTCCGAGGCGCGCCACGCGCACGAACTACTCGCCGGTGACCATCTCGGTAAGATCGTACTGATCCCGTAGGCCACAAGCCCGCGGTCGCCGGTCAGTACCCCTTGCCGTTCCCGCGGATGGCTTCTTGGCGATCCTTGCGCAGCTCCAGCCGCGGCAGCAGCGTGGTCATGACGGTGAGCAGCGTGCCGAGACGCTGCTCCTCGCTCAGCGATTCCAGCAGTTCCTGCTTGAGCGAGGCGCCGAAATCCATGGCCGCGGCGATGCGGAACGAGAGCGGCCCCTCGCCGGGGGGCTCCTCGGGGCTCTCGACGTCCATGAGCGAGAGCATCGTGCGGAACAGGTCGATGATGGCCTCGCGAAGCTCGGATGAAGCGTCGGGCTCCGTGTCGGAGAAGTACTCCACCACGGCGCTGAGGTACTCGGCCTCGGGGTCGTCGGGTGCGCGCATCTCGACGATGCGAAAGCGCCGCTCGCCCTTGACCAGCACGTTCATCCGGCCGTCGTCGAGCTCTTCGATGAGCTCGACGACCTGCGCCGTCGTCCCACACTCCCGCACCGAGTCGCCCTCCGCGAGCACGATGCCCAGATCGCCGCCCTCGAGGCGTTCCCCGATCAGTCTCTTGTAGCGCTCCTCGAAGATGTGCAGCGGAACGACCTCGCCCGGCAGCAGCACGATGCCGAGGGGGAACAGTCCCAGCAGCCGCTCGTCAGCATCGCTCATGCCACGCCTCCACGATCGCCGTCCCGCTGTCTCGTGCGGGCCGCCATCAGTCTACCCTGCGCCCCTCACGGCGTCGCCATCCGGCCGGCGCACGACGTACATGGTGTAATCGAGCGTCCGTCCGTCGATCACGTCGACGGCACTCTCGACCTCCATGCGCCCGAACACGGCGGTCAGGTCATGCTCGAAGGCCGAAGAGCGTTCGGGCGACCAGAAGACGGCGACGCCGCCCGGCCGGAGCGCACCGCGGACGCGGCGCAGGCCGATCGGCGCGTACAGCGCGGCGTTCTCCTCGCGTACCAGCCACTCGGGGCCGTTGTCGGTGTCGAGGGCGATGACGTCCCAGCGTTGCGCCCGCGCTTCGAGCACGTCGGCGACGTCGGCGATGACGATCCGCGCGCGGCCGGATCGCTCCGCCGCAGCCGCGCGCCTCGCCGCGGCCCCGCCATACTCGCGGAACCAGCACGCGATCGCCGGCTCCAGTTCGGCCACGGTGACCTCGACGACGCGCTTGCATCCCAGGGCCTCGTCGAGGGCGTCACCGATGCCGAGGCCGCCGATGAGCACACGCAGGGCGTCGCCGCTCACCCACGGCCAAGCGGCGTCGACCAGCGCCCTGCTGCTGGCGGCGTTCGCGGCCGAGACGAGGAACACGCCGTTGGCCACGATCTCGAGACCCGCCGCACCGCGCCGCAAGACCAGTTCGCCGCTCGTGCCCCGCACGCGCTCGATCTCTCTGGCCGCCCCGCAGCGCACCCGCTCAGCCCAGGCTGCGGACGTACCCGTCGATCGCGGCGCGGACGTGCCGCCGGACGTCGTCCGGCAGCGGCGGCACGTCGTTCTCGGCGATCAGCGTCTGCGCCCTGTCCCAGGCGTCCTGCACCAGGGACGTGCCGACGTACTGGTCGAAGGTGCCGCGATGCCAAAGGTCCGGCTGCCAGAGCTCCCCGGCGCGATACAACCGCCGCGTGCTCTTGCGCCCGAGGAAGTGCCCACCGATGCCGACCTCGATCAGGTCGTCCATGAGAGCCTTCGCCTCATCCACCGGGTCGTTGCGCAGGAAGCGCTCGATGGCCTTGATCGTGTCGGCGTCGAGCACGGTCTTGGCCAGACTCGCGGTCTGGGCGCTGTCCATGAGGCCGAAGGCGAGCATGATGTCGGCCCCGGCAAGCGCGGTGGCCATGCCTGTGAGCATCCCCTCGGCCCCAGCTTGCAGGTCGCAGGCCTTGGCGTCGCAGCTCACCGCGCTGCCCTGCGTGCGCAACCCGTAGAACTTGCTCATCTCGATGCAGACGACGTTGATCAGCCCGTCCTCGGGCGCCCCTGAGAGATACAGCCCGCTGCGCATCTCGGCGACGGCCGATCCGACCGCGGAGACCATGGCACAACCGGGCACGGCGAGCTGGAACAGCACCACGGCGCTGAGCAGCTCGGCCATGTTGAGGATACTGGTACCCAGGACGCTCATGGGGCCGGTGGTGCCCATCTGAGGCATCGGGAGCACGAAGATGGGGCAACCGGCCTTCGCCATGAGGATGTGCGCCTCGGTCATCTCGGCGTCGTGCTGCAGCGGCGCGATGGTGCAGTTGGTCGCCGACCAGATGGGGCGATCCTTCAACGAGGCGCCGGCGATCGCCTCCAGGAGATCGATCATCACCGGCGCCTGGTCGGGCGTGCGCACCTCGTCCTGCAGGTGCTTGCGCGAGTTCTCGAAGGCGATACGCGCCATCTCGAGGTTACCCACCCGCGAGTCGACGTCGCCGGGCGTGATCGTCGCCCAGGTGAAGTCGATCTCGGGCACGGCGTCGTAGAGCGTCATCATCGCGACGAGGTCGGCCTCGGTGCCTTCGTGCCGCTCACCGGTGAGGTCGTCGAGCATGTAGGTGGCCGCACCGTCGCTCGTGTACAGCATGCCGTCCTGCCCCACGCGACGATCGTAGGCCGGATCGCGCCCGGCGAGGAAGACGTCTCGCGGCACGGACTTGAGGCAGCGCTCGACGAGCTCCCACGGCAGCTTGGTGGTCAGGTTCTCGGCGTCCACGACGGCGCCGGCCTCACGCAGGATCTCCGTGAGTGTGGGCGTGTTGTAGGCGACGCCGACCTCCTCGAGCAGGCGCACCGTCTGCTCGTGGACGAACTGCTTGTCGGTCTCGGTCAGGTACTCGAACCTCGGTCGCACGTCACACCCTCCACAGGTCATGGATCGGGATCGTCCATCCCCACGAGCCGCTTGCTCAGCGCCATGGGTTCGCACTCGCGGCCATACTGCTCGCAGTCCAGGCACCCGCCGAGCAGCAACTCGCGGACCTCCGGGTCGTCCACGCTCACGAATCCGTTCGCGGCGAAGAACGCAGGGTTGCGCGCCGTCACCCACAACCGGCTCACGCCGCGCCGGCGAGCCTCGTCCTCGAGCGCGACGTACAGCCGCCTCGCGATGCCGCGTCGCCGGTAGCCCTCCTCGACCGCCATCCAGTTGGGGACGGCGAGCTTCCCCTGGCGCTCGAGACAGATCGCGCCGATCAGGCGCTCCCCGTCGAACGCCCCCCAGGCCGCGAGGATGTCCTCGTCGTCGCGGCCCGAGTCCTCCAGGCCGCAGGCGACACCGAACCGGCGCATGACGGCGAGGTCCTCGAGCGGGTAGACGACCACGTCGCTCATACGCCGGCCTTCCACGAGACCCGGCCGGCCGGGGCACCGACGCTTCGCGCATAGCGCTCGATCACGGCGTCGATCTCGGCCTCCACGTCGTCGGGCAACGGCCGCACCTCGTGCGTCGCCAGGAGCTCATCCGCACGGGCCACGGCCTCCTCGACGAGCGGCCGCCCCTCGTACTGCTCGAAGGGCCCGCGCTGCCAGAGGGCCGGCTGCCATGCCTCGCCGGCGCGGTGGAACTCCCGCGTGCTCCGCCGCCCGAGGTAGTGACCACCGATGCCCACGCCGGCGATGTCGTCGACCAGCGCCCGCGTCGCGTCGATCGGGTCCTCACGTACCAGGCGCCGCAGGGCGCCGACGGAATCACCGTCGAGGACGACCTTGGCCAAGCTGAGGGACTGCGCCCCGTCCGAGCACCCGAAGGCCAGGATGGTGTCGGCGCCGGCCAGCGCGCAGGCGGCGCCGGTGAGCATGCCCTC
This sequence comes from uncultured Thermoleophilia bacterium, assembly GCA_964545565.1. Classification (GTDB taxonomy): domain Bacteria; phylum Actinomycetota; class Thermoleophilia; order UBA2241; family UBA2241; genus CAIXSE01. The sequence goes on from CAZJGT010000172.1 coordinate 4,910, forward strand.
GGCGCCGGCTTGCTGGTTGCTCGCCTTGGCGTC
>CAZJGT010000173.1:0-4940 GCA_964545565.1 uncultured Thermoleophilia bacterium
GTGGTCGAGCGCCATCAGCCGCTGCTCATGCTCACCGGGCACATCCACGAGTCCCGAGGCCTGATCAAGGTCAAGCGGACCACCGTGGTCAACCCCGGCAGCGAGTACGGCGAGGGGATCCTGAGGGGGTGCATCCTGACACTGGAGCCCGGCAAGGTCGTCGGCTATCAGATGACGTCGGGGTAAGGCTGCTGGCGCAGCCCCGGGACGTATCTGTCGGCAAGTCGCAAGAGACTGACAAGGGGGAAGAGATGGCTACAACCGCAGCAAAACCGGAGGTCTTCAGTCGTAAGGCCTCGGGGCTCTCCAGGGTGATGTCGCCCTGGTCGGCGTACATGTACAACTTCCTGACCATGGGCGTGATCTTCCCGTGGACGTTCGTCTGGGCGCCGGCGGCGTTCCCGGGCGTCTCCGTGTGGCAGGCATGCCTCTACGCGATCCTGTTCGAGCTGCCGATCGCCCTCGCCTTCGTGTGGCTGGCGACCGCCATGCCGCGCTCGGGCGGAGACTACGTCTTCCAGAGCCGCGTGTTCGGCGGCGCCATCGGGTTCCCGGTCGTCATGAGCGGGTTCGTGATCTGGATCCTGCAGTGGGTGGCGCTGGCAGGTTGGCTGCAGGCCAACCTCGGTCTGGCGCCGCTGTTCATGGGCCTGGGCTACCATTACAAGAACACCGGCCTCATCGACGCGGCCGTCTGGTGCCAGTCCGCCCAGGGCATCGTCACCATCAGCGTCATCGGGGCGGCTGCCATCGCGACCCTGCTGGTGACCGGGTTCCGCAACTACGTGCGCCTGCAGTACTTCATGTTCGCCGCGACCGGCATCCTCATCGTCGTGCTGCTCGTGCAGTTCCTGCGCACCACCCCGGAGCAGTTCGCCACGGCCATGAACAGCTTCTCGCAGTTCGTCGACGGCCGCGCGGACTACTACAACTGGATCCAGAACGACGTCAGCGCCGCCGGCGTCGACCTGCTGCCCAAGTTCGCCTTCGGCGCCACCCTGCTCGCCATCCCGATCGTGTGGACGAGCTTGCAGTGGGCGTCGTACAGCGTGCAGCAGGGCGGCGAGATCAAGGGCGCCCGCGTCTTCAAGAACCAGGCGTTCATCATCGTCGGCTCCATGATCAGCGTGGGCATCGTGCTCGCCCTGATCGCGTGGGCCGAGGAGAGGGCGGTCGGCACATCCTTCTTCAACGCCGTGTCCCACTCGTACTACTACGGGGTGAGCGATTCCGGGGACGGGATCGGCAGTATCCTGCCGTTCCCCGGCATGTTCGCGATCGTCATCACGGCCAACCCGATCATCGTCATCCTCACCGCCATCAGCTTCCTGCTGGCGTCGTTGCAGATCACCTGCAACTGCTACATCGGCATGACGCGCGTCATGGTCGGCATGTCGCTCGACCGTACGCTGCCGGCGTTCGTGTCGAAGATCAGCCAGCGCTTCCGCTCACCGGCGGTCGCACACTGGCTGTACTTCGGCTTCAGCATCCCCGTCATCTTCGTCTACAGCTACTGGGGCCAGTGGTACACGCTGACGCTCGGCGTGACGCTCGCCTGCGGCTACGTCTTCATCCTCAGTACGCTGGCGGCCGCGCTCCTGCCCTTCCGCGCCAAGCCGCTCTATGACGCGTCACCGGGCGCCAAGTACACCATCGGCGGCTTCCCGCTGGTCTCGGTCTTCGGGTTCATCGGATTCGTGTTCGGGGTCATCGCGGTGACTCTGTTCCTCACGAATCCCGCCTACGGCCTCACCGGCACCCTGCCGTATGTCGTGGTGGGCGGCGTCTTCCTCGTGTGCGTCGTCTGGTACTGGATCGGCCGCGCCTACAACAAGAGCAAGGGCATCGACGTCAACTACGCCTTCCTCGAGGTGCCGCCGGAGTGATGCGGTAGCGCACGAGAGGTGCTCGCTTCGAGGGGCGCCGGGCCGCGAGGCCCGGCGCCCCTCGCGCGGTACGGGCGCTGCGGCCGCAGGTCGGCCTCGCTCGACGAGAGAGGCGGAAGTGGCGCGGGCTCAGGCGGCGCGCCGCCCGGCCTCCTCGCGCCGACGCGTCGCGCCGCGCGTGAGCCACGTGCCGACGGGGCCGGCGTACCGCGTGAGCAGCGGTCCGGTCACCGCTGTGAGCAGCACGTACGTGGCCGCCAGCGGCGCGAGGCCCGCCTCCGTGCCGGCGGCGACGCCAAGGCCGGCGATCACGATGGAGAACTCGCCGCGCGCAGTGAGCGCCGTGCCCGCGCGCAGGCGGCCGGGCACGCCGCTGACCCGGCGCGCGGCGACCCAGCCGGTGATCAGCTTCGTCGTCACCGTGATCGCCCAGAGCAGCGCCGCCACGGCGAGCACGTCGGGGATGGCGGCGACGTCGACCTGCAGGCCGAACAGCACGAAGAAGATCGCGGCGAAGAGGTCGCGGAGGGGGCTGAGCAGCTCCCGCGCGCGATCGGCGAGTGTCCCGGAGATCGAGAGTCCGACGAGGAAGGCGACCACGCCGGCGGAGATGTTGAGGAGTTCCCCTGCCCCGCCGGCGGCCAGCACCAGCCCGACGACCGTGAGCAGTACGACTTCGCTCTTGGGATGCTGGAGGTGGTGGCTGAGGCGGTGTCCGTGGCGGCGGGCGAGGGAGAGCGCTCCGACCGCGAGTGTGGTGGCGAGCACCGCGAGCCCGACACCGCGCACGACGCTGCCTCCCGCCAGCAGGACGGCGATGAGCGGCAGATACGGAGCCATGGCGAGATCCTCGATGACGAGCACCGAGAGCACCGCGGGCGTCTCCCGGTTGCCGAGGCGGCCGAGGTCGTCGACCACCTTGGCGACGATGCTTGACGAGGAGATGTAGGTCACGCCGCCGAGCAGGACGGCCGCGAGTGGATCCCAGCCGAGGATCAGGCCGACCAGGAGGCCCGGGGGAAAGTTGAGCAGGAGGTCGACGACGCCTGCGCCGATGCCCGACTGAAGGCTCGCGATCACCTCGTCGCCGGTGTATTCGAGCCCGAGCATGAAGAGCAGGAGGATGACGGCGATCTGCGACTCCATCGCGATCAGCTCCGCGTCGATGGCCGGCGGTGAGACGGCGGCGATGACGAGACCGGCGAGCAGATAGAGGGGGATAGGCGAGAAGCCGGTCCTCGCTGCAACGCGGGCGAGGACCGCGAGCACGAGGAGGACGATGCCAACCTCGAGCAGGAAGCTGGCGCCCCCCGCTGTGACGGCCAGCAGACTCACGTCGCGTTCAGCCGCTGCGCAGGAGGGTCGCCATCGTCTCGACGCCTCGCGGCGTGCCGACGACGACGGCCACGTCGCCTACCTCGAGCGTGAAGCTCGACGGCGGGGCGGCGATGGTGGAATCGTCGCGGATGATGGCGGTGATGGCCGCCGCCTCTTCGTCCTGATGCTCGATGTCGTACAGCGAGCGATGGGCGCAGCGTGAGTCCGGGCCCACGGGGAGCCAGTCGATGGTCAGACCTTGCGTGGACAGCCGCATCGAGGTCACCTCTTCGGTCACCTGCGATTGCCCGAGCACTTCCGCGAGGGCCCGCGCGTCCTCTTTGGCGAGCCGCAGGACCTCGTGGCAGGCGTCGGGGTCTTCCTCACTGCAGAGCATGATCTCGCAGCGCCCGCTGTGATGGCTGACGACGACGACGCGGGCGCCGTCCCGGGTGGTGAAGTCGAAGCGGATGCCGACGCCGGGCAGTCGTGTCTCGTTGATGCTGGTGGTCATGGGGGGAGTGTATCGCACGAGCGGCGGCTGCGGCAGTGACCGCGGGCGTCCGCCGTGAGCTTCAGTCCGGGGGGCGCGGCGGGCGCCGCGGCAGGAAGGCGCCCGCCAGGGCGCCCAGCGCCGCGGCGACGGCCGCGACGTAGAACGGCCAACGAAAGGCCGCCGCCACCTCGTCCCACAGCAGGTTCTCGAGGCGGTCCTTGAGCTCGAGGAGCGCAAGGCCCTCGAAGAAGCCCACCTGGTCACCGATGTCCTCGGCGATCGGGTGGGCCACGCGCCGCAGCTCGCTCATGCCGGCGGTGGCGTCGATCGTGCGCGCCTCGTCGAGGGCCGCGACCAGGCGGTCCGCGACCGGACGGCTCAGGCGGTCGTCGCCGCGCGTCAGGTACTGACCCTGGTCCGCGGCCCGGTTCACGGCGCCGTTCATGGTGTGGGCGAAGACGGCCACGAGGATGGCCACGCCGAGCAGAAAGCCGAGCTGGCGCGCCGTGTTCAGCATGCCGGAGCCGGCGCCCTTGACGCCGCCGGGGACCACGCTCATGCCGGCGGCGAGCAGCGCCGGCAGGGAGAGGCCGATGCCGGCGCCGACGAGCGCGCTGCGCCACAGCACGGCGGCCAGCGGGTCGGTGCGCGCGAGATGAGCGAGCGCGATGAGGCCGGCGGCGGCGACGAGCGCGCCGGCCACCGCCGGCAGACGCGGACCGAGCCGGTCGGCCAGCCACCCTGCGAGCGGCGTGAGCACGAGGACGGCGGCCGGCAGGACGGCGATGGCGAGGCCGGCCTTGAGCTCGTTGTAGTCCATCATCGCGATCATGAAGATGACGAGCATGAACGAGGTGCCCATCATCGCCGTGTCCACGGTCATGATCGCCGTGCTCGCCGCGGCGAAGGTACGCCGCCGGAAGAGCCTCAGGTCGAAGAGGGGAGAGGCGGCGCGCAGCTCCCACCAGACCCACAGCGTGAGGATCGCCACGGCCGCCACGAAGAGGCCGAGGATGACGGCGGAGGTCCAGCCCCAGTCGTTGCCCTGGATGATCGCCAGCGTGAGGCAGAAGAGGCCCGCCGTGACCAGGCCGACGCCGGGCCAGTCGAGCGGTTCGGCGGCGCGCGCCTCGCGGCGGCCCCGCACCAGTGTGAGCGCGAGGACGACGCCCAAGGCGCCGACGGGAAGGTTGAACCAGAAGACCGCCGGCCAGCCCCAGCGCTGCACGAGGACGCCGCCG
>CAZJGT010000174.1:0-4938 GCA_964545565.1 uncultured Thermoleophilia bacterium
CCGCGGGCGAGCTGCTCCGGCGGCTCCGCGCTCCGTTGCGCCTTGCGGGCGCGCTTGACCTCGTACATCAGCATGTCGGCACGGGTGAGCAGTTCGTCCGGATCCTCCAGACCCCGCCAGTCCGCGAGCACCGTCCCGTAGCTGAGCGTGACGGTGAGTCCAAGCTCCTCGCACGCCATGTGGATGGCCTCGTCCAGCCGCTCGACCAGGATGGACGGATCGGACGGCGACTCGGCGACCACGCAGAACTCGTCGCCGCCGAGTCGCGCGATGAGGTCGGTCTCCCGGAAGGCGGCGCGCAGAGCGTCGGCGACCGCGCGCAGGACGTCGTCCCCGCGCTTGTGTCCGAGCCGGTCGTTGATGGCCTTGAATCCGTCGATGTCGCCGTAGAGCACGACGACCTTGGCCCCCGAGCGCTTGGCTCGCTTGGCCTGCTCCGGAAGCAGCACGTAGAAGCCGCGCCGGTTCTTGAGCCCCGTGAGCTCGTCGTGCAAGGAGAGCTGCTCAAGCCGGCGCTCGGTCTTCTTGCGTCCGGCGATGTCGCGCGAGATGGAGAGGACCATGAGCTCGCCGTCGACCTCGGTCAGACTCGAGCTGATCTCCACCGGGACCTCCTGGCCGTCGCGTGTCTTGCGCGCGCTCTCGTAGACGATGCTGTCCTCATAGAGGAGCCGCTCCATGACGCGCCGCAGTTGACCGGGCTTCTCGGGCGCATCCACGGCCCGCGGCGTCAGCCCCAGCAGTTCCTCCCGGGTGTAGCCGAGGAGCCTGCAGGCCGAGTCGTTGACCGCCGCGAACCGGGAGGGCTCGCCCTGGGCGTCAAGGCCGTGCAGGTAGACCGCGTCGTTGCTCGCCTCGAAGAGCAGGCGGTAGCGCTTCTGGCTGGCCCGCAACTGGCGCTGCATGGCCTGCAGTTCGCCGACCGCGCGCTGCAAGCGGCGGCTCTGCCCGACGACCCGGTCGACCGCCCACCCGAGGCCGATGCCGACCGCGGCGTAGGCGGCGACGCTGACCGCATAGTGATCGAGGCGCACGTCGCGCAGCACGAAGAACGAGACCGTGGTCACGAGGATCGTCCAGAGGGACGCGAGCAGGCCGCCGCGAAGGCCGCCGAGGCAGGCCCCGACGACGACGAGAGGCACACCGAGGACGGCGATCGCGGACTGGGGCAGCAACAGGGCGAGGACGCCGTAGAGCAGCGCCAGGGCGGCAACCGCGCGATTGACGCGCACGGAGTTCAGAAGCGGCCTCCTCCATCGGCGGGGGCGACAAGGTCGACAGGCCTTCTGGAGATGCTGTCGGCACGAACGCCGCGTTCTTGAGCGATTTCGGCGTGCGGGGCGGCCTTTGGCGCGCCGGGGGGCCCGCGACCGTCAGGAGGCCGCGCCGGCGCCCCAGTCGAAGGCGTGGCCGACAGTCGCAAGGCGTGCCCGCGTCCGTTCGTCACAGAACACGCCCTTCACGGCGTGCTCATACATCGCCTTCGGCGTGTGTCCGAGGCGGACGGCCGCAGCGCAGTCCGCCGTGAGCGACGTGTCCATGAGCACCGGGTCGTCGCTACCGATCGAGCAGAGGACCCCGGCGGCGAGCATCGCGGGCAGCGGGTGCGCGTCCATGGACTCCACGACCCCGGTGCGCAGATTGCTCACGGGGGTCACGTCGCAGACGATCCCGCGATCGGCCAGCTCGGTGAGCAGCGCCCTGTCGTCGACGGCGCGCACGCCGTGCCGCAGGCGGTCGGCGCGCAGGTCGTCGAGGGCGCTGCGGATGGAGGCGGGCCCGGCGGTCTCGCCGGCGTGCGGCGCGGCCTTGAGGCCGCCCTCTCGGGCGATGGCGAAGGCGCGCGCGAAGGGCGCCGGCGGGAACCTCGCCTCACTCCCGCCGAGGCTGATGCCGGCGACCCCGCGGTCACGGAAGCGCACCGCCCACTCGGCGAGCCGCTCGCCGATCTCGGGCGTGAAGTCGCGCGTGATGTCGGGCGTGAAGCGAAGCTCCACGCCGTATCGCTCGCGCGCCTCGTCGGCGCCGTCGCAGTACCCCTCGAAGACCTCCTGCCACGGCGTGCCACGCGCCGCCGGCTCGGATGGTGAGAACAAGGGCTCCGCGTACACACCGCCCTGAGCGGCCAGGTCGGCGGCGTAGTCCACCACGACCTGGCGGAAGTCTCGACCGTGACGCAACACACGCGTGGTCTTGATCCAGACACGGATGAAGTCGTCAAAGCCCCGAAAGCGGCAGAAGCGGCGCAGACCCTCGACGGAGCGCGCCGGCAGCTTGACGTCATTGCGCCTGCCGAGCTCGAGGAGCCTCTCCGGGCGCACCGTCGCCTCGAGGTGCACGTGCAGCTCGATCTTGGGATACGGCGTGCTCACCGCTCCATGCTACCGCAGGGCGGCGCCGGAGCGCCGGGCGGCGCGGCAGCGCAGCGATTGACCGGCGCCGCGCGGCCGTGTAGAAGCAGGAGCACAGTCGCCATCACGTCCCGGGGGAGTCGCCATGCGCAAGTCCACGCTCGCCGTCATCATCGTCGCCATCCTGGCGGCCACACTCGCGCTCGGCCTGGGCGCGGTCGACACGCGCACGTCGGGGGCAGCTCAGCAGCCTGTACCGGTGGCCGGTCCCACCGCCGGCACCTCCGCCTACGAGTACCTCGCGGACCTCAGCGACGGGATCGGCGCACGGGTCGCCGGCCTCTCGGGGGAGCGGCGCGCCGGCGAGCGGATCCTCCAGTGGTTCGGTGACCTCGGATACACGCCGGACACGCAGGAGTTCAGCTTCCGCGCCGGCGGCGACTCCCGCGATTCGCGCAACATCGTGGCCGTCAAGCCGGGAGCCAGCTCCCGGCAGATCGTCATCGGCGCCCACTACGACTCCGTCAGCGTCGGCCGTGGCGCCTTCGACAACGCCAGCGGCGTCGCCCTCATGATGCAGCTCGCCGACGCGCTGCGCGACGTGAAGACGCCCTACACGCTGGTCTTCGTCGCCTTCGGCGCCGAGGAGGTCGGCCTGCGCGGCTCGACCCAGTTCATGGCCGAGATGAGCGAGCAGGCGCGCGCCGACACCGTGCTCATGATCAACTTCGACTCCGTCGCGACCGGCGACCGCCTGTACTGCTACAGCAGCAAACGGGCGCCGTGGCCGCAGCTCGCGCTGCGGAGCATGGCGCGCCAGCTCGGCGAGTACATCCTGACGAGTCCCGGCCTGAACACGGATCACCCGTACGGCACCACCGGCGACTGGAGCGACCATGTCGCCTTCCGCAAGGCCGGCATCCCCTACCTCTATTTCGAGGCGACCAACTGGCTCCTCGGCGACAAGGACGGCTATCTGAACACCGGCAAGGACCACGCGATCTGGCACAGCAAGAAGGACACGCTCAGCTACATCGAGCAGCGGTATCCGGGCAGACTGGAACGCCAGTTGGAGACGGAGTTCAACGCTCTGAGCTTGTTCCTGATGGAGTACGTCGTCCCGGAGTGAGGAGCCTCGGCCGGGTGGTCCACGACGGCTCGCCCGCTCGGACCCTCAGCCGCGCTCGAAGTCCTCGGCCAGAAGCTCCATGAGAAGCGCGTCGCGCCACACGCCGTCCTCGACGCGCTCGTACCGGCGCAGCACCCCGACGCGGCGAAAGCCGAGCTGCCCGTAGACGTGTATCGCACGGGCGTTGTCCGCCGCCGGGTCGACGGTCAGGCGGTGGTGCCCCCGTTCATCGAAGAGCCAGGCGATGAGCGTGCGCATCGCATCCGGACCGACGCCGCGACCCTGCGCCGCCGTGCCCACGAAGATGTCCACGGCGGCGGAGAGGTAGTCCGGGTCGGTCTCCTCGCTGTACTGGATGCAGCCCGAGACACGACCGGCCTCGTCAGGCGCGACTCCCGGCAGCACGATGACCAACGTCCGCGCATCCTGCTCGTCGACGCGCTCCCACTCCGCCCGCCGCCACCAGCGCGCGACCTCCGGCTCCTCGAGGATCGAGAGCAGCGTCGGCAGGTCAGTGGGCACGACCGGACGCAGCGTGACCAGACGACCACGGAGCGTCGGCCGATCCACCGTCGGGACGCCTACTTGCGCGGGGCGCTACCGCCCGCGCGCCAGACCAGGTATGCGTGCACGAACCCGTCGAGGTCGCCGTCGAGCACGCTCTGGGCGTTGCCGACCTCGTGGCCGGTGCGCGTGTCCTTCACCATCTGGTACGGATGCAGCACGTAGCTGCGGATCTGGCTGCCGAAGTCCACGTTGAGCACCTCGCCGCGCTCGCGGGCGAGTTCTTCAGCGAGCTTGCGCTCCTCGAGCTCGACCAGCTTCGACTTCAGCATGTGCAAGGCGACCGTCTTGTTCTGCAGCTGGGAGCGCTCGTTCTGACACTGGACGACGATGTTGGTCGGCAGATGCGTGATGCGGATGGCGGAGCTCGTCTTGTTGACGTGCTGCCCGCCGGCGCCGCTGGAGCGGTAGGTGTCGATGCGCAGCTCGTCCTCGTCGATGTCGACGTCGACGTCGTCGCTCACGATCGGCGAGGCGTCGACGGAGACGAAACTGGTGTGGCGGCGGTTCGCGGAATCGAAGGGACTGAGACGCACGAGCCGGTGGACGCCGCGCTCAGCCTGCAACAGGCCGTAGACGTTCTCTCCCCGGACGGTGAGCGTGGCGCTCTTGAGGCCCGCCTCATCGCCGTCCTGCAGATCGTTCATCTCGACCTTGAAGCCGCGACGCTCGAACCAGCGCAGGTACATGCGCAGCAGCATCTCCGCCCAGTCCTGCGACTCGGTGCCGCCGGCGCCGGGATGGATGGTGAGGATCGCGCCGCCTTCGTCGTACTTGCCGCTGAAGAAGCGGAGCTCCTCGCCGCGCCGGAGATCGGCCTCGAGTGTGGCGACGCCGGTGACGAGCTCCTGCAGGAGCTCGTCGTCGACGGCGTCGCCGGACAGCTCCTCACGC
>CAZJGT010000175.1:0-4877 GCA_964545565.1 uncultured Thermoleophilia bacterium
CTCTCCGGCCAGCGTCCCGAACAGGCCTCCCCAACCGACGGCTCCGACGCCGAGCATGATCAAGGCGACCCAGAGCAGCCACGGCCGGCCGGGACCCGCGAGCGCGAGGATGGCGCAGGCGACGCCGGCGACGGCCGCGAGCACGAGAAGCGGCGGCTTGCGACGCCGGCCGAGAAGCCGATCGCTGATCAGACCGCTGAGAGGCTTGCCGATGGCGCCGGCCGCTTGGCTCACGGCCAACAGGCCGGCCGCCGCCGCCACAGCATAGCCCCACGCCACGTTCAGGAAGAGCACGAGGTGGGCCAGGGCGGCGAACTCCACCATGCACAGGAACATGGCCGCCAGTCCCAGCAGGAGGATGTCGCGCGAGCGGATGACGGCGAGAAACCCTGGGCGAAGCGCGGCGCGGTCGACGGCCTCGTCACCGGTGACGCTCGGCAACCCCTGCTCGACCTCGCCGATGGTCGCGGGACCGGCGGCGGTCGTGGGCGCGCCCTGCTCCGCAGGCGCCTCGCCGGGGCGCGGATCGCGATAGAACGCAGCGGCGACACCGCAGACCACGAACGCCAGGCCGGCGGCGAAGACGAATCCGGCCCTCCAGCTCAACGCCAGAGCGAGGGCCGGCATGACCGCCGCCCCCAGCATCCCGCTCACGTTGACGGCGGCCTGGTTCACCCCTACCGCGGTCGCCCGTTCGCGAGCGGGGAACCACACCATGATCGCCTTCACGGCGGTCGGGTAGATGAACCCGCATCCGAAGCCGGACAGGCCGAGCAGGACCAGCATCACCCCGTAGCTCGGCGCCAGGGCGACGGCGCCGATGAAGACGCCGGTGATGAGCGTGCCGATGAGAAGCGCGCGGCGGACCCCGATGCGGTCGGCGAGCCATCCCGCGAAGATCAGGGTCGGCGCGTAGGCGACCGCGGTCGCGCTGGTGAGACCGCCGATCTGCGCGTTGCTGAGGGCGAACGATTCCTTGAGGAAAGGCGCGAGCGGGCCGATACAGAGGCGCGAGAGAAAGACGACCAGATACGCGGACCACACGACCCCGAGTACGACGAAGCGGTAGCTCGAAGGGGCCCCGGCCCCGCTGGAGGCGGCCGGCGGGGCGGCGGCTGGCACGGATCGGCTCACGCCCCGATTCTATCCGCACGCGGCGGACGCTGAGACCGGCCATCGCCTGTGGTCAAAGCGCAGGTCACGCCGGGTGCTCCGGCGAAGTCAGAACGAGGCGCTGCGCCTGCCCGAGTGCAGGCGCAGTGCACCATCGCGACAGGAGGGATCATGGCACAAGGACGTTACCGCAGGACTCATTCGACGACGAGCCGCGCGATCACGGCGCTCGCACTGGTGGCGCTCGCCACGCTGCTCCTCGGCGGCCTCGTCGCCTGCGGCAGCAGCAGCGTGGCCGGCGACTACAAGTTCGACTCCGGCAGCGAACAGGGCATGGAGGGCTTCGTGCTCGCGCTCAACGACGACGACACGTTCACGCTGACGCAACCCAACCCGGACGGCGGCGAGGACATCGGGATCAACGGCACCTACATCGTGGACGGCGACAAGATCAGCCTCAAGAACGAAGACGGCTCCGAATCCGAGGCGGGCACCATCGAGGGAGACAAGCTCGTGTTCGAGACGATCACCTGGGTCAAGCAGTAGCAGAGACGGACCGCGCGGCCGGCAGGCCTGATCCCTGCCGGCCGCGATTGGGCGCCGGCGCGAACGGACATGACCGGGTATGACGTTCGCGAGCAGAGGAGGCTGAGATGGACACGCTGGCGCCCGGGATCCATCGCTGGACCGCGCCTCACCCGGAGTGGCGCCCGAGAGCCGAGGAAGTCGAGTCCTATGCCCTGGTCGCCGACGAAGCGCTCCTGCTGGTGGATCCGCTGTTGCCGGCCGGGGACGATCCGCGACGCGAACCGCTGCTGGCGGAGCTTCACAGGATGGCCGCCGCCGCAGTCCGCGTGGAGCTGCTGATCACGATCCCCTACCATACGCGCAGCGCCGAGGCGCTCCGCGACCGCTTCGCGACGGAGCGCCCGACGCGTATCTGGGGTCATGAGAACGTTCGCAAACGGCTGCGCCCCGAGACACCCCTCGAGGTGATGCCCCTCGGCGCCGCCGGCACGACGGCGCCGATCGCCGGCGGCGCGGCCGAGGCCTACACCATCGGCAAGCCGAGGCGCAGCGAGCATCCGGTGTACGTGCCCTCTTTGCGCGCCGTCGTGTTCGGCGACGCCGTCGTCGGAGCCCAGGGCGGTCTCCGCTTCTGGAACCAGAGCAGTGGGACCGGAGCAGCCTGGTACCGTGACGTCTTCGCGCCGACCGTCTCGCCGCTCGCGGAACGCGATGTCGTACACGTCCTCGTCACACACGGACCGCCGGTGCTGCGGACCGGGCGGCAAGCGCTCACGGAGTGCCTTGTCGCGCCGCCCGTCCAGATGTACTGAGCTCCCTTGCCCGGGGCCGTCCCCGGCCGGGCGTCCCAGCGTCTACCGTCGTGTCGCCGGCGGCCGTCATCCTGGACCGACGGCGCGCTCGGCGCGTGACAGCTCGTGGTGTCCTTCGTGCTCACCGAGGCGCCGCCCCGTGAACAACGCCGGTATCAGCGCCAGGAAGGCCAGCGTCGCGGCCACGTAGTACGCCCACTTGAACGACTTGGCGATGTTGTCACGGAAGATGGCGCCGATGGCGTTCTTCAGCCTGGCCTGCTGCTGGGCCATCGGCGAGCCCGCCGGGGCCGCCGGCGCGCCGGCCAGGGCGGCGTCGGCGCGGATGCCGGTGCCTCCGCCCTGCTCCGCGGCCTGAGCCGTCTCGGCGAGCGACGCCTGGATCTGCCGGCGCGCCGCAGCGGGCAGCTCGGTCTGCGTGCCGACGAAGCGCTGAGCCTCTCGCGCAGCAGCGGTCACGTTCGCCACCATCTGATGGGAGAAGATGGCGACCAGCACGGCGATCCCCAGCGAGAAGCCGATCTGACGCAGGGTGTTGAGGGCGCCCGAGCCCACGCCGGAGACCTGCGGCGGCAGCGAGCCCATGGCCGCCGAGGAGACCGAGGGGAAGACGAACCCCATGCCGACGCCGAGGACGATCACGCGCCAGCCCACGGACAGAGCCGTGCTCTCCCCGTCGAGTCGGGCCAGCAGGAGCATGCCGATGCCGAAGGCGATGGTACCGATGGCGGCCGGCAGGCGCGGGCCGATGCGGTCGGTGAGTCGGCCGACGAGCGGTCCGAGAACGAGGGCGGTGAGAGGCATGGGTGTGATCGCGATCGCTGCCTCGAGCTCGCTGTAGCCGAGCACCGAGATCAGGAAGATGGGCAGCAGGAAGAGGGCGCCGCCCATGGTCGCTCCGATCAGCATCATCGTCGTGTTGGCGGCGGTGAACGAGCGGATGCGCAGCAGCCGGAAGTCGAACATCGGCGCGGGACTGCGCATCTCCCACCAGGCGAACAGCGGGTAGGAGACGGCGGCGGCGGCGAACAGCGCCAGCGTCCTCCCCGAGGTCCAGCCCCAGGTGTTGGCCTCGATCAAGGCGAGGACGAGGCAGAAGAGGCCCGCGGCCGAGACCAGGACGCCGACCATGTCGATACCCGAGGTGGAGCGGTCCGGGACGCTCCTGGGCACCACCCACCAGCAGAACGCGAGGGCGCCGAGTCCGACGGGCACGTTGATGAAGAACACCCAGTGCCAGCTCGCGTACTGGACGAGCAGGCCGCCCAAGGTGGGGCCGACGGCGGCCGCCACCCCACCGAGCGCCCCCCACAGGCCCACCGCCATGCCCTGCTGCCGCCGGGGAAAGACCTTGAAGAGGATGGCCAGCGAGATCGGCGCCATGGCGGCGCCACCGATGCCCTGCCCGACGCGGAAGATGACCAGCCAGTCGATGCTGGGCGCCAGGCCGCAGGCGAGGGAGAACAGGCTGAACACGGCCAACCCGACGAGAAAGACGCGCTTGAGCCCGAACTTGTCGCCGAAGCGGCCCATGGAGAGGAACAGCACCGCCAAGGCCAGGCTGTACGCGTTCACCACCCAGGAGACGGAGGCGACGGTCGTGCTCAAGTCCTCGATGATCGCCGGGATGGCGATGTTCACGATAGTGACGTCGAGCAGGGTCATGAACATGCCGAGCGAGACGGCGGCCAGGATCAGCCACTTGTGCGGATCGCCCTGGTCGAGAGCCGGTGATGTCGCCGGTGCCACGGGTGACTGGCTCACGAGCATTCCTTTCGGGTGCGCGACGCCGGCCGGCGCCGTCGGGACACTACAAGTCGACAGTTGTTGATTCGAGCACCCGCCGGCCTCGCGGTCAAGCGACCGGGCGCCGGCGCACCCGCCGGCCCGGCCTCACCCCCGGAGCGCCGGCTCTGCGATTCGCTCGGCAGCGGCGACTCGCTGCGGCGCAGCGACCGGCCGACCGTCCGACGGCGGTGGCGACTCGATCCTACCGGCATCCAGCCAGATGCGGCGCGAGGCCCGGCCCGCGACCCAGGTGTCGTGGGTCACGACGATGAGCGTCTGCCCGCGCTCACGCCAGAGCTGCTCGAGCAGGCCGATGATGTCGTCGCGGGTGCGCTCATCGAGGTTGCCCGTGGGTTCGTCGGCGAAGATCACACGCGGGGCCCGCACGAGCGCCCGCGCGATCGCCACGCGCTGCTGTTCGCCGCCGCTCAGTTCGGCGGGGATGTGCCGAGCGCGATCGGCAAGTCCCACTCCCTCCAGCGCCTCGGCGGCGCGCCGGCGGCGCTCGTCGCCGCCGACATGCCACGGCACGAGTGCCGTCTCCACGTTCTCCCGGGCGTTCAGGGTCGGGATGAGGTTGAACGCCTGGAAGATGAACCCGAAGGAGTGGCTCCTGAGCTCCGAGAGGTCGCCCTC
>CAZJGT010000176.1:0-4839 GCA_964545565.1 uncultured Thermoleophilia bacterium
GCGGCCGAGGCCTGGGCGACGCTGTCGGGGATGTCCTTGGGCTCGCCGAACGGGCCGACGACGAAGACTCCCTTGCGGCTCGTCTCCAGCGGGTTGAACTCGTGCAGTTCGCAGAAGCCGTGGCGGTTGAGCGCCACGCCGAGGTGGCCGGCCGCCTCCTGTGCCTTGCGCGCCGGCTCGAGACCGGCCGAGAGCACGACCATGTCGTAGCGCGTCTCGTGGAGCTTGCCGGCCTCGTCCTCCCAGCTGATCAGGAGATCGTTGGTGAGCGGGTCTTCCTTGATGTACGAGGGGCGCGAGCGGATGAACTTGACGCCCTTGTCGAGGGCGCGCCGGTAGAAGTCGTCGAACCCCTTGCCCTGGGCACGCATGTCCATGAGGAAGATGGTCGGCTGGCTGTCGGGTTCGTGGTCGATCGTCAGCATCGCCTGCTTGTTGGCGAACATGCAGCAGACGCTGGAACAGTACTCGTGCTCCTGGTCACGCGAGCCGACGCACTGGATGAAGGCGATCTTCCTGGGGTGCTTGCCGTCGCTGCGGCGCTCGACGGAGCCGATGGTGGGGCCGCTGGCGCTGAGCATGCGCTCGTACTCGAGCGCCGAGAGGACGTTGGGGTAGCGCTCGTAGCCGTATTCGCTGTTGGCGCCGGGATCGTGCAGGTCGAAGCCCGTCGCCATGACGACGGCGCCCACCTCCACGTCGATCTCCTTGTCGCGCTCGCCGTGCACGAGGGCGCCGGGCCCGCAGGCGCGGACGCACTCCATGCACTCGGAGCAGACGGCGCAGTTGAGGCAGCGATTGGCCTCGGCGACGGCCTGCTCCTCGGTGAAGCCGGTGTTGACCTCGTCCCAGGTGACCTTGCGCGCCGCGCCGGGCAGATGGGGCATGGGCAGGCGCGCCATGACGGCCGTCTGCTCGAGGACGGCGTCGTCCGGCTTGGCCTCGTCCATCACGTCGTCCTCGATGGGGAGGAGGTCCTCGCCGCGCAGGAAGTTGTGGATGCTGCGGGCGGCGCGGCGACCCGCGGCGACTGCCTCGATGGCCGTCCACGGGGCGCTGGCGGCGGCGTCGCCGCCGGCGAACACGCCCTTCTTGCCGGTGCCGAGCGTGGTCTTGTCGGTGAGGATCTGGCCCTTCTCGACCGTGATGCCCTCGGACCCCTCGAGGAAGTCCTCGACCATGCTCTGGCCGATGGCGAAGATGACGGTGTCGCAGTCGAGTACGTGCTCCGAACCGGCGATCGCCACCGGTGGACGCCAGCCACGCTCGTCGGGAGCGCCCAAGGAGCAGGAGAGGAACTCGACCTTGCAGGCGCGGCCGGCCTCGTCGGTGACGATCTGCGACGGCATGCACGAGCAGTTGAAGCTGATGCCCTCGTCCAGGCCTTCGGTGAGCTCGTCGTCCGAGGCCGGGACGCTCTGGTCGTCCTCGATGCAGTTGATGGTGACCTTCTCGGCGCCGAGGCGGAGTGCGGTGCGCGCGGCGTCGAAGGCCACGTCGCCGCCACCGATGACGACGACGTCCTTGCCCATGTCGACCTTCTCGCCGAGCGTGGCGGCCTTGAGGACGCTCACGGCGTCGAGGACGCCCTTGGCGTCGGCGCCGGGGACGGGCAGGGTGCGGCCGCCCTGGAGGCCGACGGCGAGGTAGACGGCCTTGTAGCCGCCACCGTCCTCCTTCAGGAGACCGTCGATGGTGAAGTCCTTGCCGGCGGCCTTGTCGCACTGCAGATCGACGCCGAGCGCAAGCACGCGGTCGATGTCCTGCTGCAGGGCGGCCTTGGGCAGGCGGTACTCGGGGATGCCGAAGCGCAGCATGCCGCCCGGCTCGGGCTTGCTCTCGAAGACGGTCGTCTCGTAGCCGAGGAGCGCGAGGTCGCGGGCGGCGGTGAGGCCGCTGGGGCCCGCGCCGACGATCGCGACCTTCTCCTTGTACGTGACCTCGGCCTTCTCGGGCAGAGGCACGTTCGCGAAGGCGTAGTCGGTCACGAAACGCTTGAGGCCGGCGATGGCGATGGGCTCCTCGATCTCGCCGCGCGTGCAGTCGGTCTCGCACTTGTGCGTGCAGACACGGCCGCAGACGGCGGCGAACGGGTTCGGCTCGCTGGCCACGGTGAACGCCTCGGCGAACTGCCCGTTGGCGATGAGGGCGACGTAGCCCTGCGCGCTGGTGTGTACGGCGCAGGCGCGCTTGCAGGGACTGTGGCCGTTCTTGGTGACCGCGTAGGTGTTGGGGATGGCCTGCGGGTAGAGCTTGTAGATCGCCTTGCGCTCGCCGAGTTCCTCGTTGTACGCGTCGGCGACCGTGACGGGACAGACCGGAGAGCACTCGCCGCAGCTCGTGCAGATGTCCGGGTCCACGAACCTGGCGTGGTGATAGATCGTGGCGTCGAACTTGCCGGGCTCGCCCTCGAGGCCGATGAGCTCGGAATTGGTGACGATCTCGATGTTCAGGTGCCGGCCGGCCTCGACCAGCTTGGGCGCCAGGGTGCACATCGAACAGTCGTTGGTGGGGAAGGTCTTGTCGAGCTGCGCCATGTGACCCCCGAGGGCCGGCGCCTTCTCGACGAGATAGACCTTGTACCCCCCTTCGGCGAGATCGAGCGAGCATTGGATGCCCGCGACGCCGCCGCCGACGACCAGCGCAGCACCGGTGGACTTGGGTGGTGAACCCGACATACGCACTCCTTTGCGATACGCGGCAGGCCCAACAACAGTGGGTGACCACAGACTCAACGGCCCACTTGGGTGCCCCAAGTATAGCGGCCCGCTTGTGCACGCGTCCACACAGGGCGCGGAGGTGGCATACTGCGTTGGGCGGCTGCGGCGGCGAGGAGGTCACGTGCAGGCGGACATGGTGCTCACCAACGGGGACGTCTACACGGTGGACGCGCGACGTTCGCGTCACGAGTCCGTGGCCGTCAAGGACGGCCGCATCGTGGCGCTCGGGAGCGCAGCGGAGGCCGCCGAGTGGGCCGGTCCGCGTACGCGGACCGTGGACCTCGGCGGCCGTCTCGTCCTGCCCGCCTTCATCGACGCGCATCTGCACCCGTCGATGTCAACAGGCGAGCTCTTCGAGGTCAAGCTCGCCGATTGCCGCTCCGTCGACGAGTGTCTGGACCGGGTGGCGCGCTTCGCCGCGAGCCGGCCGGAACTGCCGGCCATCCGCGGCGGCGGCTGGCTCGTCACGAGTCTGCCGACAGAGGAGTTGACGGCGGCGGCGCTGGACCGCGTCGTCGCCGACCGGCCGGTCTGCCTGCACGACGACAGCGTGCACGCGCAGTGGGTCAACAGCGAGCTGCTCCGCCGCGCCGGCCTCGGCCGGGACGATCCCGGCTGGGACGGGGCCGTGGTCGAGCGCCTGCAGGACGGCACGCCGAAGGGGCTTCTGCACGAGGCCTTCCCATGGGTGGAGCGCGCCCTGCCTGCATACTCGGCCGCGGACAGGGCGGCCGGGCTGCGCTACTTCCAGCGCGAGATCGCCGCTCCCTACGGGCTCGCCACGCTGCACGAGGCGGGTCTTCACGCCGGCGACTCCATGCTCGACGCCTATGCGGCATTGGCGGACGCGGAGCAGCTCACGGCGAGGTACCGCCTCTCCGTGATGCTCGACCCGGACCTGCCGGTCGAGGATCAGGTCGAGGCGGCAGCGGCCGTGCGGGCGCGCTTCACAGGCCCTCTCGTGCGCGCCGCGACCGTCAAGCTCTTCGTCGACGGGGTGATCGAGACGCACACGGCCTATCTCAGCGAGCCCTACGCCGACCGGCCCGGCTTCCGTTGCGCCCCGGTCTGGCCTGCCGAGCTGCTGACGCGGGTTTCAGCGGCCGCGGCCGCGGCCGGCTTCCAGCTGCACTATCACGCCATCGGCGACGCCGCAGTGTCGCTGGCCGTCGACGCCGTGGCGGCCGCTCGCGCCGTCGGCGACGTCAACGCCGCGTCCGCCGCCGCTTCGTCCGCCCGCGACCTCATCACGCATCTGCAGCTGGTGGACCCGCGCGACTACGCGCGGATGGCGCAGCTCGGCGTGGTCGCCCTCGTCCAGCCTTACTGGTTCGCCAAGGACGCGGCCTGTGACCGCGACGTGTACCGGCCCTTCCTCGGCGACGACCGCGCCGAGCGGCAGTACCCGATGAAGGGCCTCCTCGATGCCGGGGTCGTCGTCGCGGGCGCGAGCGACTACCCTGTCTCCCCGCCGCCGGACCCGCTCCTTGCCATCCAGCGCGGGGTGCTGCGGCGGGATCCCCTCGAGCCCGAGACGAGTTCTGAGCTCTGGTCGGCCGAGGCGGTCGGTGTGGAGGAGATGATCGCTGCCTTCACCATTGCCGGCGCCTACGCCAACTTCCTCGAGCACGAGACCGGGTCGCTGGAGACGGGCAAGTCGGCCGACCTGGTCGTCCTCCGGCAGAACGTGCTGGAGGCGCCGGCCGAGCGGATCCACGAGGCCGCGGTGGAGCTCACCTTGCTCCGCGGCCGGCCCGTCTTCACCGCCGGCGCCTTCGCCGGGCTCGAGTAGTCTCTCGCGGCGAGTGCTCGGGCCGCGGGCGAAAGGCGCAGGAGATGTTCGCGCGGGCCAACGCGCCCACACCGGTTGTCCCTCGCGGGAGCGCCCGGGCGCCGCGCTCATCTGATAACCTACTGGCGCACAAGTCAATCAAGTGATTAACCAACGCGTTCGCCGAAGGGTGGTCGATAGCATGGGTGTGAAGGAACAGTACCGCGACTACGTCATGACCGGGTTCGTGAAGCGCGTCGAGCCGGTCGTCGCGGACCACGGTGACGGCGCCCTGCTCTACGACGCCGACGGCACCGAGTACATCGACTGCTTCGCCGGCATCAGCGT
>CAZJGT010000177.1:0-4825 GCA_964545565.1 uncultured Thermoleophilia bacterium
GGGCGCCACGTTGCCGCCTTCCCGCTTCGCCCGGTTCATGCCCGTCGTCGCCGGCGCGGCCGCCGTCCTCGGCGTGCTCGGTATCGTCGGCGGCATGTACGGGACCGGGGGCACCACGGCGCGCCTGGGTCAGATCGCCTTCGGCGCCGTCTTCATCTTTCTCGCCGTGGCGGTGGCGAGCAAGTACTTCATCCGTCCCGTCGCGGGGGCGATCGGCTGGCCGCTGCAGCGTCTCTCTCCTGTCAGCGGCCGTCTCGCGCGCGACAATGCCCGTCGCGCTCCCGATCGCACCGCGGCGACCGCCGCGGCGCTCATGATCGGTCTCGGCGTGGTCGTCTTCGTCGCCGTGTTCGCCCAGGGGCTCAAGAGCTCGTTCATCGACAGCTACGACAAGACGGTGCGCGCCGACTACGTGATCACGGGCTCCAACTTCCTGCCCCTGCCGGCCGAGGCTCTGAGGCGCGTCGAGGCGGTGCCCTCGACTGAGGTCGTCACCGGGATCAGTCTGCAGCAGGTCCAGGCAGGCAAGGGTGGTGCGACGACGGCCGTGTACGGCGTCGATGCAGGTACGCTCCGGCGCCTCTGGCAGTTCGACTGGATCGAGGGCAGCGATGCGCTGCTCTCCGGGCTCGGGAGTGCCGGCGCGCTCCTCGAAGAGCAGACCGCAGGCTCCCTCGGCGTCAAGGTGGGCGATTCGTTCAAGGTCACGACAGCGGACGGCAAGACCGCGCGCCTGGACGTCCGCGGGATCTACCGCGATCCGATGATGCTCAACGGGATCACGGTGGGCGGACAGGGATACGATGCCCTCTTCTCGCGGCCGCAGTACTTCATGGCCCTGGCCAAGACGGCCGGCGGCGCTACGGCTGCCAACTCGGCGGCGCTGAAGGCGGCGCTCGAGGGCGTCCCCACGGCCGAGGTGCGCGACGACGCCGAGTACAAGGACAGCATCGTCGGCCAGGTGAACCAACTCCTCAACCTCATGTACGGGCTGCTGGCGATGAGCGTCATCATCTCTCTGTTCGGGATCGTCAACACGCTGGTGCTCGCCGTGTATGAGCGCACGCGTGAGATCGGGCTCGTCCGCGCCATCGGGGCGTCCCGTTCCCAGGTGCGCGCGACCGTGCGCTACGAGAGCGTCATCACATCGGTCATCGGCGGTCTGCTCGGCATCGTCGTCGGCATCGCCTTCGCCTGGGTCGTCAGCACCCGGTTCACGGGCATGGGGATCACGTTCTCGATACCCTGGACCCAGCTTGGCATCTTCCTTGTGCTGGCGGTGATCGTCGGCGTCATCGCCGCGATCCTCCCGGCGCGGCGGGCCGCGAAGATCGACATCCTCGAGGCGATCCACTACGAGTGACGACGCTCACGTCGTATGAATCCAGATACGCCAAGTGTGCATCAGAACGCCGTTTCATACAGAAAGCATCGGCGCTGTGCTGCTCGCGGGTGGTTCTTTTTGCTTCGGAGTCCGCCCCTCGTATAGCATACGCGGGCCCGTCACTGCGCATCCTTGGGGGGATCCGTGATCAAGTACGTCGTCATCGCCGTGTTCGTCGCCGTCATGGTCGGCGTCGGCGTCGCCAGTCGCAAGAAGACCGGCGATGTGAGCGAGTTCTTCCTGGGGGGGCGAGACGTCGGACCGTGGTTGTCCGCGTTCGCCTACGGCACCACGTACTTCAGCGCCGTGCTCTTCGTCGGCTACGCCGGCAAGATCGGTTACGGCTTCGGGCTGAGCGCCCTGTGGATCGCGGTGGGCAACGCCCTGGTCGGGAGCCTCCTGGCATGGCTGCTGCTGGCGAAGCGCACCCGTCTGATGACAACGCGGCTCGGCGCGATGACGGTGCCTTCCTTCATGAAGGAGCGCTTCGGCTCCAACGGCCTCAAGATCGTCGCCGCGCTGGTCATCTTCGTCTTTCTCGTGCCGTACAGCGCCTCGGTGTACACGGGACTCGCGTACCTGTTCGAGCAGGTGTTCGGTCTCGATTTCACGGTCGCGCTCTGGGGTATGGCGATCCTCACCGCCGTCTATCTGGTGCTCGGCGGCTACGTCGCCGTCGCGCGCAACGACCTCATCCAGGGCCTCGTCATGGTCGTCGGCGTGATCCTGATGGTCGGCTACATCGTGCGTTCGCCGGAGGTCGGCGGTCTCTCGACCGGTATCGACAGGCTAGCGGCGGCGGCTCCGGAGGCGACCGCCGTGTGGCCGGCGTGGAACCTCTCGCCGTTCTCGTGGACCGCCTTCCTCACCTCGCCCGCCGTGGTCCTCGCGTCCATGGTGATCCTCACCAGTCTCGGTGTCTGGGGCCTGCCGCAGATGGTGCACAAGTTCTACGCCATCCGCGACGTCAAGGTGGTGCGGCCGGCGATCTGGATCTCGACCGTCTTCGCCGTCTTCATGGCCGGCAGCGCGTACCTCACCGGCGCCCTGAGCCGGCTCTTCCCGGGCATCCCCGAACTGGCCGCGGCCAAGCAGTTCGACCAGATCATGCCGACGGTGCTCACCGAGGCGCTGCCGGAAGCGCTCGTCGCCGTCATCCTCCTGCTGGTGCTGTCGGCGAGCATGAGCACGCTTGCGGGCCTGGTGATGATCAGCGGCTCCGCGATCACCGTCGACCTCGTGCAGGGCGAGTTCAAGCGGAGCCTCGACAAGAAGTCGGCGGTTCTTCTGCTTCGCGTGCTCATCGTCGTCTTCATCCTCCTCAGCGTCGTGCTGGCCCAGCAGCAGTGGCAATTGATCGTGAACCTCATGGCGCTGTCTTGGGGTGTGGTCGCAGGCTGTTTCCTCGGGCCGTTCGTGTGGGGGCTCTTCTGGCGCCGCGTCTCGGCGGCGGCCGTGTGGGCGAACATCGCCTTCGCGCTCGTCTTCATGGGAGGGCTGGGCTACTACTACGCGGCCGACAAGGCCACTGCGGGCTACGTCCCCGTGCTCGCCGCGCTCACGATGCTCGTGTCTCTGCTGATCACCCCGTTGGTGAGTCTGGTCACGCCGGCGCCGGCGGCGGAGAGGATCGACAGAGCCTTCGGCGGCGGTGAGGCCGGCGTGACGGACACCGCCGGCCTCGCGGACACGGTGGAGCCGGCCCCGGCCGCGGAGGGCGAGACGGCCTGACGTCGCAGGGCCGGCGTCAGGGGCGCGCCCATGCGCGCAGGCCGCCGGCTCTCAGGTATCATGCGCTGGCACCGACCACGCATCTGAGGCCTTCGCTTGCAGCTTCTGGACGACCAGCACTGGCATGCTCTCTCCGACCGCGAGCTGACCGACCTTCTGGAGACGGACCGGCGCGAGGGTCTCGATCTCTTCGCGGTCGAGCACCGTCGCGCCCAGTTCGGCTCCAACCAGCTCACGCCTGCAAAGGGTCCCGGGCCCGTTCGCCGGTTCGCCATGCAGTTCACCGATCCGCTGGTGCTGATCCTGCTCGTGTCCGCCGTCGTCACCGTGTTCCTCGAAGAGTGGGTCGACGCCATCGTCATCTTCGGGGTGGTGCTGCTGAACGCCATCGTCGGCTATCTGCAGGAGGCGAAGGCCGTGGCCGCCATCGAGGCGCTCACCCGTGCGATGACGGCCGAGGCGACGGTGGTGCGCGCCGGGGAGCAGCAGCGGGTCCCGGCCGCCGAGTTGGTGCCCGGCGATGTGGTGCTCCTGCAGGCGGGCGACAAGGTCCCGGCCGACCTGCGGCTCTTCCGCACCCGGGAACTGCGCACCGATGAGTCGGCGCTCACCGGCGAGTCCGTGCCGGTCGCGAAAGACCACTCCCTCGTCGACCGCGACGTCGCGTTGGCCGAACGCGCGAACATGGCCTATGCCTCCACGCTCGTGACCTACGGGACGGGTTCCGGCTTCGTCGTCGCCACGGGCGATCAGACCGAGGTCGGCAGGATCAGCCGGCTGATCCAAGAGGCGCAAGACCTGAAGACGCCGCTCACGCGCAAGATCGAGCAGTTCTCCAAGGTGCTGCTGGTCGTCATCGTCGTCCTCGCGATGCTGACGTTCGCCGTCGGCCTGATCCGTGGCGAGGACCTCGTACAGATGTTCAGAGCCTCGATCGCGCTCGCGGTCGCCGCGATCCCCGAAGGGCTTCCCGCTGCGGTCACGGTGACGCTGGCCATCGGCGTGAACCGCATGGCCAGACGGCGCGCGATCATCCGCAAGCTGCCCGCAGTGGAGACGCTGGGCAGTACCATGGTGATCTGCACCGACAAGACCGGGACGCTGACCCAGAACGAGATGACCGTGCAGCGCGTCGTCGCCGGCGGGGACGAGTCGCGGGTGAGCGGAGTGGGGTACGGGCCGGCGGGGGAGGTCGTCCCCGGCCCGTCCGCGGCGGCACGTGAGGTGTTGCTCGCCGGGCTGCTGTGCAACGACACGGCGCTCACCGAGACCGACGGGCGCCATGAGGTGGCCGGTGACCCGACCGAAGCGGCCCTGCTCACGAGCGCCGCCAAGGCGGGGTTGGACGCCGCCGTGGAGCAGGCGGCGCTGCCGCGACTCGATGCCATACCGTTTGAGAGCGCCTATCAGTACATGGCGACGCTGCACGACGCCGGCGACGGTCGCCGCGTCGTCTTCGTCAAGGGCGCCGTAGAGAGGGTGCTGGAGCGGTGCGCGGCGGCGGTCGGCACGACGGGCGAGCCGACTGCGCTGGACGCCGCCGCGGCGCACGCCGCCGTGGACGCTCTGGCCGCCGACGGTCTGCGCGTCCTCGCCTTCGCGCGCGGCACGCCGGCCGACGGTACCGAGAGCATCGCCCACGACGACGTCGCCGGTGGCCTCATCTTCCTCGGGTTGCAGGCGATGATGGATCCGCCGCGTCCCGCGGCG
>CAZJGT010000178.1:0-4722 GCA_964545565.1 uncultured Thermoleophilia bacterium
CCGCGGCCTCGAGGCCGCGGTGCCCACGAAGATCCTCGCAGCCAATCTGCGCGCGTTCGAACTCGGGCGCGCCGCGATCGCCATCCAGGAGGTCGAGTCGTGAAGGTCACGCAGCTCACCGTCTTTCTTGAGAATCGCAGCGGTCGTCTCGCCGAGGTCGCCGACATCGTCGGCAGAGCCGGCATCAACATCCGCGGCTTCTCCACCACGGAGGCGGCCGAGTACGGCATCGTCCGCCTGATCGTCACCGAGCCGGAGCGGGCACGCACGTTGCTGCACGACGCCGGGTTCACGACCCACTTCTCCCAGGTGCTGTGCGTCAAGGTAGACGACGTGCCCGGCGGGCTCGCGGAGGTGCTGGAACAGCTGGCCGCGGCGGGTGTGTCCATCGACTACCTCTACAGCATCTCGTTCTGGAACATCTGCTTCGCGGTGCGCGACATCGACCGCGCCGTCGAGCTCCTGGCCGGCAGGGTGCGTCTCCTCTCCGACGAGGAGGTGCGGGCCCTGTGAACGACGCCGGCGACGCCCGTCTCACCCCGGACGCGGCCGGCGGGCTGTACTGGCAGCCGGCCCTTGAGACCCTGGCCCCCGAGCAGCTGGGAGACCTGCAGCTGGAGCGGCTTCGGGCGACGCTCGAGAACGCCTGCCAGAGCATCCCGTTCTACCGCAAGCAGATGGACGGACTGGGTGTGCAGCCCGACGATATCCGCGCACGTGGCGACGTCGCTCAGCTTCCCTTCACCACCAAGATCGACCTCCGCGACCACTACCCCTTCGGGATGTTCGCGCGGCCGCGTGACCAGATCGTGCGCGTGCATGCCAGCTCCGGTACGACCGGCAACCCGACCACCGTCGGGTACACACGCGCCGACCTCGACGCCTGGGGAGACCTGATCGCCCGGACCCTGGCCGCCGGTGGCGTGAGGCCGGGCGACCTGCTGCAGAACGCGTATGGCTACGGCCTGTTCACCGGCGGGCTCGGCCTGCACTTCGGCGCCGAGCGCCTGGGTTGCACCGTGGTCCCCATCTCCGGCGGCAACACCGAACGACAGCTCAAGATCATGCGCGATTTCGGCGCGACCGCGCTGAGCTGCACGCCCTCCTACGCCATGTATCTCGCCGACGCGGCCCGTGACCGCGGCCTGCGGCCGGCCGACCTGCCGGTGCGCGTCGGCTTCCACGGCGCCGAACCCTGGACCAACGAGCTGCGTCTGCAGATAGAGGCCGGGCTCGGCATCGACGCTCTCGACATCTACGGCCTCTCCGAGATGGGCGGCCCCGGCGTCGCCTTCGAATGTCTCTGCAAAGCCGGGATGCACATCAACGAGGACCACTACCTTGCCGAGGTCATCGACCCGGAGTCGCTGCGACCGCTGCCCGAGGGCGAAGTGGGGGAGCTCGTCTTCACGACCCTGTCCCGCGAGGCCCAGCCCCTGATCCGCTACCGCACCCGCGACCTCTGCAGCCTGACGTCCGAGCCCTGCGCCTGCGGCCGCACCTCGGTGCGCATGAGCAAACCGATCGGGCGCAGCGACGACATGCTCATCATCCGCGGCGTCAACGTCTTCCCCAGCCAGATCGAAGAAGTGCTGATGAGCATCCCCGCCATCGAGCCGCACTACCAGATCGTCGTCGACCGCAAGGGCTACCTCGACGTCATCGAGGTCTGGGTCGAGGTGGGAGAGGATCTCTTCGCGGAGACCATGGGCGACCTGGAGCGCTTCCAGCGCGGCGTGCAGGCGCAGATCTACAACGTCCTCAACATCCAGGCGGCGGTCAAGCTCAAGGAGCCCAAGACGATCCAGCGCTCCGAGGGCAAGGCCGTGCGCGTCGTCGACAGGCGCACGGCGCTGTAGACGCCGCCGACCGACGCCGGAGGCGACGATCGGGCCGCCGGGTCTGCGGATCGAGCACTGACGCTCGGCGACCGGCGAGTCCGAGCGGGAGGACGCTGCGCCCGGCTATAATCGTGGAGTGACTTCGTCCGCTTCAGCGCTGCGGCCGCTCCGCGGCCTGCGTCTCGATCTCTCCCGCCGGACCTGCCGCGAAGAGGAGTTGCCGGCCGACGTCGTGCGCGCGTACGTCGGCGGCCGCGGGCTCGGGGCATACCTGGCGCTGCGCGAGCGGCTGTTCGAGGTGGAGCCGCTGGCTCCCGACAACCTGCTCATCTTCGCCCCGGGCCCACTCACGGGCACCGCCGCCCCGGCGAGCGGCCGCTACAGCGTCACCAGCCGCTCGCCGCTCACCGGGACCGTCTTCGACGGCAACTCCGGCGGCAACTGGGGCAACGCCCTGCGCCGGCTCGGCTGGGACTACTTCATCGTCTCCGGGGCGCTCGACGAGCCGGGGTACGTGACCATAGCGGGGGACGGCGCCGGCGAGACCCGGCGAGACGACTCGGTTGCTCCCTTCGCCGGCTCGGCCGGCGAGCCCGTGGACGGCCCCGGCGGAGTCGTGCTGCGCTCCGCCGCCGGCCTTTGGGGGCTGGACGTGCCCACGACGCTGGCGCGTCTGCGCGACCTGTACCCGAGGTCCGAGGCCGCCGTGATCGGTCCGGCCGGGGAGCGCGGCGTCCTCTTCGGCAGCATCGTGAACAACCGCGGCCGGGCTCTCGGCCGCGGCGGCCTCGGGGCGGTGATGGGCGCCAAGCAGCTCAAGGCGCTGGTCCTCAGCGGACGGGGCGACCACAGGCCGCCGGTCGCCGACGCCGAGCGCCTCGAGTTCATCGTTTACGAGGCGGAGAAGCTGCTCAAGTCCAATCCGATCACCTCGACGGCGCTGCCCGAGTTCGGCACCTCGGTGCTCGTCAACGTGCTGGACCAGGCCGGCGCGCTTCCGACGCGCAACCACCGGGAGAGCCGCTTCGAGGGCGCCGCAGCCATCTCCGGCGAGGCGCTCAAGCGAAACCATGTGACGCGTCGCTCGGCCTGTCGCGGCTGCATCATCGGGTGCGTGCGACACACCACCGCCGGGGGCCAGAACGGCGAAGGCCCCGAATATGAGAGCATCTGGGCGTTCGGGGCGGAGTGCGGCGTCGCCGACCTGACGGCGATCGTGCAGGCGAACTACGCTTGCAACCGCGCCGGCATGGACACCATCACCATGGGCGTCACCATCGCCTGCGCCATGGACCTCGCCGAGGAGGGCCTGCTGTCCGGCGGCCCGCGCTTCGGCGACGCGCGGGCCATCGTCGAGCTCGCCGAGGCCACCGCGGCCGGCGAGGGCCTCGGCACCGAGCTCGGTCTCGGCTCGGCGCGCTTCGCCGCCCTCCACGGGCGCCCTGACCTCTCGATGAGCGTCAAGAGCCTGGAGATGCCGGCCTACGACCCGCGCGGCATGAAGGCCCAGGGGCTCGCCTACGCGACCAGCAATCGCGGCGGCTGCCACCTGCGCGCCAACATGCTCGGCCCGGAGATCCTCGGCGTGCCCAAGATGGTCGACCGCTTCGCCACCCTGGGCAAGGCGGGCCTGCTGATCAATCTTCAGAATCTGAACGCCGTGCTCGACTCGCTCAGCGTCTGCAAGTTCACCGCCTTCGCGATGAAGGAGGACTACTACGCGCGGCAGCTTTCGGCGGTGTGGGGAGAGACGGTGGAGCCGCAGGAGCTGCTGCTGCTCGGTGAGCGCATCTGGAACGCGGAGCGCCTCTTCAACCTCGCCGCGGGCTTCACGCGCGCCGACGACACCCTGCCCCCCAGGCTCCTGCGTGAGCCCGCGCCCGCCGGGCCCTCCGCCGGCCAGGTAGTAGACTTGCCGCCGATGCTCGACGAGTACTACATCTCGCGCGGCTGGGACGAGGGTGGCGTGTCCTCGGCGGCCAAGCTCGAGAGCCTCGGGCTCACGGCCGTCGCCGCCGCGGCCGGCGTGACTCCGGGCGCGTCCGCGGCGAGGCGGCCGTGAGCTCGGCCGTCCTCGAGCAGTTCCGGGCGGTCGGCCGCGACCTCTTCGTGGCCGGCGTCGTCAGCTCGCACGGCGGCAACCTGAGCGTGCGCCAGGGCGACCGCATCCTCATCACACGTCGCGGCTCCATGCTGGCCCGTCTCGAAGAGCGCGACGTCATCGAGACGGGACTCGAGGAGAACGACGCCAACGTCATGCTCGCCAGCACCGAGATCAACGTCCACCGGGCGATCTACCAGCAGACCTCGGCGCAGGCGATCGTGCACGCCCACCCGCCCTACGCGATCGCCCGCTCGCTCCTGTGCGACGAGATCGTCCCCATCGACAGCGAGGGCTCGTACCTCCTGCACAAGGTGCCGGTGGTGCACACCGAGCTCACGGCCGGCTCCAAAGAGGTGGCCGAACTGCTGCCGCGGTGGCTCAAGGAGTACGACATCGTGATGCTGCGCGGCCACGGGCCGTTCGCCATCGGCCACCTCCTGGAGGAGGCCTACCAGCTCACGAGCGTGCTCGAGATGGCCTGTCGCATCATGACCATCGCCGACGGCCTGGGCGAGCAGGTCAAGGAGTACCGCAAGGGGTCGGACCGGTACGAGACCTGGTGAGGTGAGGCGCAGCTCTTGTGCTACGCCTCAGGGGAGCGGGCGGGAGGGCGGCGAGCGCCGCCCGCCCGATCAGAGACCGAAGAGGCCGGCGACCCAGCCGACGAGGGCGCCCGCCAGCCCTGTATCGCCGGCGCCCGACTCCCCCACCGGCACGGCGACGCCGGCGACGCTCCTGCCTCCGCCGGCGGTCGGCGTGGCGGTCGGCGTCTTGGTC
>CAZJGT010000179.1:0-4654 GCA_964545565.1 uncultured Thermoleophilia bacterium
GCCGGCGGTGCGGCTGGCGTAGCCGACTTGGGCGATGACGCCCACTGACGGCGGATCAGGCGGCGTCGGGCAAGCCGCTGGGGACGAGGAGGAGCGGGCACGGCGCCGTGTCCAGAAGCTCCTTGATCACGGCGCCGTGGCCGCTCTCGAAGCTCCCGTTCCAGGAGAGGACGATCAGCTCACCGCCCCTCTTTGCGGCCTCCTCGACGATCACGCCGGCGGGGTCGCCGACGCGCACGACGACGCGGTGGCGACCGCCCCGGGGGCACTGGGAGAAGCGCATCGTGAACTCGTCCTTCCAGGCTCCCCACTCGTAGTGCTCCTGGTCCATGATGCGCGGCACCGGCAGGCTGCCGATCTCGCTCGGCGTGTCGCCGGTGACGACGTGCAGCATGACGATCTCGCGCCCGCGAGCGCAGAGGGCGTCGTCCGTGGACCGCATGGCCTCGGACGTGGACGGGCTGCCCTCGAGCGGCACGTACAGGCGCTTGAGGCCGGCGATGGGCCGCATGCCCGGGCGCACCAGCAGGACCGGCGCGACGTGACCGTCGAGGAGCGCCTCGGCGACGTGGCCGATGCCGGGCGCGCACGCCGGGCCGCACGGGCAGCGCAGGCCGAAGGCGACGGCGTCGATGCCGGCGCCGCCCACGAACCGGTTGAGGGCCTCCACCGGGTCGCCGTCGACGGCGGTCACGTCGAGGTCCTCGAGCTCGGCGCTCGCGGGCTCGGGGACGCCCGGTTCGCGCACGTGCACGGCGCGCACGTCCCAGCGCGCCGCGGCGGCGAGCGCACGCGCCGACGCGACCAGTTCTCGGTCGGCGACGGCATCGGCGACGGCGATCAGGAGCGTCATTCCGTGCTCACCTGCCAGGCTCGGCCGTTGAGGCGCCGCAGTCGATAGCTGCCCGGGCGCAACTCCCTCTCCTCCTCGTCGAGCAACAGCGTGACCGGCGCCTTCGCCACCCTTATACCCACCTCGACGCCGTCACGTCGGCGTCGCAGATCGAAGGTGAGGTGCGCGCCGCGGAAACGGAGGGGGAGGCGCAGCCGCTTCCAGGCCGACGGCAGCTGCGGGTCGAGGCGCAGCGCCTCGCCGCGGCGCATGATGCCGCAGAAGCCCATCACGGCCGCCTGCCACAGGCCGCCCATGGTGGCCATGTGCAGGCCGGCGGCCGCGTTGCCCATATTGTCGGCGAGGTCGATCGCGGCGGCCATCTTGAAGTACTCGGTGGCCGCCGGCACGTCGTGCAGCCGCGCCGCCACGGCGGCGTGGATACCCGGGCTCAGCGAGCTGCCGTGGCAGGTGATCGGCTCGTAGTAGTCGTAGTTGGCCCGCGTCGTGGCCTCGTCGATCTCGTCGGCGAGCACGTGGCAGAGCATCACCACGTCCGCCTGCTTGACCACTTTGCTCACCAGCGTCACTTCTCGGCCGAGCAGCAGGTCGGCGGGCATCGGCCGCGGGCGGATCTTCTCGATGGGGACGTCGTCCAGGTCGTAGAACCCGGCGAACTGCTCGTAGAGCAGCGTCTCCGGGTCGAAGCCGTCCACGTAGCCGTCGATCACGGGGCGCCAGCTTCGCAGCTCGCGGGCCGTGACCCCGAGGCGCTTCTTGAGCTCCCGGGCGCGCGCGGCGTCGATCTCGTCGAGCCAGGCGATCGCATCCAGGGCGCGTTTGATGTTCCAGCGCGCCAGCACGTTGGTGTAGGCGTTGTCGTCCACGCCCTCGTGATACTCGTCGGGACCGACGACGAGGCGCACGTGGTACCGTCCCTCGTCGTCACGGTCGGCCCTCGAGACCCAGAAACGCGCCGTCTCGAGCAGCATCTCGACGCCCATGGTCGCCATGAAGTCGTCGTCGCCGGTCGCCTTCCAGTACTCCCACACCCCCCAGGCGACGTCGGCGGAGATGTGGTGCTCCATCAGCCCGGAGAGGATGGGGATCTGCTCGCCGTCGGGACCGTAGGCGTACGCGGGCGTGGTCTCGACGCCCTTGTCCGCGGACTCCCACGGGTAGAGCGCGCCGCGGTGCCCCACCTGCGCGGCCTTCTGCAGTGCTCCCGGGAGGTTGCGGTAACGGTACGTGAGCAGGGTGCGCGCCGTCTCCGGCTGCGTGTAGATGAAGAAGGGCAGCACGAAGATCTCGGTGTCCCAGAACACGTGCAGGAAGTACGACATGCCGCCGAGCCCGCGCGCGCCCACCGAGACGGTGTCCTTGTGGGGGTGCGCGGTGCTGACCATGTGGTAGATGGCGAAGCGCAGCGCGTGCTGGTCCTCCGCGTCGCCGTCGATGCGCACGTCGGCGGCTCCCCAGGCGGCGTCCCACGCCGCCCGATGCCGCCGCAGAAGCTCGTCGTAGCCCGTGTCTCGCGCGCGCTCCAGCGCGCGACGCGCGGACTCGGCCGACGGCACCTTGGTCCGCGCCGAGACGATGGCGGCCAGGCGGTCCACGGTGCCGGGGTCGCCGGGCTCCAGGCGTCCGCCGATCACGTCACGGGCCTGCTGCGGCATGCGCACGACGGGTGAACCAGGCGCCGGGTTCGTGGTCACCGCGAGCACATGGCCGCCGCCGTTGCGGGCGCGGGTCCGCGCGATGAGCCCGGGCGGGTCCTCGAGCACGTCGAACGAGGTCTCCTTGGTCGGTCCGCCGGCGTGCGTCACCCCGATGGCGCTCTGCCAGACCACGGAGCCGGAGAAGTCCTCGAGCGTGGCCTCGGCTCGCGCGGCCATGAGGTGGCGGTCGGCCAGCGAGGCGAAGCGGGCGGTACGCATGCGCACAGTCCGCCCCGTGCGCAGGCGCTGACGCCAGGTGCGGAAGACGATGCCGTGACGCATGTCCAACACGCGCTCGTGCTCGACGATCTCACCGTTGGCGAGCGTCACCGCGCTGCCGTCGATCATGAGCCGCATGCCCGTCCAGTCGGGGGCCGGCACCGGCTGACGGAAGGGCGGGTCGCCGGTGCCGTCGCCGTAGACGCCGGCCACGAACGTAGCCGGCGTCGAGATGGCCGAGCCCTCGGCGAGCGCGCCGCGCGTGCCGGTCTCGCCGTTGGCCACCGTGAGCCACGTCTCGACCTCGCGCTCGCGGAACGGGTCGAATCCGTGGACCTCGAAGCGCCAGGAGGCGTCCGTCGTCGGCTCGGGGAAGCTGCGCTGCGCGACGATCTCGCGCATCGCCAGCTGATCGTGCAGGATGTCGAGAAAGCGCACCGGGCCGCCGCCGGCCGGCAGCACCCGCGACGGCGCACCGCCGGGCTCGGCGCCCACGCTCACGTAGACGGCCCGGCGTAGCTCGGGGATCAGCATCGCGGCATCGGTACCTTCGTCGCTGCCGTCGGGTCCGAACGAATCCCCGAGCACGAGGAGGTCCTGCGGCCGTCGCCCGCGCCCGATGATGAGCGCGCGCGTCATCGCGCGCATCGTGTCCCCCTTGCCGGTGAGGCCGATGTCGATGTGACGGACGTCGCTGGTCACGGCCGTATGAGCGAGGCCGGCCGCCCGACCCAGCTCGCGCGCCAGTTCGATGCACCCCTGCAGCCCCTCGATGCCCGCTCCACGCAGGCGCTCGTCGACGCGCCGACGCAGCTCGGTGACCTTGACCCCGGGCGGCTCCCGCCACTCCGGCAGGAGATCGACCGACCGCCGGTTGAGGCGGTCCACGACGATCTCCACGTCGAGCCCGGCCGCGGTGAGCCGCTCGTGAAGCCGCGCCGCGGCCGTGACGAGCTGCTCCTCCTCCAGCGGCGTCGCCTGCCGCCGCTCGAGGAGACGCGGGCCGGCCGGACCGACCACGTAGACCTCGGAACCGCGCGAGAGATAGAGGAAGAGACGGCCCTCCACGCCCGGGCGGGCGCCGAGCTGCGCATCGACCTCGGCCACGTCGGCGCTGCTGACCACGGCGACGTCGACGTCCAGCGCCGTGAGGCGCTCGACCCTGCTGCGGACGGCCGCAGCGTCGGCCCGCCGGTCCGCCACGGCCGTGCCGTCCCAGGCGAAACAGATGACGGCGTACTCCCTCTCGAGGGCGCGCTCGAGCAGCTCCTCGCGCGTCCGCTCTTTCGGGCCCGCCGTCCCTTTGATCATCGTCCTGTCGCCGCCGGCACTCATTCTCGTACCATCCTGCCCTACGCGCGCCTTTCCTGCACGGGGACGATACACTGACCTCTCTGCCATGAGCCGGTCCGAGGTGAGCCATGCCGCCGTTCGACGTTGCGTACGTCCGCAGCCAGTTCCCCGCACTGAAACGTGTGATCGACGGTCGTCCCGTCGCCTACCTCGACGGTCCCGGCGGCACGCAGGTGCCGCAGCGCGTCCTCGATGCCATGCGGGATTACCTCGCGAACCACAACGCCAACGGCGGCGCCGCCTTCGCGACCAGCGAGGAGACTGATGCGACCATGGCGGCCGCACGCGTCGCCGGTGCGGACCTCCTCGGCTGCGACGCCGACGAGATCAGCTACGGCGCCAACATGACCACGCTGGCGTATCTGCTGAGCGACGCCGTCGCGCGCGACATCAAGCCGGGGGACGAAGTCGTGATCACGCAGCTCGACCACGAGGCCAACCGCGGACCGTGGCTGCGGCTGGCCGAGCGCGGCGCCGTCGTCCGCGAGGTGCCCGTCGATCTCGAGACCTGCACGCTCGACTGGGACGCCTT
>CAZJGT010000180.1:0-4632 GCA_964545565.1 uncultured Thermoleophilia bacterium
CCGGCGAGCTGGCGGATCTGCTTGATGTCGCCGCGGGCGCCGGAGGTGGCCATCATGTAGATCGGGTTGAGCGGGTTGAAGTTGGCCCTGGTGGCCGCGGTGATCTGGACGTCGGCTTCGCGCCAGATCTCCTGCACCTTGCCGCGCCGCTCCTCCTCGGAGAGGAAGCCGTTGTTGTACTCCTCGCGGAGCTGATCGACCATGGCCTCGTGCGCGCCCAGGATCTCAGCCTTCTCCTCGGCGGGGACGACAACGTCGTTCTTGGAGACGGTGACGGCGGCACGGGTCGCGAAGTGGAAGCCGACCTCCTTGAACACGTCGAGGATGCGGGCCACCTTGTTGGCTCCGTACAGGGCGACGAGCTTGTTGATGAAGGCGGCCAGGCCCTTCTTGGTCATCGTGTAGTTGATGAAGGTGTAGTCGCCCTCATAGCCCTCGCCGAGGACCTCACGCAGGCCCTCTTCGACGCGCATGTTGAAGAGGCCGCGGCCGATGGTCGTGACCACGCGCCGGCCGTCCGGGAGACGCAGAAGGATCGGGCGACGCGTGAACTCGGCGATGCCGGCCTCGCGCTTGGTGGGCACCTCGCGCTGGTCGAGGATCCTCTGCTCCCAGGCGCGCTGGACCTCTTCGTACCCGCTGTAGGCGTGGAGCGGCTCGCCGAAGTGGTCCGGTCGGGCCTGGCTGAGATCGTCGTCGGCGTGATACGTCAGATAGTAGACGCCGATGACCATGTCCTGGCTGGGCACGGCGATCGGCTTGCCGTGCGCCGGCGAGAGGATGTTGTTGGTGCTCAGCATGAGCACGCGGGCCTCGGCCTGCGCCTCCCAGCTGAGGGGTAGGTGGACGGCCATCTGGTCGCCGTCGAAGTCGGCGTTGAACGCCGCGCAGACCAGCGGGTGGATCTGGATGGCCTTGCCCTCGACGAGCAGCGGCTCGAAGGCCTGGATGCCGAGCCGGTGCAGGGTCGGCGCACGGTTGAGCATCACGGGGTGCTCGGTGATGACCTCTTCGAGGATGTCCCAGACCTCCGGCACCATCGACTCGACCATCTTCTTGGCCGCCTTGATGTTCTGGACCATCTTGCGGCCCACGAGGCGGCTCATGATGAACGGCTTGAAGAGCTCGAGCGCCATCATCTTGGGGAGGCCGCACTGGTGCATCTTGAGGTGCGGCCCGGCGACGATCACGGAACGGCCCGAGTAGTCGACGCGCTTGCCGAGGAGGTTCTGGCGGAAGCGGCCCTGCTTGCCCTTCAGCATGTCGCTGAGGGACTTGAGCGGGCGGTTGCCGGGGCCGGTCACCGCGCGACCGCGACGGCCGTTGTCGAACAGCGCGTCGACGGCCTCCTGCAACATGCGCTTCTCGTTGTTCACGATGATGTCAGGCGCCTGCAGGTCGAGCAGCCGCTTGAGACGGTTGTTCCTGTTGATGACGCGTCGGTACAGGTCGTTGAGGTCGCTGGTCGCGAAGCGGCCGCCGTCGAGCTGGACCATCGGCCGCAGCTCCGGCGGGATGACCGGGATCACGTCGAGGATCATCCACTCGGGATGGTTGCCGCTGCGCAGGAAGGCCGAGACCACCTTGAGACGCTTGACGGCGCGCGCCTGACGCTGGCCCTTGGCGGTCTGGATGGTCTCGCGCAGCTCCGCCGCCTCGGCGTCGAGGTCCACGCCCTTGAGCAGCTCCCGCACGGCCGCTGCGCCGGTGCCGCCCTTGAAGTACACGCCGAAGCTCTCCGGCTCGTAACCGGGCTCGCGCCCGAACATGCGCTCCATCTGCTGGTAGAGCGCCTCGTCGCCGATGACCTCGCGGGGAGCGATGGTCTTGAACTGCTCCCACGCCTTGTCGATCTGCTCTTTGGCGTGCTCCACGTTCTTGAAGCCGCGGTCGACGTAATCGTCGCGCAGCTTGTCGACCTTGGTCCGCTGCAGCTTCATCTCGTCGGGGCCGAGCGACGCGGCGTTCACGGCCACGCGGCGGTACGACTCGAAGATGTCGAAGTAGTTGAAGTACCCGAACTCGTCCTCGGGGTCGCTGTCGACGTGGAAGGCGTCGGCCTCCCGCTCGCCGTCGAGGATGGTCACGACCTCGTCGTGCATGGCCTCGATGGCGCCGCGGCGCGCCTCGGCGTAGAGGTCGTAGCGCGCCTTGATCTCGTCGATCTTCTCCTGGAGCATCATGAGGTCGTTGTCGCGACGCTCGGCGTCCACCGAGACGATCACGTAGCTGCCGCCGAAGTAGAGGACCTTCTCCAGCTCCTTGGGGGCGATATCGAGCAGGTAGCCCATGCGTGACGGCACGCCTTTGAAGAACCAGATGTGGCTCACCGGAGCGGCGAGCTTGATGTGGCCCATGCGCTCGCGGCGCACCTTGGCGCGAGTGACCTCGACGCCGCAGCGCTCGCAGATGATGCCCTTGTAGCGCACGCGCTTGTACTTGCCGCAGTAGCACTCCCAGTCCTTGGTGGGACCGAAGATGCGCTCGCAGAACAGACCGTCACGCTCTGGCTTGAGCGTGCGGTAGTTGATCGTCTCGGGCTTGGTGACCTCGCCCTTGGACCACGTCTCGATCTGCTTGGGCGATGCGAGCCCGATCCGGATCGAGTCGAAGTTGTTGATGTCGATCACTATGCGCTCCCTCTGCCTAGGCGGGGTCAGTCTTCGTCGGTGTCGACGTCGTCGGCCTCGAGGTCGGCGGCGTCGATCTCCAGGATGTCGTCGAGGTCCGCCACGGCGTCGCCGGAGGTGGCGGCCGTGTCGGCGCCGCTGGACAACGCGGCGGCGGCGGCCAGAAGCTCCTGCGCCGCCGCGGCGGAGTCGTCCACCTCGGCCGGCGCCTCGGCCTCGTCCGCCGGCCCGGTGCCGGCGCCGATCACGTCCTGCAGGGCCGTCGAGTCGACCCCGGCAGCCTCGAGCTCTCCGGCCTCGGCCTGCTGACGACGCATGCCGGCGCTGAGGTCGATGCCGAGCTCCTCGGCGGCCCGGAGGAGATCGTCGTCCTCCTCACGCACCTCGAGCACGTCGCCCTCCTCGCTCTGGACGCTCATGTCGAGAGCCAGGCTCTGGATCTCCTTCATGAGCACCTTGAACGACTCGGGGATGTTGGGCTTGGCGATGTTCTCGCCCTTGACGATCGCCTCGTACGCCTTGACGCGGCCCACGGTGTCGTCGGACTTGATGGTGAGCATCTCCTGGAGCACGTAGGCGGCGCCGTACGCCTCGAGCGCCCAGACCTCCATCTCGCCGAAGCGCTGGCCGCCGAACTGGGCCTTGCCGCCCAGCGGTTGCTGCGTGACCAGCGAGTAGGGGCCGGTGCTGCGCGCGTGGATCTTGTCGTCCACGAGATGCAGCAGCTTGAGGATGTACATGTAGCCGATGGTGACCTTGTTGTCGAAGCGGTCGCCGGTGCGCCCGTCGTAGAGCCACACCTTGCCCGAGCACTGCCGACCCGCCGGCTCCTCGCGATTGATCTTGAACTCGACGGGGTCGTCGGGAGTCTCCTCACTGCTGCGCATGAGCAGTTCGTCGATCTCCTCGATGGTGGCGCCGTCGAAGACCGGCGACGCGACCCGCACCGGCGTGTTGCTGCGCGCACCGTCGGCCTGGTACCCGGCGTGCACCGCCCAACCGAGGTGCGTCTCGAGCACCTGGCCGATGTTCATGCGGCTCGGCACGCCGAGCGGGTTGAGGATGATCTCGACGGGCGTGCCGTCCTCGAGATGCGGCATGTCCTCTTCGGGCACGATCTTGGAGATGACGCCCTTGTTGCCGTGCCGGCCGGCGAGCTTGTCGCCCTCGGCGATCTTGCGCTTCTTGGCGACGTAGACGCGCACCAGCTCGTTGACGCTGGGCGGCAGCTCGTCGTTGTTCTCGCGCGAGAAGATCTTGACATCGATGACCTTGCCGCCCTCGCCGTGCGGCACCTTGAGGCTGGTGTCGCGCACCTCGCGGGCCTTCTCCTTGAAGATGGCGCGGATGAGCTTCTCCTCGGCGGTGAGCTCGGTCTCGCCCTTGGGCGTGACCTTGCCGACCAGGAGGTCGCCGGAGTTGACCTCGGCGCCGATGCGCACGATGCCGCGCTCGTCGAGGTCGCTGAGCGACTCCTCCGAGCGGTTCGGGATGTCGCGGGTGATCTCTTCGTCGCCCAGCTTCGTGGTGCGTGCGTCGACCTCGTACTCCTCGATGTGGATGGAGGAGAGGAGGTCGTTCTTCACGACCTTCTCGCTGAGGATGATGGCGTCCTCGAAGTTGAAGCCCTCCCAGCTCATGAAGGCGACCAGGAGGTTGCGCCCGAGCGCGAGCTCGCCGCTGTCCGTCGACGACCCGTCGGCGAGGACGGCTCCCGCAGACACCTTGTCGCCGGGGAAGACGATGGGCTTCTGGTGGATCAGCGTGCCCTGGTTGGAGCGCATGAACTTGACCAGGTCGTAGGTGTCGACCCGGCCCTTGCCGGCGTCGACCTCGATGTGATCGGCGTCCACGTAGGCGACCTTGCCGCCGCGCTCGGCGACGACCACGTCGCCGGTGTCGACGGCGGCGCGGAACTCCATGCCGGTGCCCACGTATGGGGCCTCGGCGTGCAGGAGCGGTACGGCCTGGCGCTGCATGTTCGAGCCCATGAGGGCGCGGT
>CAZJGT010000181.1:0-4604 GCA_964545565.1 uncultured Thermoleophilia bacterium
CTGGAAGGTGTTGTAGAGCTGGCTGAGCTGCTGCAGCGGGTCGAAGAAGCTGTTCAGGTAGCCGATGAAGGCGACCAGCACACCGATCTGCAGGGTGTTGCCGCCGATCAGCGTGCCGCCGTACCACAGCACGATAACGACGGCGGCCGTCGAGACGAACTCGACGAACGGGAAGTAGACGCCGCTCTGCACCACCGTGCGCATGTTCACCTCGCGGTAGGCGGCGTTGACCACCTCCAGCCGTTCGTAGTCGCTCTGCTCGCGGCGAAAAGCCTGGAGCACGCGCACCCCTGAAATGGACTCCTGGAGGTGCGCGCTCACGTCGCCGATCTTGTTGCGCACCTCGGCGTAGGCGCGCGCCGACCGCGAGCGGAAGATGAGCGTCGCTGCGAGGAGGAAGGGCATGACGGTGAGCGTCGCCAACGCGAGGCGCCAGTCGAGGATGAAGAGGAAGACGATCGCGCCGACGAAGGTGAGGGAGTTGGTGACCAGCGACGTGACTCCTTCGGTCACCAGCTGATCGAGGGCGTCGATGTCGTTGGTCAGCCGGCTGACGATCCAGCCCGTCTTCTGGCGACTGAAGAAGTCGAGGCTGAGCTTCTGCAGGTGGGCGAACAACTGGCGCCGCAGGTCGTAGATCACGTGCTCGCCGACCCAGCTCGTGAGGTAGGTCTGCAGATAGCTGGAGCCCAGATTGACGACGCTGACGGCGATGAAGGCGACGATGACCCAGGTCAGCACGTCGAGGTCGCCGGCCGTGATGCCGCTGTCGATCGCGACCTTGAGAAGGTAGGGCACGGCCAGGCTGGAGAGCGTGACGGCGACCATGGCGACGACGCTCAAGGCGGCGCGCCGCCGGTAGGGATAGGCGAGGCGAGCGAGCCGCGAGAGCTTGAGCTCGCTCGCAAGGTGCAGGAAGGCGCGCCAGCCCTTCAGTTCTTCCAGGCTGGCGCCGGAATCTCGCTGGCTGGTGTGGCGCGAGGCGGTCGCCATCAGGATCTGCCTCCGGTGGCCGCCGGGTCGGCCGGGCCGGTCGCCGGCGCCGCCTCTTCTTCCCCGGCCGCGTCGAGGCAACAGCCCTCCCGTTCGGCGTCGCCGAACATGTGCGCGTAGAGGCCGCCGGCGCGCACCAGCTCTTCGTGGGTGCCGCGTTCCTCGATCTGCCCGTGGTCGAGCACCACGACTTCCTCGGCCAGTGAGATGGTGCTGGGCCGGTGGGCGATGATGAAGGTGGTGCGGCCGCGCATCACTTGCTGCAGCGCGGCCCTGATCTTGAACTCGGTCTCGACGTCGACGCTGCTCGTGGCGTCGTCGAGGATGAGGATGCGCGGGTCCATCACGAGCGCCCGCGCGATGGCGATGCGCTGGCGCTGGCCGCCGCTGAGCGTGAAGCCACGTTCACCGATGACCGTCTCGTAGCCTTCCGGGAGGGCGGTGATGAAGTCGTCCGCCTGCGCGACTTGTGCCGCCGCCTTGACCTCGTCTTCCGTCGCCTCCGGCCTGCCGAAGCGGATGTTCTCGGCGATGGACGTACTGAAGAGGAACGGGTCCTGGTTGACGATGCCGATGTGGCTACGCAGGTCGGCGAGGCGCAGGTCACGGACGTCCTCGCCGTCGATGAGCACACGGCCGCCGCCGGCGTCGTAGAAGCGTGGCACGAGGTTGGTGAGCGTGGTCTTGCCACAGCCGGTGTGGCCGACGAGGGCGACGGTACGGCCGGCCGGGACCTCGAGGCTCACGCCTCGCAGCACCGGCCTGTCGAGGTAGCTGAACCAGACGTCGTCAAACGTCACGGCGCCGGCGGGGCCTGCGGCACCGGCGCCGTCGGTCGCCGTCATCCCGAGCGCGTCCCGCAGCGGCCGTGCGTCCGGCTTCTCCGTCATCTCGAGCGGCGAGTCCAGCACTTCGTAGACCCGCTCGCCGCTGGCGATGGCTCGCTGTGCGAGCCCGGTGAGCCAGCCGATCACCTGGGCGGGGTAGACGAGCATCATGAGGTAGCTGTAGAAGGCGACCAGGGCGCCGAGGCTGAGGTCGCCCTGTATCACCAGCCGCCCGCCGTAGTAGAGGAGGAAGGCCACGGCGAGGTTGGGGATGAAGGCGATCAGGGGGATGAACACGGCGCGCACGCGCGCCGCGGCGACGCTCGCCTCGAATACCTTGTAGCTGCGGTCGCTGAACTTCTCGAGCTCGTCGTCCTCGCGCGCGAAGATGCGCACAATGCGACTGCCGACGACGTTCTCCTCGGCGGTCGCCGTGACGTCGGCGATCCTCTGCTGCACGGCCTTGAGGATCGGCTGCAGGCGCCTGCTGAAGCGCACCGTGACGAGCAGAAGGAACGGCATGAAGGCGAGCGAGAGCAACGCCAGCCGCCAGTCCATCACCAGGAGGATCACGGCGATGGCGATCATCATCACGATGTTGGTGAGGAAGAAGACGAGGCCGTAGCCGAGGAACATGCGCACGTTCTGCACGTCGCTCATGGCGCGGCTCATGAGCTGGCCGGTCGGCCAGCGGTCGAAGTAGCTGAACGACTGCCGCAGCACGTACGCCCACATGCGGTTGCGCAGGTCGTACTCGATACCGAGGCTGGCTTTGCCGGTGGCGAGGCGGCGACCGACACCGACGACGAAGCGGGCGACGGCGATGCCGAGGAGGGCGAGACCGTACGTGACGAGCAGGCCGCTCTCGCCCCCGATGAGGGCGTTGTTGATCGTGAGCTGGATGATGCGCGGTACGACCAGGCCGAGACCCATCTGGGCGAAGGCGAGCGCGAAGCCCACGAAGGTGAGCCACTTGTAGTCGCCGAGGAGCTTGAGGATGCGCCAGAACGTCTTCATCTGGTGGTCAGCATACCCGGGGCTAATCGCCGTGGCGCCCATCCGCTTGCTGGACAAATAGTCTGTGGCGGACCTATAGTCCGCACATGTCCGTGCCGGCCAGACCCAAGTGGCTCTTACCCCACCTGCCCCTCTGCGAGGCCATCGTTGCGCTGTTCCATCCGTTCACGGAGGTCGCCGTCCACGATATCCGCCGCGACCGTATCATCGAGATGTGGAATCCGATGTCAGATCGTGGCGTCGGCGACCGTGCGCTCCTCGGCGAGCTGCCGCCGCATGCCGAAGACGACCACGTCATCGGTCCGTACGCGAAGGTCCTCGCCGACGGGCGAGCGGTCACGTCAGTGAGCGTCGTCCTGCGCAACGCGAAGGGCGCCCCGCGCGGTCTGCTCTGCATCGACTTCGACCGCTCGCCGCTGGATGGGATGATCGACCTGCTGGCGCGCTTCGCCGCACCGGTCGAGAAACGCCGACCGGAACTCTCCGGGCGGGACTGGCGCGAGCAGATCCTCCTCGTCGTCGACGAGGAGTGCCGCTCGCGCCGATTCCGCCGCGACCGTCTGACCCGTGAGCAGCGGCTGGAGCTCATCCGTGTCCTGGACGACCGCGGGCTGTTCGCCACCCGCAACGCCGGCGCCCACGCGGGGAGGGCCCTCGGCGTGTCCCGCACCACCGTCTACGCTTTGCTGAAGGAGGCTCGCTCATGAAGCCGCTTCGTACGTTCCGTCTCGAGGAGTATCTCGGTGAGTGGGAGTTCGCGGCCCGCCACCATCTGACCGCTTCGGACGCTGAGAGCATCACGGTGGAGGAGCTGCTCGCGCTCGGCACGGACGCAGACCGAGAGGGCCTGATGAAGCTGCCGCTCAGCTACATCGAGACATGGGGCACGATAGGCCTGCGCGACGCCGTCGCCGGTACCTACGAGCGCGTCGACGCGGACCACGTGCTCGCGTTCGCGGGGGCGGAGGAGGCGCTGTTCTGGGCCATGCAGGAACTCGTCGGGCCGGGTGATCACGCCGTCGTGGTCGTCCCCTGCTACCAGGCGATGGAGACCGTGACGGTCGCGACCGGCGCGGACGTCAGTCCGCTGGTCA
Source organism: uncultured Thermoleophilia bacterium (assembly GCA_964545565.1). Taxonomy (GTDB): domain Bacteria; phylum Actinomycetota; class Thermoleophilia; order UBA2241; family UBA2241; genus CAIXSE01. The sequence continues at coordinate 3,932 of CAZJGT010000181.1, forward strand.
TGCGGCGAGAGAACGGTTGGGCGCTCGACGTCGATGAAGTGCGGCACCTGCTCCGCCCCGACACCCGGCTCGTGGCGGTGAACTATCCGCACAACCCGACCGGTTACGTCCCGGACGAGGCGACGTTTCGCGCTCTTGCGGCGCTCTGTGACGAGCGCGGCATCCGCCTGTTCTGCGACGAGGTCTATCGCGGCATCGAGGTCGATCCTGCCCGTACCATCACCCAGGCGGCCGACCTTTCGCAGACCGCGGTGTCCCTGAACGTGGCGTCCAAGTCCTACGGGCTGCCGGGCCTCCGCGTCGGCTGGCTTGCCTGCCGCGATCGCCCGTTGCTGGAGCGCCTCGAGAAGCGCAAGCACTACACGTCCATCTGCAACGCAGCGCCGGCGGAGTACCTCACCGCGCTCGCTCTGCGGCATCGAGAGCGGATCTGGGACCGCAACCGCGGGATCGTCGCCGCCAACCGGCGGATCTTCGACGACTTCTTCGCCTGCTGGGTGGAGCTCTTCGACTGGGAGCCGCCGGTGGGCGGCTGCGTCTGCTTCCCCCGCTACAAGGGCGGCGACGTCGAGGACTTCTGTCGCCGCCTGCTTGAAGCAGAGGGCGTCCTCGTGCTGCCGGCGAGCGTCTACCGCTCGGAGCTCGCCGACGTACCGGCAGACCATTTCCGGGT
>CAZJGT010000182.1:0-4572 GCA_964545565.1 uncultured Thermoleophilia bacterium
GTCCGTCTGGGGGTGCCGACGGCGCGCGCCGGAGACGCCGCCGCCGTCGTCATCGCGGCGGACGCTCGCCGGGCGCTGGCGGCTGACGCGCGTCGCGGCGCACGGTATACTCTCGTGTTTGCGGACCCGCCGTACGAGTCCTATGAGCAGGTCCGTCCCGCCCTCGCGAGGTTGCTCGGGCGGGTGCTCGCCCCGGGCGCGGTGCTGGTCGTCGAGACCGCTGCCGCCACATCGCCCGGGTTGCCTTGGACCGTCGTGCGGGACAAGCGCTACGGCGATACGCGGGTCACCTTCCTGGTGGCCGGCGCCGGACCGTGAACAGAAGGAGAGCCAGGAGACCGATGCCGAGCAACATCACCGCCATCTGCCCGGGGACCTACGACCCCGTGACCGTCGGCCACCTCGACATCATCACTCGGGGGGCCGCCAAGTTCGGGCGTGTCGTCGTCGGCCTCATCGAGGTACCGCAGCGCAAGGCTCCGCTGTTCGAGCCCGACGATCGCGAGGCGTTTCTCAAAGACGCCCTCGCCGCTCACGACAACGTCGTGGTGGACCGGTTCAACGAACTCGTCGTGGAGTTCGCCCGCAGGTGGGACGCGCACGTCATCCTCAAGGGGTTGCGCGCCATCTCCGATTTCGAGTACGAATTCGCCATGGCCCAGCTCAATAGGAAGCTGGCCCCCGACATCGAAACAGTCTTCATGATGGCTTCGCCCGAGCACAGCTTCCTGAGCTCGAGCGGCGTCAGGGAGATCGCCGCGTTCGGAGGCTCCGTCACAGACCTGGTGCCTCCGGCCGTCGCCCGCCGCCTGGCAGAGGTCTACCCGCCTCGCAGGTAAGGCCACCCAAGGAGGGTGCAGAGTATGGACGTCCTCGTTCTGATCGACAAACTGGATGACATCATCCACAACGCCCGGTCGGTGCCGCTCACCGACAGCGTCATGATCGACCGCGAAGAGATCTACGACATCCTCGACCAGATGCGCTCCACCATCCCCGAGGAGATCAAGCAGGCGCGCTGGATCGTCAAAGAACGCCAGGAGATGCTCTCCGAGGCCAAACAGGAGGCCGAGCGCGTGCTCTCCGAGGCGCAGGAGCGGGCGCAGAAGCTCGCCTCCGAGACCGACGTCGTACGCCTCGCCGAGAAGAACGCGCAGCAGGTCATGGAGGACGCGCGCGAACGCGAGCGTGAAGTCCGCCTCGGGGCCGAGGACTACGCCGACGAGGTGCTGGGCAATCTCGAGATGAACCTCGACAAGTTCATCGCCGCGGTGCGTCGCGGCCGCGAGCGGTTGCAGGGTCGCGGTCCTGAAGACGACCTGCAGCCGTGACCTGACGGCGCCGACCGCCGAGGCGTGCCGGTCATGCGGCGATTCGATCTTCGCTCACTGCGCTTCCGTGATGCCGGCGAGGTCTGGCGCACCTTGCCGGTCGAGGTCGCCCCGTTTCTCTACGGGGGCCTCGAGTACCGCGTGCCCGGCGACCAGGTGGACGCGGAGTTGACCGCCGCCCGCGTCGGCGACAACCTCACGCTGTCCCTGGCGGTGGACACCTCCGTGCAGGGCCCTTGTCAACGCTGCCTCGCCGACGCCGCCCTCGACGTCGCGGCGAGAGGCGTCGAGTACGTCCGCCACGGCGAGTCCGAGACGGACGAGGAGGACGACGCCTACGTGGTCGCGCACCAGGTCGATCTCGAACGCTGGGTGCGCGACATGATCGCCGAGGCGCTGCCGCAGCAGCTCCTCTGCCGCGACGACTGCCGCGGGTTGTGTCCGGTCTGCGGCGCCGACCTCAACGCCGACCCCGGGCATGGCCACGAGGAAGCGTGAACGACGCCCGTATGGTACAGTTCCGTGTCTGGTTCACCTGAGGAGACCGCATGCCCGTACCCAAGAAGAAGACCTCGCAGCGCCGCCGCGACCAGCGCCGCTCGCAGCAGAAGCTCTCCGTGGAGACGGCGAGCGTCTGCCCGCAGTGCAAGAGCCCCAAGCTTCCACATCGCGCCTGCCCCAAGTGCGGCACCTACAAGGGCCGCGAGGTCATCGTCCTCGAGTCTGAGTGATCCCACCAGGGGGTGAGCGGTGCTGCGATCGCTGTACATCGCCTCCACGCAGGGCGGCGGCGGCAAGACGACCATCGCCGTCGGCCTGTGCCTGGCCTTGCGCAAGCGTGGCTTCGACGCGGGCTACTTCAAGCCGGTAGGCACGCTGGCGGCACAGACGGACGGCGTGCTCCTCGATGAGGACGCCGAGTTCGTCGCCGGCGTGCTCGAACTGGACGACGCGCTCACCGACATCTGTCCCGTGGTCCTCGACGAGGACGCCCTGCACGACGTGCTGAGCGGCAACGAGGTCGACGCCATGAGTCGCGTCACCCGGGCCTTCGCGCGCATCAGCGCCGGCAGGGACATCGTCGTCTGCGAGGGCCTCGGCGAGATCTGGCAGGGCCGCTTTCTGCGTACCAGCGGCGCCGAGGTGGTCGCCGAACTCGACCTCGGCACGCTGCTCGTCGCCAAGTTCGCCGGCGCCCGTCTGCTCGACGACATCATCTACGTCAAGGACGCCCTCAAGCAGCACCTTCTCGGCGTCCTCTTCAACATGGTCCCCGAGTCACGGCTGCCGCTCGTCCGTGACGAGTACACCCGTTTCCTCGCCAAGAGCGACGTCGTGAGCTACGGCGCGCTGGTCTCGAAGGCGATGCTCTCCGCGGTCTCCGTCGAGGAGATCGTCGAGGCCCTGCAGGGCACCTACGTGTGTGGCGAGCGCTACGGCGATCGCCTGGTCGAGACGTACATGATCGGCGCGATGAGCTCGGAGCACGCGCTCCGCTACTTCCAGCTCACCCCGGACAAGGTCGTCATCGTGGGCGGCGACCGCGCCGAGATCATCCTCGCCGCACTGGACACGCCCACCGTGGCCGTGGTGCTCACCGGCAACTACGTCCCCAGCCCCGCCGTGATCGAGCGGGCGGAGCAGCGCGGCGTCGCCCTGGTGTCCGTCGAGGTCGACACCGTGTCCGCCGCCGACGGTCTGCGGCGCCTGTTCGGACGCCTGCGCGTCAAGGATCGAGCCAAGATCGAGCTCATCGCCGACCTCATCGACGAGGCGGTCGACGTCGACGGCCTGGTCCGCGACCTGCAGGCATGAGAGGCGAGAGAGGCCGTCCCTATACGTCGCCCCATTGGGTGACCGATGCGTGGAGCGCCATCGAGGACGATCGCGTCGTGCGCGTGGTGGTCGACGCCTCCGGCGGAGACAACGCGCCGGACGAGATCGTCCGCGGCGCGCTCGACGCCGCCGGCCCGCAGCTCCACGTGGTCCTGGTCGGCGACGAGGCTCGCCTGCGAGGTCTGCTGCCGGCGGGCGTGCAGCACGTCGGCATCGTGCACGCCCCCGACGTGATCGGCTACGACGAGGAGCCGGCCACGGCGGCTCGCACCAGGACCGGCTCGAGCATCGTCGTCGGCCTCAAGCTGGTACACGCCGGCGAGGCCCATGCCTTCGTGAGCGCCGGCAACACCGGCGCCGTCGTCGCCGCCAGCGTGCTCCACGTGCGCCGCATCCCCGGCGTGAAGCGGCCGGCCATCTGCACCATCATGCCGGCCATGCCCGCGCCGGTCGCGTTTCTCGACGTCGGCGCCAACGCCGAGGTGCGCGCCGAGTTCCTGCGCCAGTTCGCGATCATGGGCCAGGCGTTCGCCCGCGAAGTCATGAGCATCCCGGAGCCCACCATCGGCCTGCTCAGCATCGGCGAAGAGCCGACCAAGGGGACGCCCGAGGTGATCGAGGCGCATCGGCTCATCGCCACCGAGGAGCGCATCGCCCACTTCTACGGCAACATCGAGGGCCGGGACATCATGAACCGCCTGGTCGACGTCATCGTCACCGACGGGTTCACCGGCAACGTCGGCCTCAAGACCATCGAGGGCTCGGCCAGGGCGATCCTCGGCGCGCTCAAGGCCACCATCATGTGGAGCCCGAAGACCAAGCTCGGCGGCCTGCTGCTGCAGAAGGACCTGCAGGTGCTGCGAGACGCACTGAGCCCCGAGGAGTTCGGCGGCGCGCTGCTGGTGGGCATGAACGCCCCGGTCGTCATCGCGCACGGCAACTCCCGCGCCCGAGGTATCGCCCAGGCGGTCCGCATGGGCCGGCGCGGCGCCGTCAGCGACCTGCTCCCGACCATCGCCCGCGAGCTTGGGACGTCGGGCACGTCGGTGTAGACTCTCCCAAACTCGCCCGGAGGTTCGTCACATGACCCGCGAAGAGGTGTTTGAGCACGTGAAGGGGATCCTCGTCGAGACCCTGAGCGTGGACGAGGACAAAGTCACCATGGACGCCCGTTTCCAGGAAGACCTCGAGACCGATTCCCTCGACCTGGTCGAGCTGGTCATGACCATGGAAGAGAAGTTCGGCATCAAGATCACCGACGAAGAGGCCGCCCAGATCAAGACCGTGGGGGACGCGGTCGACTTCGTCATGGCGCAGGGCGACGCCTAACCGCGCCGACCTCGCAGACGGCGACGAGGGGGTGTCTCCTGCGCGCAGGAGGCGTCCCCTCGTCGTCGTGGAGCAC
>CAZJGT010000183.1:0-4507 GCA_964545565.1 uncultured Thermoleophilia bacterium
TAACGGTTTTCGAGACCGCCGCATTCAACCGCTCTGCCACCTCTCCGCGAGGCGGCGGCGCGCCGCGCGCACGGGCGCGGGGCCGCGGACCGGTAGTGTAGCACGCGGCCTCGGCTGGCCTCACTCGCGCGGGCGAGCCTGCACGAACGTCCCCACGTGCCCGCGCGTGGACCCGTGCTCGTCCTTCACGCCCTCGGCGAACATGGTGTGTGGTCTTGGCGCGCTGGTGATCCGAATCGATGGCGGAGAGGGAGGGATTCGAACCCTCGAGGCAGGTCAACCCCGCCCACGCGATTTCCAGTCGCGCTCCTTAAGCCAGCTCGGACACCTCTCCGCGGACCCCGGGGGCGTGCGTCCCCGGAGCGGACGACCAGTATACGACAGGGCCGGGCGCGGTCGTGAGCGGCCGGGCGCTGCGTCACGACGGGCTCAGCGCTTGGCGGCCATCCCTTCGATGAACAGCGCTTCCGCGAGTGTGCAGCGCTTGAGTTCGGCGAGGTCGACGCTCTCGTCGGGGGCGTGGATCTTGCAGCGCGGCTCCTCGGCGCCCCAGAGGACGATCTCGGCCTCCGGAAGCGCGGCGTGGAAGGCGGCGACCAGGGGGATCGAGCCGCCCTCGCCGTAGTGGACGACGTCCCTACCGTAGGCGGCGGCCATCGCCTTGGTCGCCGCCGCGTAGGCTGGGCCGTCCGTCTTGGCGAGGAAGCCCTCGCCGGTGGTCCCGGGTGTGACCTTCACCCGGACGTTCCAAGGGGCGCTGGTCTCGAGGTGGGCCTTGACGGCCTGCATCGCGTCGGTCGGCTCCTGACCGGGCGCGAGGCGTACGCTGACGCGCGCCCGGGCTCTGGGGACGAGTGCGTTGGCGGCGCCGTCCACGGCGGGCGCGTCGATGCCGATCACGTTGATCGACGGTCGGGCGTACAGCCGCTCGGCGATGCTGCCGTCGCCGACGAGGTCGACGCCGGGCAGTACGCCGGCATCGACGCGATAGTCGGCCTCGTCGTACTCGGCGCCGTCGTACCGCGCCGTCGCCAGGCCTTCCACGGCGACGTTGCCCTCGGCGTCGTGCAGCGTGGCGACCATGCGCGTGAGTGCGATCAGCGCGTCGGGCGCCGGGCCGCCGAACATGCCGCTGTGCACGGCGCCCTCGAGCGTCTCGACCTCCACGTCAGAGGCGGCCATGCCGCGCAGCGACGTCGTGAGCGTCGGCACGCCGAGGGCGTAGTTGCCGACGTCGCTGATCACGATCGCGTCGGCCTTGAGCAGCTCGGCGTTGGCGGCGACGAACTCCTCGATGCCGCCGTCGCCGCACTCCTCCTGGCCCTCGATGAGGACCTTGACGCCCACCGGGCAGTCCTCGCCGAGGGCGAGGAGCGCGCCGGCGTGCATGACGACGCCGCTCTTGTCGTCGGCGGCGCCGCGGCCGTACAGGCGGCCGTCGCGCTCGGTGGGCTCGAACGGCTTGCTCGTCCAGGCCTCCTCGGGGCCGGCCGGCTGCACGTCGTAGTGCGCGTAGAGCAGGACGGTGGGCGCACCCGGCTGCGCCGGCCGCTCCCCGAACACCGCCTGCGGCGCGCGCGGCACGTCCACCAGCCGCACGGCGGGCAGTCCGGCCTGCCTGAGCAGCTGCGCGACCGCCGCTGCGGCTTGCCTCAGCGGCTCCTCGGGAAAGCCCGGGAAGGCGACGGAGGGAAGGTGCACGAGCGCCTCGAGCTCGGCGCGCAGCCGGGGCATGAGTTCGCCCGTCGTTCTCTTCATCTCGTCGATCGCCATGTGGTGCTCCTCGTCGTCGGTGGCGCGGAGCCGGGACCGGCCTAGCGCCGCGCCTGAAAGAACCGCCTGAGGATCGCCGCCGACTCCTCCGCGAGCACCCCGCTCGTGATCTCGAGGCAGTGGTTGAGGCGCGCGTCCTGGCAGACGTTGTAGAGCGTGCCGGCGGCGCCGGCCTTCTCGTCGGTGGCGCCGTAGACCAAGTGGGGGATGCGCGCCTGCACGATGGCCCCGGCGCACATGGGGCACGGCTCGAGGGTCACGTAGAGCACGGTGTTCAGCAGGCGCCAGCTCCCCATGTACGCCGCGGCCTGCTCGATGGCGATGATCTCCGCGTGGGCCACCGGGCTCTGACGCAGCTCGCGCTCGTTGCCGGCCGCGGCGATGACCTCGCCGTCGAGCACGACCACCGCCCCGATGGGCACGTCTTCGTGCCCTATAGCCCGCTCTGCCTCGCGCAGCGCAAGCCGCATGAAGTACTCGTCCTTGAGGAAGTGAGGAGCCATGTCCCCATCATCCCCGAATCTTCGAGGAGTGAGAACCCTACCGCACCGCCGGCCGCCGTCCACGCCGGGCACCCTGCGGCGGCGGGTATAGTAGCCTTGACCGCACGAATCCGCCCCAGCTCATGAGGTGAACGCGCTCCATGGACAACTTCTCCCTGTATCTCATCGCCATCGGCATCCCGCTCGTCATCGGCCTCGCCGTGCAGGGCTGGCTCAAGAGCACCTTCTCCCGGAACAGCAAGGTGCCGGTGGCCAGCGGCAGGTCCGGCGCCGACGTCGCGCGGGCGATCCTCGACCGCAACGGCCTGCACGACGTGCCGGTCAAGCCGTCCAAGGCCGGCCCACTGAGCGACCACTACGATCCGCGCTCGCGCGGGGTTTTCCTCTCCGAGCCCGTGTACGCCGGGCGCTCGATCGCCGCCACCGCGGTGGCGGCTCACGAGGTGGGGCACGCCATCCAGCACGCCAAGGGCTATGTGCCGATGACGGTCCGTTCGGCCATCTGGCCGGTCGCCGCGTTCGGATCGCAGGCCTGGTTCTTCATCCTCATCGCTGGGGTGATCTTCCAGGCGTTCGGGCTCATCCAGCTGGCGCTGGTGGTGTTCGCCGCCGTCGTCATCTTCCAGCTCGTCACGCTGCCCGTGGAGTTCAACGCATCGCGGCGGGCGATGGCGCAGATCCGCGAGACCGGCCTGGTGACCGACGTCGAGGCCGTGGGCGCCCGCAAGACGCTGACGGCCGCCGCCATGACCTACGTGGCCGGCGCCCTGGCGTCGATCGCCCAGTTGCTGTACTTCCTGGCCGTCTTCGGGGGCAGCCGGAACTGACCTGACGGCCGTCGCGCGCGTCCAACGGGCGCTCGCGGCGGCACACGCCGATCAACGTCCGGGCGCGCAGACGGCGCTACGTCGACCGAAGCTTCTCCCTCACGTAGTCGCCGATGAGTAGTGCGGTGGGGTAAGACACTTCTTCCTCGGTCTGTGCATGGAGCATGAGGTCCTCGGCGAAATCCGCGTACTCCATTCTGTCCGCTCTCTTCGCTGCCGCAGTCAGCCTCTCCAGCGCGACCACGATCGCCTCATGCTCGCCAAGCATCTCGTCAAGCTCCGCCTTGAGCTTGTCCGTCAATCCGAGGACTTCTTTCATGTCGGGAGTGACCGTGCCTTGAGCCAGGTCGCGCAGGAGCCCAAGCGGAGGCAACGCGTACTCCTCCTCTTTGACGAAGTGCGGGTGCATGAGCTCTGCAACGGCCCTGGCTGCGTCGCCGAGCTCGCCCGATTCCTCCGTGGCCTTTCGCAGCCTCTCGTGCAGCGCCCTGTGTTCGATCTGCAGGGATTGAGGGATCGTGAATTCCATCCGCTACTCCTTCCCAACAAGAGATCCTCGGTGACGCAGAGGATTCTCTGTCGGCATTGCTCTGAAACACGTCCGCTTGTCGGCCGAGGGCGACGCGCCGTCTCGGGGCTGAGGGCTGGGGAGACGTATCACACCCGCGGCAGAACGAAGGAATCAGCAGGGGAGGCTGGCGCGCACGGCAGGACTCGAACCTGCGGCCTTCGGTTCCGTAGACCGACGCTCTGATCCAACTGAGCTACGTGCGCACGCGGACCGAGAGTATACCCGAAACCCCGGAGAGGGGAAAACGTTGCGCCGGGGTCAGCTCCCGGCGAAGCGGAGCCGCGCGACCAGTTCGTCGTCCTCGCGCTCACCGGTCTCGGTGAAGCCGAGGGACGCATAGAGCGCGCGAGCGGCGCGGTTGCCCGGCGCGTAGCTGAGGGCCGCCGACGAGCAGCCCTGCTCGCGGCGCAGCCGCTCGAGCAGGGCGGCGACGGCGGCCCTCCCGCGCCCTCGTCGCTGGTGCTGCCGGCCTATCACCAGGCCGCCGATCCAGCCGCTGCGGTCGTCCGGGTCCACTGCCCACATCACGAAGCCGACGATCGTGTCCTCCGCCGTGATCGCGAGCGGCTGCCACAGCCCGCCGTAGTGACACAAGCAGAGGTAGCGGGTGACGGGGGCGACGAACTCGCGCTGGTGTTGGTCGACCTCGAGGTCGGCGGCGTCGCGCCAGTTCTCTGCGGTCACGTCGACGAGCTCGATGATGGCGGTCATGGGGCTCCCGGAAGTCGGAGGGACTGGCGGAGAAGCCGGGATTCGAACCCGGGAAGGAGGTTGAAGCCCCCTTAACCGCTTAGCAGGCGGTTGCCTTCAGCCACTCGGCCACTTCTCCGCGC
>CAZJGT010000184.1:0-4470 GCA_964545565.1 uncultured Thermoleophilia bacterium
GGCCACGGCCTCGTTGCCGTCGATCACGGCCTGGCTGAGTTGGTCCTTCACGTGAGTCAGCTCCTTTCAGGCGACGCCGGACACCAGATGGTGAGTTCGTGGAGAGCGGTCATAGCGGCCTTAGCCGGCCGTCGAAGCAAGGCCCGTCTTGGCCTTGAGCCGCTCGACGGAGTTGACGCGCACGCCGAGCAGTTCCGCGATGCGCGCCTTGGCTTCGAGCCCCTTGGCGAGACCGGGGACGGCGGTCACGACCCCGATGTCGAGTTCCTCGCGCACCGTGCGCATGGTCGTCGAGTCCGAAAGGTCGAAGACGCTCACGCCGAGCTTGCCGGCGACGTGTTCCTTGGCCTCCGTGAGCCTCATCTTGTTGAGCTGCATCCTGGCTACCAGATCTCCGGCAGTCTTGATGCCGCCCATGGACGAGGCCAACGCGTGGGCCATCCCCATGCCGTGCGGATCGCCGGTACCCACCTACAACCCGTCGGCCTTGCCGATCTCGATCATGGCGGCGCTGGCACGGCTCACCATGTCCATCGGCGAGACCTCGAACATGGGGACGCCGCCGACGCCGTTGCCCACGTTGGGGTGGATGGGGATCGTCGCCTCGGCCGTGCAGGCCTTGACGAACGTCACCGCGCGCGCCACGTTCCAGGCGCACGACTTCTTGCTGTTGTTGTTGACCACGGGGCCGAAGATCGCCGCGCCGGCCTTCTCGACGAGCTTCATCTGCTGATGCGGCCAGAGCCCGGCGAGCCGCGTGCCGTCGTACTCGAGCTGGCCGTGGAAGCCGAGGACCATCTCCGCCGCCATGCTCACCTCGACGGGCATGTCCGTGGTCGAGGAGATGGTCTCGGTGGCGCGCAGCGTGGCGAGGAACTCGGCGTCGCCGGTAGACGCCACCGTGTCGTAGTTGATGCCGTCGGCGCCGGTCTCGGCGAACATCCTGGACTGCCAGACGACGTCGTCGTGGCACGCCTCGAGCGCCTCCTCCTGCGTCCTCCGCGCCTCCTCGATCTTGCCCAGCGGCAGCAGGTCGGAGGGGTTCTCGAACTGGCCGTCGGGCCGGTAGTAGAGGCCGAGGTTGGGCATGAAGCCGTAGAAGAGCGGGAACACGGTGGTGTGCTGCAGCAGCTCCATGTGCTCCTGCTCGACGCTCACGATGAACTTGCTCGGCTTGACGGAGTAGTCGAGATGTCCGACCTCCATCGAGTCGAACGCAAAGGCGCGCTCGAAGAGACGCACCGCCGTCTCCCGGCCCATCGGCGCGGCGATCCCGCTCGACAGCCGCGAGGAGATCAGGGTGTTGGTGCCGCCGTCCTTGGTCATCACCGCCTCGTGGCCGCGCTCGACCCCCCACACGCGACTGGGACAGCAGAACATGTCGACGAGATAGTCCATCTCGTTCTCGTCGAGCGTTGGGACCTTCGCCTTGACCGCCGCCGCCTCGGAGCCCGCGACGACGTCCTCGCGGATCTCGTCGCGCGTCAGGCGGACGGTGCTTCCGTCGCCCATGCGTGTCGCGACCGTGCTCATCGGACCACTCCTTCCACCGCCGGATGACTACGGGAAGCCCCGCGGTGGAACCGGCATCGCCTTTCCATATCCACCTGGGTGGTTAGCATAGTCCGGAGCCCTTGCTTGTCAAGTGCATCGGGGGCACCGCGAGACACGCCGCTACGCGCTCGGCGCCGCGTTCTTCTCCGCCTCGCGTTCGGCGATCTCGACCAGCTGCGACATGGAGTTGCGGAGGAGGAACTCGAGCGCCGCCAGAGGCCGGCTGAGGTCGAAGCCCTCCGGGTCGAGCCCGGCCTGGACGGAGAGCCCGTCGGGCACCGCCGCGATGAGCTCGGCGAGACCCATGAGCAGGTCGGAATGGACGGTGGACTTGCCGTCCCCGAGGCCGAGCCACTTGAGGTTCTGCTGGTACCACCATAGGTAGAGGGCGAACAACCGCTCCCGCAGCTCCGGATCCCTGAACGCGTGCGGCAGGATGTCGAAGAAGCCGCGGAAGGAGTCGGCCTCCACGATCATGCGCCTGATACCGACCATCGCCACGTGCAGGCGCTCTTCCTCCGGGACGTTCTCGGTGTCCGCGGCCAGACGCAGGCACTCGTCGTGGATCAGGTGGTCGGCGACGGCCATGACGAGCCCGGCCTTGTTGCCGAAGTTGTAGCGGATGGAGGCCTTGTTGACACCGGCTTCGGCGGCGACGTTCTCCAGCGTCACGGCTTCGTAGCCGCGATCGGCGAGCAAGCGTGTGGCGGCGGCGAGGATGCGCTGCGCCGTCTGCGGCAGGCTCGAGCTCGGATCCTCGAGCGGAAGGCGGATCTTGCCGTGCTGCCTTATGCTCGAAGCTGTCACCGAGCTCCCCCCTCGTGGTGTCCGGGCCAACGTACGGACCCGGCCCCGGCCGTCCTCACTCCGGGCATCCACCCGGGTGGTATACGATTGCAGTCTACTCCCCGGCCCGGCGTTCGCCAAGCCCCGGCGTCAGTCCTTGGCCGGGCCACTCATGGCGTCGTCGTCGCCAGCGCCCGGGCGACGGCGCCGACGGCGGTGTCGACGCCCGCGTCGTCGACGTCGAGATGCGTGACGAAGCGGATCGACCACGGCGCCTCGTCGAGGCAGAGCACGCCCTCCGCGGCCAGGCGCTCCACCAACTCGGCCGCCGGCACCCCGGTCCCCCGCGTGCCGGCGAACACCATGTTCGTCTGCACCGTCGCCAGATCGACGTCCAGGCCCGGCAGCGCGGCCAGCGCCTCCGCGAGGCGCCGCGCCCGGCGATGGTCGTCGGAGAGCCGCGCGACGTTGTGCCGCAGCGCATACAGGCCGCCGGCGGCGATGATGCCGGCCTGGCGCATGCCGCCGCCCAGGATCTTGCGGGCGCGCGCCGCCGCCGGCAGCGTCGCGGCGTCGGTGACGAGCACCGAGCCGACGGGCGCCCCGAGGCCCTTCGACAGGCAGATGCTGACCGTGTCGAAGGGCGCCGCGTACTCGGCGGCGCTCACGCCGGCGGCCGCCGCGGCGTTGAAGAGCCGGGCGCCGTCGAGGTGCATCTTGAGGCCGTGGGCGTCGCAGAAGTCGCGCACGGCCAGGATGTGTTCGAGCGGCAGCACCACGCCGCCGCAGTGGTTGTGCGTCTGCTCGAGGCACACGAGCCGCGTCGGCGCCCAGTGCACATCGGCATCGGTGTGGACGTACTCCTCCATCTTCTCCAGGTCGAGCGTGCCGTCCGGCGAATCGAAGACGCGGAGCTGCACCTGGCTGAGCGCCGAGGCCGCGCCCTGCTCGTAGAACACGATGTGCGCCTGGGCGTGCAGAAAGACCTCGTCGCCGCGGCGTGTGAGTGCGCGCACGGCCGCCTGGTTGCACATGGTGCCGGAGGGGAAGAAGAGCGCGGCCTCCATGCCGAGAAGGTCGGCGGCGAAGTCCTGGAGGGCGACGACGGTGGGGTCGTCGCCGAGCACGTCGTCGCCGACCTCCGCCTCGAGCATCGCCGCGCGCATGGCGGAGGACGGCCGTGTGACGGTGTCGCTGCGGAGGTCGACGGTCTGCATGAGTTCTCCTCGGCCGGGGGCGTGTGCGTCTGCTTCTGAAGCGTATCGCACGCGGGCGGTGGCGCGTCAGGCCCGCTGCGGCGTGGAAACGGGACCGGCGCACGCCGGCCGAGCGGCTCCCCGGACTCGCCGGCGCGCCCGGCGCATGCGCGGCTCCTGTTCCAGCGGAAGCAGGCAGTCGCGCGCGAGACGACCGGCGCCGAGCCGGCGGGCGCCCGCGTTCCAGAGCAGGAGCAGGGAGAAGCCGGCGACGAGCAGCAACGCGCGCCACGCCGGCGCCGGCGCCAAGTAGACCGCGAGCTGGTCCGAGATCTCGCGACCCAGCTCGAAGTCGGCCGGCCGGCGCAGGAAGAAGCGGCCGTCCTCACGACCGGCGAACTCGACGCCGGGGTTCTCCAGCGCCGTGGCCTGCTTGCCGGGGTAGTCGACCCAGATGTGGTCGAGGCTCAGGCGCAGCTCGTTGGGGATGCCCTTGGCGGTGAGGATGCCGGCGAGGACCACGGCCCGGCTCTCGCAGTCGCCGCGGCCGAAGCGAAGAGCCCGCCGCCGTGGGCGGCTCCTGCCGCGGCGCTCCGCTACTCCCACTCGATGGTGCTCGGCGGCTTGCTCGAGACGTCGTAGACGACGCGGTTGACCTCGGGCACCTCGTTGATGATGCGCGAGGAGAGCGTCTCGAGCAGTTCGTAGGGCAGGTGCGCCCAGTCGGCGGTCATGGCGTCGTCGCTGGTGACGGCGCGGATCGCGATGGGGTAACCGTAGGTGCGCTCGTCGCCCTGCACGCCGACGCTGCGGATGACGGGCAGGATCGCGAAGCACTGCCAGAGCTCGCGATATAAGCCGGCCCTGCGGACCTCCTCTTGGACGATCGCGTCGGCGCGCTGCAGCACGTCCACGCGCTCGCGCGTGATGTCGC
>CAZJGT010000185.1:0-4463 GCA_964545565.1 uncultured Thermoleophilia bacterium
TACCTGAGGCAGCCGGCGCCTCACCCATCCTGCGCCCACCCTCCGCCGCCGGCCGACCCTCCCTTGCCGCGTGGACCGGTGGCGACTACACTCGCGGCATGACTCCGGGCAACATCCCACGTCTCATCGAGGCTCTCAAGGGGCAGGCCGGCGACGACAAGCACATCGCCTGCGCCGACGCCTTCAGGATCGCTCACGACCTGGACGTCCCGCTCGCCGACGTCGGGCGTACCTGCAACGAGCTGGGCATCAAGATGACGCAGTGCCAGCTCGGCTGCTTCTGAGCGACCGCCGCTGACGCGAGCGCTTCGGCGCTCGCCCGGTTCACGCACGCCCCTCCCCACGGCCCTCACGCCGCCGACCGCCGGCCACCCGACGATGGTTACGCCCACGCAGATGGGGGGGAATGCTCAGTTGTGAGCGTTCCAGGGAGCGGCGACGGCGTCACGCTTCGGTCGCCATCCCCATCGTCCATACCCGTGGCCCGGCGCGCCGCCGGGCCGCCCGCGAGGTGAGAATCATGGCGACCGTAGCACCGAAGTCAGAGGCGAAGTCCTACCAGATGTACATCGACGGACGCTGGACCGGCGCCGCAAGCGGCGCGACCTACGAGGTCGTAGATCCCGCTTCCGAAGAGGTGATCGCGCAGGTACCCAAGGCCGGCGTGGCCGACGCCGAGGAGGCGGTGCGCGCCGCCCGCGAGGCCTTCGACAACGGCCCTTGGCCGAGGATGAAGGCCGTCGAGCGGGCGGAGGTCCTCAGGCGCGCCGCGACGCTCCTTCGCGAACGCTCGGAGGAGCTTGCTCGCCTCGAGAGTATGCAGATGGGCAAGCTCCTGGAAGAGGCGCGCGTCGACATGCTCGACACCGCCCACACCTTCGAGTTGTACGCCGGCATGGTCCAGGACCAGCACGGCGAGACCCTCGAGGTACCAGGCGAGACGATGAGCATGGTGGTGCGCGAGCCCGTCGGCGTCACCGTCGGCATCACGCCGTGGAACTACCCGATGCTCATGGCCGCCTGGAAGGCCGGGCCGTCGCTGGCGGCCGGCAACGTCATGATCCTGAAGCCGGCCACCGTGAGCCCGCTCACCAATCTCGAGCTGGCGAAGATCTTCGAGGAGGCGGGTCTGCCCAAGGGCGTGTTCCAGGTCGTGACCGGCCCAGGCGGGGAGATCGGTGACTACTTGGCCGGGCACGACGACGTGGACATGGTCGCCTTCACCGGCTCCGTCGAGGTCGGCAAGCACATCATGCGCAAGGCCGCCGACAACGTGAAGAAGATCGGTCTGGAGCTGGGTGGCAAGAGCCCCAACATCGTGTTCGCCGACGCCGACTTCGATGCCGCCATCGACGGCGCCCTCATCGGCATCTTCGCCGGCAGCGGCGAGGTGTGCTCCGCCGGTTCGCGCCTGCTCGTCGAGCGCTCGATCCACGATCGCTTCGTCGGCGAGCTCGTCAGCCGGGCGATGGCCATCAAGGTGGGCGACCCGCTCGACGAGAGCAGCGAGATGGGACCGCTGGTCAGCGAGCAGCAGATGGACAAGGTGTCGGATTACGTTCGCATCGGCCAGGAGGAAGGCGCGACGCTGGCCACCGGCGGCCACCGGCTCAGCGGCAGCGGACTGTACTTCGAGCCGACGATCTTCGTGAACGTGGACAACTCGATGCGTATCGCCCAGGAGGAGATCTTCGGCCCCGTGCTCGTGGTGATCCCGTTCGACAGCGAGGAGGATGCCATCCGCATCGCCAACGACACGATCTACGGTCTGGCCGGAGCCGTGTGGACCAAGGACGTCGCCCGTGCCATGCGCGTGATCAAGGCGATGCGAGCCGGTATCACCTGGGTCAACACCTATCACCCCACGTACAGCGAGGCCCCGTGGGGCGGGTACAAGCAGAGCGGTATCGGCCGCGAGCTGGGCAGCTACGGCCTCGACGAGTACACCGAGGTCAAGCAGATCAACATCGACCTCACCGGCGAGCCGATGGGCGTCTACCAGCGCGGCAAGGAGGGCGCCGGCGCCGGCGACGGGCGCGGCAGGGTCGTGCCGCTCAGCGACCGCCGACCCTTCCGCGAGGGCGAGAGCAAGAAGGACGAGGCCTGGGTCGAGTTCTGCGAGAACTGCAAGCCATGAACGCGACGGCGAACGAGGGCGCGAAGATCCGGGTCAGCGAGATCGTCGCGCCGCATCTGGAAGTCACAAGGCCCTACGGCAACGGTGAGCCCATGACGCTGCGGGCCCCGTGGGACGGGGCCGAGCTGGCGCAGGTCCCGACGACCACGTCCGACGACATGGACGTCGTGCTCGACCGCGCTCGCGCGGCGGCGGAAGCCTATCGCTGGACGCCTGCCTGGAAGCGCGGCGCGATCCTCGAGCGCACCTCACATCTCATCGAGGAGAACGCCGAGCAGATCGCGCGCCTCATCGCCGCCGAGGGCGGCAAACCGCTCAAGGACGCGCGCGTCGAGGCCAAGCGCGGCGCGAGCACGTTCCGCTGGGCGGGCGAGGAGGCCAAGCGCACGGCCGGCGAACTCATCGAGATGGACGCCGACCCGAGCGGCGAGCACCGCTTCGGCTGGACCATCCGCGAGCCGCGCGGCGTGATCGCCGCCATCTCGCCGTTCAACTTCCCGCTCAATCTGGTGGCGCACAAGGTGGCGCCGGCGCTGGCCGGCGGCAACGCCGTGGTGCTCAAGCCGGCCTCCAACACCCCTCTTACCGCGCTACGGCTCGCGGAGCTGCTGGCCGAGGCCGGCCTCCCCGACGGCGTCCTGCAGGTCGTGGTCGGTTCCGGTCGCACCATCGGCAACCTGATGGTGACCGACGAGCGCACCAACATGGTGAGCTTCACCGGCAGTCCGCCGGTGGGGCGGCAGATCGCCGGCGATGCGGGCATGAAGATGGTGACGCTGGAGTTGGGCAACAACTCGGCCACCATCGTCGACGATGACGCGAACCTCGACCTCGCCGTACAGCGCATCGTGGCCGGCGGCTTCGCCAACTCCGGCCAGATCTGCATCTCCGTGCAGCGTGTGGTCGTGCACCAGGCCGTGTACGAGCGCTTGATGGAGATGCTCGTTCCGGCTGTCGAGGCGCTCACGGTCGGCGACCCGCTGGACGAGACCACCGACGTCGCCTCGCTCATCAACGAGGGTGAGGTGGAGCGGGTCAAGGGCTGGATCGACGAGGCGGTCGACCAGGGCGCGACCCTGGCGACCGGCGGTGTGCGCGACGACGGTCGTCTGCTGCCCACGGTGCTCACCGACGTCACGCGCGAGATGAAGGTATGCGCCAACGAGGTGTTCGGTCCGGTCCTCAGCATCCTCAAGGCACGCGACCTGTGCGAGGCGATCGAGATCAGCAACGACAGCGACATGGGTCTGCAGGCCGGCATCTTCACCAACGACCTGAACAAGGCCATGTACGCGGCGCGCCGCCTCGAGGTCGGCGGCGTGATGATCAACGAGGTCCCGACCTTCCGCGTCGATCACATGCCGTATGGCGGCATCAAGGGTTCCGGGATCGGCCGGGAAGGAATCAAGTACGCGATCAGGGAAATGACTGAGCTGAAGATGGTGGCCATCCGCGAGATGGATTGGCAGACGGGAGGACCACCCGTCGACGCTTGCCTGCGCGAGCCGCTGGGGCCGTGAGGGCCGGCGGGCCGTAGGGCCCGCCGCGGAGCACGGCCCGAAGAGGCTCGGACGGGCAAGCGGTCGGGAGCGGCGGTGACTAAGCCAGCCCGCCGCGGGACGACCGGGAGCCACGGCGAAAGGAGGTACGCGACATTGATTGACTTACGAGGTGCGGCGCGCTAGAACGCCCCGCATGCGGTGCTTCTGCGGGCCGCACCAAGGTGGGGCGGCGGGCCTTGGGGCCCGCCGCCCCTTTTTCGTGCACGGTCATGGCCCCCTTCGGGGTTCTTTAGCGGACCGGCTCGGGTAGGGGGAACAGGAGGCCGTCGTACTGCGGCGGCCGACCCAGGCGAACCAGGAGGCAGCCATGGCTATCAGTGCACGCAACCAGCTCCCCGGCACGGTCAAGAGCGTCGTCCTCGGGTCCGTCATGGCCGAGGTGGTCGTGGACGTCGGCGGCCACGAGGTGGCCGCCGCCGTGACCAGGCATTCGGCCGAGGAGCTCGGCCTCGCGGCCGGGGACGAGGTCAGGGTCGTCATCAAGGCGACCGAGGTCATGATCGACAAGTAGACCTCGGGAGCGCTCGCTCCCCTCGCGTCGGGGTCCTTCCGCGATCCTCCGCCGTCCGGCGGCGCGCGGAAGGACAACCTGTCCATGCCTGTCGTGAGTCTTTCGTCACACTCGGCCTTGCGCCCTCGCTAAGGAGTTCCTTAGAATGGCGAGGCTTCTCCGAGCGCCGGTCTCCTAAGGGCGTCTGCCTACGGGACCGGATGCCGGCAGGGTACAGCGGGAAACCGCCGTGTCTCCCAGTGCGGAAAGGAGA